>CAYOVU010000222.1:0-38706 GCA_964407505.1 uncultured Acidobacteriaceae bacterium | reverse complement strand
CCGATGACGTGTTTGTCGAGTTCGACGACGATCTCGCGGGGGGTGAGTTCGTCGAGGGCGAGTTGTTCTTCTTCGGCGCTGCTGGGTAAGTAGATGGCCATAAATTCGTCGTTGGTCGTTGGTCGTTGATCGTTCGCCGTTGCGTGTGAGCCAACGACTAACGACCATCGACTAACGACGCTTCACAATTCCTCTATCGTTATTGTGTCATTGGTATAGATGCACATTTTGCCGGCGATCTTCATGGCTTCTTCGGCGATCTGGCGGGCGGATAGCTGGGTGTGACGGGAGAGCGCCTCGGCGGCGGCCTGAGCGTAGGGGCCTCCGCTACCGATGGCGGCCACGCCGCTGTCGGGCTCGATCACGTCGCCTTGTCCGCTGAGCAGGAAGGTTTGCTCTTTATCGCAAACCAGCAGCAACGCTTCCAGATGGCGAAGGAATTTGTCGGTGCGCCAGTCTTTTGCCAGCTCGACGGCACCGCGTCCGAGGTTGCCGTGGTACTGCTCGAGCTTCGATTCGAAGCGGCTGAAAAGGGTGAAGGCGTCGGCGGTGGAGCCGGCGAATCCGGCGAGGATCTTGTCGTTGTAAAGGCGGCGAATTTTCTTCGCAGTATGTTTGATGACGGACTCGCCGAGCGTAACCTGGCCGTCTCCGGCAAGAACCACGCTACCGTTGCGGCGGATGGATAAAACTGTTGTGGAACGAATCAGACGCTTAGGGGACATGGGCGCAATTCTTGATTATAGCAGCGAGGGAAAGGTGATGCCCGCGGCGCGCAGCAGGTTACGTCTCTGCGCAGGTGAAATATCTGACTAGCAGCGACGTTTCGCGAATGGGGTTCAGAACAACTGAGCGCGGTATTGTGTCCATCCTAAGCCTGGCTGTCGTACGCCTAGAAGGTACGCTCCAGGGCTGATGCGTCCAAGATCAGCATCAGCAACAAGCGTGACAGGGTGATCCGTTCGTTCGGCCTTGCCAGCGAAGCGCAACACTTCGACTCCGGTGCTGCTGAACAGCGCGATATCGTAGTTCCCTTCCTTGCTGCCGGCCGGCAGCAGGAGAATGAGACGCTTCGTTGTGCGAGGTACTTGCAACGGGGTTTGTACCTGCAACGTGGTTTGCCCGTTTAGCCCGTGCACTGACGCCGCGCTACGCGCCGTCAGGCTTGTTTCGACGGAGAGGCGAGGATCTCTGAGGTCTAAAACCAATATGGCACCATGCGACACGCCTGCTGTTTGATACACCCCCGCCTTTGGGATCGACGGAAGGTCCGGAGAGGACCGAGTGTCGGAGTGGGGGGGAGGTGGCAACGACTGGTGGTGTGTCGGGAGTGTCGGGAGTGTTACGATAATGGCCGCCAAAAACACCGCGCCAAGAGCCAACAGCGCCCCCAAGATGCCAGCTGGCAAGATGCCGGACGGTTGTTCCGGCCCTACGGGATCGAGCCGAGTCATAGATGGCGCCGAACGCTGTTTCTTAGCGGTTTCGACCCTTTTGCGTAGGTCTCGTGCCACATCATGCCGACCCATGAGGTTTGCTGTGATATGTATCTTTTCGACGACAGCATGACTTAGAAGGAGGCGTCCCTCGAAGCGGGATCTATCAGGCTCATTGAGCACGCCACTAATGTAGTCTTCAATCAGTTTGTCCTCGACGAATTCCAACATAGGGTGCATGCGTTCGTCTGCGACGGCGAGGTCGAGCTCTTTGGTTTCTTCCGGGGTGCAGACACCGAGGAGGTAACGGCGGAGGATGAGGAAGTAAAGGACGGGCTCCGGTTCGTGCGGCACCGGTTCGTGCGCGATGGGCTTTACCCTCAGCGTCGTTGCGCTGCTGCCCACCAGCCGGCCTGGCGGCAGCGGCACTGGTTCGTGCGGCGCTGATTTGTGCGCGTCGGGCTTTTCCCTTGGCATCATTGCACCTTTGCCGTGCCACCGGACTGGCAGCAGAGCCTGACGCATTCAGCCAGTACCGACTTCAAACGGCAGACCTTTAGTCTAAGGGAGTTCAGCGTCATGCCCCTCTCCTGGGCCATCGCCACACGGCGGGAGATTTTTGCGGCGCCCTCATATCTATGGTACTCCAAGAGGAGCTCCTTATCATCTCTGGGCAGCCTTGCCAGGCAACTGTCGATGCATCCTGACCTGATCTCATCTTCCTCGTTCCTGTTTAGGCTGGAGCCAGCTTGGCTGACTTCCGCATTCGTATCGACAGAAGCCACGTCGACGAACATATCCCGCTTCCACTCGTATTCTTTCAGCACGTAACGGGCGAATCCCAGCAAAACCGCGATGTGGATTCTACCTTCCCATAGATCGGGGTGTTTTCTCGCTACGCGGTTCATCACCTCGTCGGCCAAGTCTTCCGGACAATTGCAGTAGTTGAAACGGAAAAAACGAGTGAGCTTCTCGTGCGCGACTGAATATTCTCTGGCCGCTGCATCGCGATCCGGCCCGAACCACCGGAGGAGCCTTTCAAAATCTTCAGGCGACATCTTAACTTCCTGTGGGCATGCGCGAGAAGAAATCTGATTCACCGTTTGCATGACGGCGCATCCGCTAAAGGCCCTCAGGATACTCCACCCTTCGTGGTTGCTACTAGGTTGGAGTTCAGGCGCTGAGTGCAATTCAGCAGCAAAGTTTTCCACAGACATGTTTTCGCGAATTTCGCCATAAGGGATGAGAGACAAATTTGGGGTTGAGCCCAGCTCTCAGCGCAGTGGATCGAAGTTGGTTTGCTGGCCCTCCGGGTAACTCGGCGCGGAGGGGCGGCACATCGTCAACCTAACCCAATTACCGTCGGCACTAAGTTGCCGAAGAAGGAAACAAAGAATGAAGGTCAAAGCTAGTTCACTCGTCCTGGGAGTCTGCCTCGCCATTATGGCCGTCGTAGCTGCTCCCGCATTCGCACGGTCCAACACCGCGTTCAGCGCTTACCACGTGGAAAATCCTCTGGGCTCGGACCCCTACACTTGCGTAACTGAGGACAACGGAGCGGTGTTCAACAACTGCACCTATACTGTCAGTCTGGAGTTCGACCTGCCCATCGACAACGCGGGAGAAAAAACTGTGACCGTCCGGGATTTCTGGCAAGGGACGGCTGCCCAGAACACGTTCAACTGCTATCTGTACGCGTATACGGGCACCTCGGGAACCTCGATCGAAGGCACGCCTGCAATCGCCTTCAACGGGATCTCCCAGACGGCTTCAACCACCGTAAATGTTGCCAGCGGCAGTAACATGCAGTTGATCTGCTGGAACATACCGCCTCAAGGGGGCGTCGCCAACCTGAGCTGGAACCAGTAGTAAAGAAGCTGCGGGGGGTCTTCGTTGTTATTGAGGGCCGCTCGCAGCGATTGTTTACGGCTCACCTTTGGTTTTTATCATTGTGCTGTCACGACTGAGGCTGCCCCGCCTTCCGTGATTTTCGGAAGAGCCTGCCAGAGCCGAGCCGAAGGGTGGGCAACACGGGCCTCGACTTCTTAGTTCATCGGCAGCGCGGCAGCCGCGTGAGGGTAGGGATGCTTCGACTTCGCGGTGACGATCGCGTTGCGATCATCATCGCTCCGCTCTGCATGACAGTTGTTATTGGGCGGTTCCCGCAGCGGCTGAAGCCGGAATCATTTTTGGGGGCTCTGATGGCACGGCTGGAAGCCGTGCCCTTTCCGGTATCTGCTCGGCCGGCGGCGGGTTAGGTGGCGGCGAGTTGCATAGGTCCTTCGTCGGGAGTCGCTCGCGTTGCGTGCGACTCCGCTTCCTCAGGATGACAGGTGCGGGGGTGCCGCAGACGCAGGGGAAGGTTCCCTCGGCGGCTGAAGCTTGAATCTTTTTTGGGGCGCTGACGGCACCCTTCGGCTTCGCTCAGGGCAGGCTCTGGAAGCTGTGCCCTCCCCGGTCTCTGCTCGGCCGACGGCGGATGGGGTGGCGGCGAATGGCGTGGGTGCCTTCGACAGGCTCAGGGCAGGGTGCTTCGGCCGTGGTACCCACCCTTCGAAAATCGCGAAGGGTGGGGCAGCCTTTCCTGTGATGGTGCCGGCAAGAATCAGGCTGGTTACACTCAGTTGTCCTTCGGGACGGTGCGCCATGATTCTTCCGCCCCTTCGAGGCTGGCTCAATTTTCACTTTTTACCCACGGCTTGCGCCGTGGGCTGCATTCTTGCGCCGCTTCGCGGCTAGGGAGGAGTGGCGAAAAAGTTGTCAAGAGGGTGGGAGGGGGCGAATGAGGGTAAAGTGGTCATAGCATTGAGCAAATATTTGTGGAAGCTATGTCGCTTTTAGGTGTGAAGTATGGTATAATGGAAATATAGAGTAAAACTTTAAGAATAATAGGGACTTGCGGAATTAAAAGAGCGCGGCCTATCGGCTGCGCTCTTTCTTTTGGGCTGAAACCCATTGAGTTTTGGGGGCTGACGCGGCCCATTCGGCTTCGCTCAGGGCAGGCTCCTGAAGGGCCGCTCCTCCACGGTTGTGGTGGGAGTTCGGTGGTGGCGGCTTGTCGTCGCAGCAGGGAGAAGCAGGTTCCTCCGCTGCGCATTCCATTCCTGTCGGAATGAAATGCTTCGGCCGGAATGACAATTCAAGATAATAGTTTCGAGATGAAAGCACATTTCTCTGCGGAGCGTTCCATTCGTGGCGGAATAGAGTGCTTGGGTCGGAATGACAAGGGTTGGATAAGGGTCGGAAAAGACAACTTCAGACACGGGGCGGATGACAACTTCAGAAAACGTCCGAGTGACAGTGGAGAGGAAGCAGGTTCCTCCACTGCGCATTCCATTCCTGACGGAATGGAGTGCTTCGGTCGGAATGACAGGCTTGAGAGATTAGGAGCGGGGAGATGACAAAGTGCGTGGGGTTCAGGACGTTCAAGGAGCGGGGGGAGTGGGTGGAGTTACAGTTTATGGCGAGGGCGGTGAGGCTGGGGTTTAAGGTGTCGAAGCCGTGGGGAGATTCGTCGGCTTACGATGTGGGGATTGAGGCCGGGGAGCGGATTTTGCGGGTGCAGGTGAAGTCGACGGACTGCCGGACGCAGTACGGATATCTGTGTCAGTTCAAGCCGGGGGCGGGCAGCAAACCTTACACGCTGAAGCGAGTGGACTTTTTTGCGGCGTATGTGATCCCGGAAGATGTTTGGTATGTGATTCCGGCGGGAGTGCTTTTGCGGGGGAAGCCGAAAAAGGCGGTGACGATTTTGCCGGAGAAGCCGAGGCATCCGGAGCGATATCGGTATGAAGGGTATCGGGAAGGGTGGGAGTGGATGCGTGGGGAGCGAGGCATTGGGGAAACCTCACGTCGGGCAAGGAGCGCGAGAAGCGGGGCGACGGCGCGGGAAGTAAGTGAAGGCTGAAAGTTGTACCTTCGGTGGGAGAGTTTTTAAGGGCGGGAGTCGGGAATGCTGGCGCAAGTGGGTTGATCCCGCAGCGCGGTAATAAATCAAGTAGCATAGGTAGCATCTGAACACTATCCAATGATGTTTCCCTCGACTGTCGTGTTCTTTTTGATTGGCGCCAGCATCTTGTTGATCCTGGTGGTGGTCATCCGACCGTCAATTACCGCTTCGCGAGAGGGGAAAATCGTTGCATTCCTTGCTCTCTTCGTGGTTCCGCTCGTCGTGGCCGGTGTGGGCGCATCGGAGCACATGGAACGCTCGGAACAAACACAATTCTGCCTCTCCTGCCACATCATGGAACCTTACGGGCGAAGTTTGTACGTGGACGATCCCTCCTACATTCCCGCCGCGCACTTCCAGAACCATCGGGTTCCCGCGGACAAGGCCTGTTACACGTGCCACACCGATTACGCCATGTTCGGCACCATTCACGCCAAGCTGGAGGGGCTGCACCACGTTTATGTCTACTGGTTCGGAACACCAATGCATCCCATCCGCCTCTACCACCCCTACAACAACCGGGAATGCTTGCACTGCCACGCCGGGGCACGGTCCTTTGAAGAGAGTCCCACACATTCGACAATGATGGGCGATCTGAAATCGAACCAGTTTTCGTGCACTACCGGAGGCTGCCACGACACCATTCATCCTGTCGACAAGCTCGACCAGGTGAAGTTTTGGAGGCCGGCGGAATAACGCGAAACGGAGGGAACGATGCTACGAAAACTGCGAATTTCAGGAATTCTATTGATCTTAGGACTTGCCATTGAGGCGCTGAGCCTGTGTTGGAACAATGCGGTTTCTTTCATGTCTTTCGCGGTGTTTGGCGGGATATTTTTTGCGTCAGGTATTTTACTGTTTCTCTATTCGCTCGTTTCCTCCAGGACTTCCGCTAACAACAACTAGAACTTCAGCGATGTTCCCTTGGGCCCCCGCGTGTTTCAAGAGGTTATTCGAGCGGGGGAAGTGACGGCGTGACGGAGTGGCCGTTGAGGTAGAAGGTTACGGCGCCGTTGACGTCGGTGCGGTAGACGTGAACGCCGGAGGACTGCAGGCGAGAGAGAACCTCGGACTTGGGCAGGCCGTAGGAGTTGCGGAAGCCGACGGAGATTACGGCTACGCTAGCCTTTACGCTTTCCAGAATGTCAGCGGTAGTAGAGGTCGAGCTGCCGTGATGGCCGACTTTTAACAGATCGGCGTGGGGATGATGAATGGCAGCGATGCGGCGTTCGACGGCTTTTTCGGCATCGCCTTCGAGCAGAACCGAAGTGGCGCCGTAGCTGACGTGCAGGACCATCGAGTCGTTGTTTTTAGGCGCGAGGCCGACGGGCCAGTCTCGCGGCGGGAAAAGCACCTCTACTTTCGCGCCGCCTAATTCGAATTCATCTCCTTCCCAATGGCGTATGACTTTGATTCCGAGTTCGTGGGCCTCGGCGATCAGATGATCGAGTTCGCGGCTCGGGGGCAGCAGGCCTATCCATAATTCTCTGGGGTGGAAATCTTTGAGGATGGCGGACATGCCTCCGATGTGGTCGGAGTGGCCGTGGGAGATGGCGACGGCGTCGAGGCGGGAGATGCGGCGCGTCCATAGATAAGGGGCGACGACATCTTCGCCGAAGTCGAGTTGCGAACTTGTTCCCCAAGTAGGGCCACCGGCGTCGACAAGCAGGGTGCGGCCCTGCGGCGTGACTAAGAGGATGGAATCACCTTCACCGACGTCGATGGAAGTGACCTCAAGAACGCCGGGATGAGTTTGTGGTTTGGGAGGAACGAAGGCGAGCGCGATGGAGGTGGCGAGCAACGAAAGCAATCCGGCGAGCACGAGAAGAGCGCGACGGCGGGCACATAGCATGACAAGAATTAAGGCGGCGGAAGCCGCGGCGATCATGGGCGCAGACGGAGTTGCTACGCGCAGATCGGCGAGGCGCAGGCCTCCTAGGCCGTGCACGGTGCCAGTGATCGCTTTCAGCGCAAAGAGGGCGGGCACGGCGGGAAGTTTTGCGAGCAAGGGGGAAAGATATCCCAAGGCTGCGGTGATGAGGGCAGCGGGCAGGAGAAGTTGAGTCAGAGGAACGATTGCGACATTCGCTGGCAGGCCGATCGTAGTGGCGCGATGAAAATAATATGCCATGGGCAGGGCGAGGCCCATCTGCATTACGGCCGATACCAATAATAGTTCGAAGGCGCGCAGACAAGTGATTGCCATGCCGCGGGTCATTCTTAAGGACAGGGGCTGGCCGAAAAAACGCGCGAGGCGGCTGGCGATCAAGCGGAGATCGAGGCGGAACTGGGCGACGCGCGGAAGGAGCAGTCCTCCGTAGTCGTCGGAATCCCAGTGGGCGAGGGACTGGCGATAAAGCTGCGAAGTACGCTCGACAAGCGGCAGGCCGATGGCGGCCACGATCAGCACGCAAACGAACGTCATCTGAAAGCTGGCGGTGAAGAGCTGGCGAGGATCGAACACGAGCAACGCGAGAGCTGCGATGCCAAGCGCGTTGAGCATGCAGCGGTCGCGGTAGAGCAGACGCGTGCCGAGGTAGATGGCACACATGAGAGTGGCGCGCCATACGGGAGCACCAACTTCGGTGAGAAGCGCGTACAGGACACAGAAGAAAATTGTGAGAAGAGTGGCCGAGATTTCGCCGAGGCGCAGGCGGCGAAGTGTCCAGAAAACGACGAAGGCGAGAATGGTGACGTTCATGCCTGAGACGACGAGAATGTGATAGGTGCCGGAGCGCTGGAAATCGACTCGAGTATCGCGATCGATGAAAGCCTCTTCGCCGATGACCATGGCGTCGATCAGTGCAGCTTGGGGCGGAGGCCAAAGCGAGTGCACCTGGGCGATGATGCTGCAATGAATGCGCGCGCGGAAGAGTTCGAGACGGCTGCCGACGAAGCCGGGGAGTAGTTGAACGTCTTCGATTTTCGCTGAGCCCAGCGCGGCGATGCCGTGGGAGGCGAGGTAGCCTTGATAGTCGAAGGCTCCGGGATTGCGGAAGTTGCGGGGCAACTTTAACTTGACGGGAAGGCGGATGCGTTCGCCGTAGTGGAAGAGGCGCATGACGGGCGGAGTTGAATTTGCTGGCGATTCGCGGGTGTTGTAGATGCTGAGGCGTACTCCGGCGCGCGCGGGAATTACCGTGTTGTCAGGAAGAAGAATCTGTTCGGTTTCGACGTCGAGGGTTTGGCGGAGTTCTTTGGGAGCGGTTTCTTTTAGCTTGGCATCTGTGATTGCGTGCGCGATGATGTCGACGGGCTGGCCGTCGGCGAATGGTTGAAGGCTAACGTCGGGAAGCGTGGCCGAGCCTCGCAACTGGATATGGAGTGCGCCGGCGAGGAAGAAGGCGCCCAGAGCCAAGGCCGCGCTGAGATATTTTCTTTTCTGTTTTCTGACGAAGTAGAGACCGGCAGCGAGAAAGGCAGTTCCGGCGGCGAGCCACCACGAGGCCGGACGCCAGGCGTGGGTTCCTGCGACGATTCCTATGGAATAGGCGACGGCGGCCCAGAGCATGGGTTGGCGGGTGGGCTTGAGTTGGAATTTGGGTGGGGTGGGCAGGGACGGGTTATCGATGGGGGGCAAAGGCGGCATTCGTTGGTCTGTTTGATTCACCCTAGCGGCTAAAGCCGGCAATTGATCGGCGGGAATACGGCGCGGCTGAAGCCGCGCCCTTTCAAAACAAAGCTGCCCCGTCAAAACAAAGCTGCCCCGTCAAAACAAAGCTCCACCCCTCAAAGCTTATCGCCGTGCGCGCCACTACAAATCTGTCAGCGGACTAAGTGGAGCACGGTTTCGAGGTGGTAGGTTTGGGGAAACAGATCGACCAGGTGCGCATCGTCGACGCGATAACCTGCAGCCAGCAATGGAACCATATCGCGAGCTAGCGTGGCCGGATCGCAGGAGACGTAGGTCACGCGAGGCGCACTCAAATTGGCTAGCGTTCGCGCCACTGAATCTCCCAGGCCGCTTCGGGGTGGGTCCACCACGATAAGGTCGGGATGGGGCAGCTGGGGGAGGACTGCGCCATTCCCGACCTTATGTTTTTTCCCGTTGCCGCGAGACTGCGCGGACGATCCGCGCGCTCCTTCACAAGTTGCACCAACACAGGCTAAACCCGCCGCCCTTCCTGTATTGAGGTACTGCTCGGCTTCAGCGGCAACCACCTTTCCATTGACAGGCAGATTGTATTGAAGATCGCTCGTGGCTGTCTGTGACGACTCAACGGAAATTACGTGACGGAAATTACATGCCAGGGCTGTGGAAAACAGGCCTACGCCGGCGTAGAGATCGAGGGCAAGCTCTCCGAAGCGGTTCGCTGTAATGATTTCGATCAGTTCATCGACCAGGAAGCGGTTGGTCTGGAAGAATGCGCCCGCGCTCACGCGGTAGGTTTTATTGCGCGTCTGATACGTCAACTCGGAGGCTCCGACCGTGACCAGCGGCTCGTGCACGCCTTTTTGCGGCTCACGAAAGGCGACGATGCCGGCAATCTCCGGCGTGGCCGTGCAGAGATCTTCGGCCCAGGCGCGCACGGCAGCGCGTCGAGCTTCGGGAGCGCAGAGGAACTCGGCCAGCAGGCGTGTATCGTCACTGTTGGCGAAAAATTCGACTTCGCGCACGCCTTCGACGGCCTTGCCGGCTCGTCCCGATTGCCAGAGCGCGGCTATGCCGCGATTGATCAGAGGCGAACTGATGGGACACTCTTCGACCAGCAGAAGCTCATGCGAGGCAAATTTGAAGTATCCGGCGGCGAAGTGCGGGCGAGTCTGTACCTGCAGGCGCGAGCGATTGCGGTAATTCCAGGGCGGAGAAGGATGCACCTGAATCTCGCACGGAAGTTCGAACTTGGCGAGACGCCGCAGGTTCTCGCGCAGAATTTCTTTCTTGATTTCCAGTTGATGCGCGTAGGTGGCATGCTGATAGTGGCATCCGCCGCAGCGCGCGAAATACGGGCATGGCGGCGGAACGCGCTGAGGCGAGGACTCCACGATTGCGGTGGCACGGGCACGCGCGAAGCCGGGTTTTTCTTCAGTGATGGCCGCATCGATTTTTTCGTCTGCGAGAACAAAGGGAACGAAAACGGCCTTGCCGCGTCCGCGATCTTTATTACTTGACGGACCGTTACTTGACAGATCGGCGGGAAGACGGGCGAGTCCGTCGCCGCCGTAGATCAGCTTTTCAATGTTTAGGAGCAAGAATTGATTCTACGGCATGGGGAGGAAGCTGGACGGATCGTGCAATTCCGATAATGCCCTAAACTTGCGTTGTTAGGATTTTCGGTGGTGAGCATTTTTGCTCAGACGGCCCGCGTTGCTCCAACCTATTATTTAGTTGCTTTGGAAATGGAGTTCCGCTATGACCCCAAATGTAGAAACCCCAGATTGGCGAATCCTTGCAGAACAAGCCAGTAAGGAATTGGACGGGAACAAACTGTCGGATCTTATAGAGAAATTGTGCGCGACGTTGGATAGTCGCGCGGTGAGCGGCGAGAGTCTGCGGGCCACCCTTAGAATAGGCTGAACTAGTTGTGGGCTGCGAGTAATTCCCGCAACGTCCGTATATGATCCGTGACGCCAGCTTCGACACCAGGCGAACCCCGGATGCTCTGGTGGACGTGGCAAAATTGTAGTACGCGAAATACAGGGCACAAGCGTACTTAAGGTTGTCTAGCTTTTTCGAGTACGCATTTGTCAGGCGCTTGAATCGGCGAAGCGCCATGCGAATTGAAAGATTGCTGCGCTCTACAAAGCTGGTGCTGATATGACCAGCAACGCAGTGTTAGGACACTACCTAAAAACTTGAAGTAAGAAATCTTATCACTGAAGTGATCCGTTTGCTCTTGCGCCCTCCCTGTGCTAACGTCCCATTGATTTCCAGATTCAGGGATTTCAAATTCACTCCAAGATTCAGCCTTCTAGCTTCTCCGGGAGACGCGCATGATCGGCATCATCTTCCTTGTAATCCTCGTCGTCATCGCCGTCGTGCTCATCGGCATGTACAACAGCCTGGTGCAGCTACGGGTTCGCTGCGACTCCGCATGGTCCGATATTGACGTGCAGCTCAAGCGCCGCCATGACCTGATCCCTAACCTAGTCGAGACCGTCAAAGGCTACGCCGCTCACGAGAAAGGCACCTTCGAAAACATTGCCAAGTTCCGCTCCCAAGCGATGCAGGCCACCACGCCTGAAGGCAAAGCTGAAGCCGAGAATCAACTCACTGCCTCGCTGAAGAGCCTGTTCGCAGTCGCGGAAAACTATCCCGAGCTGAAAGCCTCAGAACAATTCATGCAGCTGCAAGGCTCGCTTAGCCAGACCGAAGACTCCATCCAGAACGCGCGCCGTTACTACAACGCCGTGGTGCGTGACTTGAATACGAAGATCCAATCATTCCCCACAAACATTCTCGCCGGCATGTTTAACTTCCAGGCTCGCCAGTTCTTCGAAACCACCGAAGTGGACCGCGAACCAGTAGCCGTGAAATTCTGATCCCTTGCGGATCCCGATAAAGGTTTGCCAAAAGCTGGCGCTGCGGAATTTCTGGCGGAAGTCGTCGCTCTTCACAGCCCGCCGTGGAGCGCCCCGAAATAATGGGCGAGATTTAGCGACATGATCAGGATGCCTGCCCCGAGAACGAGAATGTGCAGGGTCTTGCGCAGATCGAAGTTACCGACACGACACACGAGCAAGTAGCCGACGGCAAGGTTGAAGAGACCCCATGCGACATTGACTACGGAGGAGGACAATCCAACACCGGGCGGCGATGCGAACGGGCTCTGGAAAGCATGCCCGGAGATTCCATTGCCCAGATGAGGCAGGGCGTTCGCGAGGAAGATTCCGCCGAAGAAGTACGATATGTAGTGATACCAGCGCATTGTTGCTCCCTTTTAGTCTGCTGAATGTTAGCAGGCCCTACTGAAGATTGATCCCAGCAGATCTGTGATAAAAGGTTTACCGGAAGCTGGCGCTGCGGAATTTCTGGCGGAAGTCGTCGCCTTCCATCTTGATCACCCGGCACATTTCATGCAACCGGGAACGCATGCGCTCTCCGATGCGGTCGCCGAGGGTTTCGGCGCGGGTCGCCGCTCGCGCTGGAGAAGCGGCCCCATTCGCGCCCGCCGCCGGTTGATCTTCAAAATTCGTTGTAATGATCGTGGTGCGGTTGTTGTTGTAGCGCGTGTTCAGGATAAGACTGACGGTGTCCCAAACCCACTCAGTCGGTTTGACCGCGCCCAATTCGTCCAGAACCAGAACGTCGATCTCAAACACGGGACGAAGCACATCCAGTTCGGTGGTTTGAACCGTGGCGTTATACGAATTCTGGATTTCTTTGAGCAGTTCGCGATAGTCGTAGAACAGGCAGGGGATACCTCTGTTGATGAGGTCCTTGGTGATTCCGACCGCCAAGTGAGTCTTGCCGGTGCCAATCTTTCCGATAATCAGCAGGCCCATGCCATCGCGCGGGTCGTATTCTTGCGCGAACCTGGAAGCCGAGAGGTGAGCGAACCCCAGCGAGGGATGGGCTCCGGGAAAGTCTGGCGTATAGCTGGCGAGTTCGCAGTGCTCGTACCTTTTCGGAATGCGCGCCGCAGCCAGCAGAGTTTGATTGCGTGCCCGCAGTTGGCAATCACAGCGGGTAACGCGGCGGTCTCGCGGAGCGCTCGAGCTGGCAGGGAGCGTCTTCCAGCCTGTTCCCTCACATAGCGGACATACTTCAGCAGCCGTCTTAATTCCCAACCTGATGAACCCTTCTTTCCTGAAAGCTCTACCTCTGACTTTGCACCCAGACCCCGTGTTCCCGCAAGTGGCAAAGGCTTCAGGCCTGTGCACAACCTGTGAAGCCCTGAAGCCGACTGTGGAGAGGTGAGGAAAACCGCCCCAATGCCAGCCAAACCCGGCTCTGACAGGCCCAATCCGGGACTAAGGGGTGCGAAACAGGCTTCCCGCGCGGATTTTCACAGTTGACTTTCTCCCCGGAGAGAGGAGAATACCAGCCGTCGGGTTTCCCAACTCAGCCGCGGGACTTTTCCTTCGGGAATGTGCTGAGTATGAAAGAGACCCGCGAGGAGAAACTATGAATAAAGCCGATCTGGTTGACACGATCGCGGGCGCTTGCGAAATCAGCAAGGCGCAGGCTACGACAGCGATTGATACCGCCGTGAGCAGCATCACCTCCGCTTTACGAAAAGGGGATCGGGTAGCATTGATAGGTTTCGGCACTTTCTCGGTGTCGCAACGAAAGGCGCGAAACGGGCGCAATCCGCAGACTGGCGCCACTATCAAGATCGCCGCCCGCAAGGTTGCAAAATTTACCCCTGGGGCCGAACTGAAGAAAGCCGTCAATAAGAAATAGCGAAAGCAAAGGGTCCAGAACTTCACGAGAAACGGCAGGGGGTCGGCCCTGCCGTTTTCGTTTGGCTTTTCGGTACCTAGTACCCAGTGCGAACAGGGTCGGCCTGCCTCTTTACCACATACTGCGTACTAGGTACTTGATACTCTTACTAACATGATTGCCCACCTGCGCGGAAAATTGCTGGCCAAGCATCCCAATCAAGTGATCGTCGATGCCGGCGGCGTCGGCTATGAACTGCATATCAGCGTTCCCACATTTTCTGACTTGCCAGCAAACGGCTCCGAGGTTGCGCTCCACGTTTACACGCACGTTCGCGAGGACCTGATTGCGCTTTATGGATTTGTGCATCCCGCCGAGAAGCAGTTGTTCGAGAAGTTGATCACGGTGAGCGGAATCGGACCGAAGCTGGCCATCACTATCCTGAGCGGGATGGCAGCCGACGAAATGGCCGGCGCAATACGCGGTAATGACGTGGCGCGGCTCACTCGAATTCCCGGCATCGGCAAGAAAACCGCTGAGCGGATGGTGCTGGAACTGCGCGATAAGTTACCACCCGCCGCTGGGATCTCGCAGCCCATCGCGCCCGCGATGAGTGCCGTCGAAGAAGATGTTCTGTCTGCGCTGGTTAATTTGGGCTATCAGCGGGCAACGGCGGAGAAGACGCTCGCCGGCGTGGTCAAAAACGGCAAGAGCGCATCCTTCGATACCATGTTCCGGGAATCGCTGGCGGGACTGTCGAAGTAGCGGCTAGTAGAGCCGTCCCACACCGTATACATTGCCTAAGTCCGCACACTTCCCCCTACTATGGGCCATCGTTACCGCAGTAATATACCGATTCTTCAATGAATCAGTTCTAATCTGAGAAACAAGTTGCCGGCTCGATAAAGCCGACGATTCTGCGATCGGCCAGCGCACGGTAGTGAATGACGTCGCGAAGCTGGATTTCAGGACGTTCGTCTTTACTGCAGCTGTCGGAAGATGCATCGGAGAGAAACTGATGCGATGCGCCGGCCCGCTACCGGCACGGGCCTTTTTATTTATGGACGCTCGCGAAACCAAGCGGTTTGGCCGATATCTGATTGTGGACCAATTGGGCCGCGGCGCCATGGGCGTCGTGTACCAGGCCCGTGATCCCCAGATCGATCGCGTGGTTGCGTTGAAGACCGTTTCACTCCTGGGTCTGGAACCCGAGGAGGAAGAAGAATTCCTAATGCGTTTTCGCTGCGAAGCCCAGGCGGCGGGTCGTCTACAACATCCGGGTATCGTCACCATCTTCGATGTTGGCGAAGATGACGAAAGCCGCGAACCTTACATCGTGTTGGAATACGTGGCCGGCGAATCCCTTAGCCGGATTCTTTCGCGGGAGAAAAAACTTCCGCTTCCGAGGGCGCTTCAGTTGGCAGAGGAACTCGCCGACGCCCTCGACTACGCTCATGCCCAGGGTGTGGTTCATCGCGACATCAAGCCTGCGAACATTCTCATTGGCGAAGATGGCCACGCTAAAATTGCAGACTTTGGCATCGCCAAGCTGAACCTGGCCCACTTCACATTGCCGGGCCGCATTCTTGGCACACCGGCTTATATGGCGCCTGAGCAACTTGCGGGCGAAGGCGTCGACAGCCGGTCCGACCTGTTTTCGCTGGGTGTGATTCTTTACTCCATGGTTACCGGGCATTCGCCTTTCACAGGAAACAGCGCCACGACTGTTTGCTTCAAGGTGGTAAATCGCGAGCCGATGCCGGCCAGCTCGTTCGATCTGGAGTTGCCTCGTTCTCTCGATAGCGTGATCACGCGCGCCATGGCAAAGGATCCCGCAGAACGCTTCCAGCGAGGTTCAGAATTTGCAACTGCTTTGCGTGAACTGAGGGGAGAGCATGATCCCCGTTCGACGACCAGTTCACCCTGGAATCTTCCAACGTATGTGGGGAGTACGGGAACACGACAAGCGCTAAAAGCGCCAGTCAAGAATGTGGCAGGAATTGTGCAGGTCCAGCGGTTGGTTCGAACCGCAATCGCAAAAGCGAGGATACGAAATCTCATCTTCGCCGCAGCCGCGGTGACCGCGCTTATTATCCTCGCCATTCCTTCAAGACATACTGTAGCTTCGCAGAAAGCAACCGGCCCAGTGCCGCCACTAACTGCCGGCAAAGGTCTGAAAGATGCAACATCCTCCGCTGATTCACGTTCGAATTCCCAAGCTCTGGGATTCTCATCTGCGAATCCCAGCCCGATGGGATCGGAAACTTCGAAACCGAAGGACGGTAGAACAGCATCATCTGCCGCCACGCCGGACACTTCCGTGGCGACTACCGCTGCACGGAAGATCGACAACAAGACAAAATCAGCTTCACGTTCGAAGCCGCAGCAAAAATCAGCCCAGGCTGCAGCGACACACCCAGCCCCAAGCCAGGACGCATCGACTCCGCCAGTGATTGCTCAGTCTACTATCGAAGTCGCCGTACAGCATCAATTCAAAGAAGCCACGCTGTGGGTTTGGGTCGACGACAATCTCGCCCTAACGCGGCCGCTGCACGGAGGAACACAGAAGCACCTGGTGGTCTTCAAGAGCGTTCAGGGCACCGATGCCGAACCTTTGCAGGTTCCCACCGGAACGCACACTCTCCGCATTCGAGCTCAGACGGCCGATCAATCGATCGACATATCCAAGACAATTTCCGGTACTTTCGCCGCCGGTGACGACAAGACCCTGCATATCACCTTCGACAAGCACAACACAGACATGCATTTAGTCTGGTAGCAGCGGTGAAGTCTAAGCGTCTGATTCGCTGCGTTTCGCGGGAGTTCTCGATGCATTTTCCGATCCATTTTCCGACCCAAGAATTTCTTGGATTGCAGAAATCAGCCCGTCGGGGATGCCAGTCGATTTTGAGAAAACATCTTTGATTCCGGCCGCTCGAGCTTCCGTGACCAGGTATTCACTGCTGTACATCGTAAACATCAACATAGGGAGCTGAGGAGCGATCTGGGCGATTCGCCGGGCCGCGTCAAGCCCGTTCATAACCGGCATTTGCAGGTCGAGGATGACCAAGTCGGGGATTAATTCTTTGACTCTTGCGACAGCATTCTCGCCATTTTCGGCTTCGCCGCAAACCTGCAAGTCTTTTTGCCGCTCGATTGAAGAACGCAGACACTGCCGGATTGCGGCGCTGTCATCGACAATAAGGATTCTATGCACCATCGCAACCCTCGCGGGCCTTAGGCAGGTTGCGGGCCGGAGTCGTACCTGTGAACGACCGATGGCAAACAAGGAAAGGCAACTCAACTTTAGACCTTTGTCTGAGAAGGACAAATACCGCGAGTACTGCACACACACATCGAAACTATGTAAGTTCGATAAAGAACACACATTAGGGGTAAATCGGTAGTGGCTTAATTTGGGTTCTAATCAGCCGTCATATTGGTATTGGTAGGCAAATGGCTTACTGATGCAAGGTGCTTGACGTAGCAATCTTCGTGTATGGACTTGCCATGTTCGTCGGCAAACAGATCGACCGTTAGGTCAACTGGTTTGCTGCAAATTGTGCAGGGTATTTCTGGAAAAGGGTGACCACCCATAAATGCCTCCTTTGGACGGTCACAGATAGCGTATCCCTAAAGCGGGACAAGTACTGTTCATTAGTGCTCACTTGTGTGCGGCAGCGTACACTTGCGGCATGTTCTTTGCGAGAGAAAATAGCGAAGGTCAAGGCTGAGATAGAAAGGCTTGAATCTGCTCGCGAGGTTGTAGCGATACCCGTATCCTAAAAGTGTCGAGTTTCGGATTAAGGAGCGGGTAAATCTTAATTTTCAGCAGGAAGAGAATAAAGAGAGTAGTGTCTAAGTAGTCTCTTCTAGCACCTTTCCGCCGCGTGCCTATGGGCAGCGGTTCCTTGCGAAATCAGACGTGTTTTCGCCAAGGAGCCCGTTGTGGCCAAGAAATCCTCTGTTTCTGCATCCAGAACCCCGGGGCACAATCACAAGATAGACGGCAACAGCGTAACCAACGAAATACTGCTGAAGTTGCCGGCCAATGAATTTGATAAGCTTTCTCCGAAACTGGAGTTTGTCAGGCTGAAGCTTCACACTCTGCTCCATGAAGCCGGGGAGCAGATCAAATTCACTTACTTCGTAAATACAGGATTGGAATCCGTCCTCACTGTCCAGCCGGATGGAAAGAGCGTGGAAGTTGGCCTCATCGGCAAAGAAGGGTTTGTTGGCCTGCCGATTGTTGCGGGATTTCGCACGAGTCCCACCAGGGTGATTACTCAGGGCGAGGGTACAGCGTACCGAGTGGATGTCGAGGCCTTCAAGCAAATCTTACCGCGTTGCCCTCAACTGGAAACAGAGTTGCACCGCTTCGGGCAACGGATGGCCATGCAGTCCACGCAGATCGCCGCGTGCAACCGGCTTCATGAGGTGGACGAAAGACTCGCACGCTGGTTGTTGATGAGCCGGGATCGCATCGGCTCTGACGAACTCCCTTTGACCCAGGAGTTCTTAGGCCAGATGCTTGGAACCCGGCGGGCAAGCGTCAGCGTGGCGGCGAGCGTGCTGCAAAAGGCCGGGATGATCCGCTACACGCGCGGCAACGTCACCATTCTCGACATGCCAAAACTTGAGGGCGCTGCCTGTGATTGCTATGAGATTATCCAGCGGCAGCTAAGAAATTGGCGGAAAGAGACGGAGGGACCGTTGGCGAAGAATTAGAAGCACAGGCTGAGAAAGCTTATTCTGTGTGGTGATCATCAGGCGGGGTACGCTCGTGTCCGCCTACGCGCTTGAAGTAGCACTCAGCATGCATGACATGGCCGTCCTCGTCAGCGGTATCGTCGGTATCCAGGTCAATTGGCCCGCCGCACATCGGACAAGTAAATTCTTTCTTGCTATAACGGTCCTTTTTACTCATGGTAGGCCCGCTTTTGTTTCGAGGCAAAAAGTGTACTACATCTGTGCGGTAGCGTACAGTAGGATGCCCAACAGAAAAACAAGGAATTGTCGGTCCTAGGCCGTACCCGGCTTTGCCCGGCGACTACAGCAAATCCTGTATGTGCTGCCGCGTCTATTTTGGCTAGTTTCTAGCAAACCGATGATATTTCTTCCATGAGAAGGCCTTCGTTTTTCTAGCGGAGCGAGCCGGAAATTATGACAGGTTCCTCGCCCGTAGACTGGCTGCGCATGCGAAAGCGTCTCATTACTCCAACTCGGGAGAAGATTCGGACTCGCGGTGAAGGCTGGTTAGATATCGAGCGCGCGGCCGTAGTCGAGTTCACGTCGGAAGACCCGGATTATCCGATTGAGTCTGCTTTCGTCTCAGGTGAGGCGCGAGGCTGGCGCGCGGCAGCGGTGGGTATCCAAACCATTCGGCTGATTTTTGATCATCCGCAAAAGCTCAGCTGTGTATCGCTTGTGTTTGAGGAAAGCGAAGCTGCGCGTACGCAAGAGTTTGTGTTGCGGTGGTCTGCGGATCAGGAAGGTACGCTCAAAGAAATTGTGCGCCAGCAGTGGAACTTCAGCCCACCCGAGACCATACGCGAGGTCGAAGAATATCGGATAGAGCTTTCTAGCGTAACCGTGTTGGAATTGGTCATCAATCCGGATATCGGTGGCGGGGGCGGTCGGGCCTCGCTAAAGAACTGTCGCCTTTCTTGATCTCGTACCTATTCGCGGTCGGTTGTTTGCCTCGGGCAACAGTAAAATCCAACGTGGGGTCCGGAAACGTAGCCTACCGGGAATGCTGTATGGCGCAGATAGGGAAAGCCCAACTAATTTAATAGAGCGCTGCTGCGTGTCCGACGCAGGTGCGCAATGTTCCGTATGGAAGACAGGATTCGCAGGCTGTGCTTGGAACTTCTTTCCAAGAAAGACGACGAGGAAGTCACGCCGATACTGGTCGAACTTCGGGAAGCATTGCACCTGCACATCGAACGCATGCGGGAGCGTTTTGGCGCTTATCCATTCCTAGTGGAACGGCGCACCCGAAACTACAGTCCGCCGGTGAATAAACAAGACCAAGACAAGGAAGACGGACCGAACGAAACCAGGCCGAGAGATACGGGTATTTAAGGGACCGGACGAGTTATATAAGGTTTTTCGCTGGGTGGCACGCGTACCCTGCGTTGCGCGGTAATTTCTTCGCGTTCCTCCAATACCTGAAGCAGCTCTTCGATTGTGGTTAGAAGTTTGTCCGGGTCTTGCTCCACAACGATCCGTTCGCAAAGTTCTCTCCAACGTTCTTTGGTTTCGCCTCGCAAGGTTGTCACCTCCAAAACTCAGCAGTTGCCTTCAGTCACGATCCTTTACGACGTGTCCGTCAGTCGGCGGCACCTCCAGGCCGCTTCGTGGAAATTCGGAAAAAACGACGCAGGTAAGGGAGCAATTGTGCCGCCAAATGACTTGGCGACCCAAAATCATTCTGCAGCAGGAACTTGGCTATACCCGTTCGATTTCCTGGGTAAGAGGCCGCAGGGTAAAGTTTGCTGTCCAGCCTCACAAGTCGACGGCGAATACGGGAATCCCTGTATTCCATGCAGCGAGGACCGAGAGTAATGTATAGTACCCCTGTGCGCTGCAGTTGCAGTGGCTTCCCAGTGGATTTCTAGAATTCAAGCGCGCCATGGATGACAGGATAAACATCCTGATGGTTGATGACCAGCCGGGCAAGTTGCTCAGCTATGAAGCCATGCTCGGTGAGCTAGGCGAGAACCTGATCAAGGCTCATTCGGGGATGGAAGCCCTAGAACACCTGCTGAAAACCGACATTGCCCTCGTGCTCATGGACGTGAGCATGCCTGGAATGGATGGTTTCGAAACGGCGCAGATGATCCACGATCACCCGCGCTTTCAAAACACGCCTATCGTCTTCGTCTCGGGAATTCATGTGACGGACCTGGACCGGTTGAAGGGATATCAACATGGAGCTGTGGACTACGTTTCTGTTCCTGTTGTTCCAGAGTTGCTGCGAGCAAAAGTAAAAGTGTTTGCGGAGTTGCATCGTAAAACGCACCAACTGGAAGCGCTTAACGCCCAGATGACGGTATTACAGGACGAAGAGCGGAGACGCATTGCGCGAGAGTTGCACGACAGCGTCGGGCAACTACTTGCCGCCATCAGTATGAACAGTGTCTTGGTGGAGGCTGAGTCTCATAAGCTAAGCCCTGAGGCGGCGCGACGCGTTTCTGAAAACGCAGCGATGGTCGACGATGCTAGTAGACAGATTCGTACCATTTCGCACCTGCTGCATCCTCCGTTGCTAGATGAAGTAGGTCTGGCCTCTGCGCTTCGTTGGTATGTTGAGGGGTTCTCCGAACGCAGCAAAATCGACGCAAAGCTCGACATCCCGCAGACCTTTGCGAGTTTGTCCAAAGAAATGGAACTCTCCATTTTCCGGGTCGTTCAGGAGTGCCTCACCAATATTCATCGTCATGCTGGGAGTCCCATGGCGGAAATTCGCGTTATTCAAGACGACGCCTGTTTAAGAGTTGAGATCGAAGATGCGGGCAAAGGGATTCCGCCTGAAAAGCAGTCCACGTTCGGGGCCTCGGGTTGCATGGGCGTCGGGCTTCGTGGAATGCGCGAGCGCTTGCGGCAGCTAGGTGGCACTCTGCAAATCCAGTCAAATGGCCACGGAACTCGCGTGACCGCCATTCTGCCCGTTATATGTGCTACGGCTGCGCCTGCAGTCCAAGAAGTCACCAGTAGGTCGCTCTGACCTGAGGTGGGTCAGTGGCAGGTCAATCGGGTTAGGTGCGTACTCATCGTCTTTCCGGCATTGCGGCTACGATGCCGCGCCCGGTTTGGTCGGCGGGTACAGCAAATCCTGTATGTGCTGCCGCGCCTATTTTGGCTAGTCTCTGAACGATCGTAGCAGCCGGTGATATTTCTCCTTTCTTCTGCTGGTCAATTTCGCAGGACAAGAATAGCGATATGGCGGCAGGCTTTGAGCCGCCACAGGTGCAAAAGCGATGCGCCAGTACTACCCGCTGGGATCAGGTAGTTGTGTTCTTTAATCACACAGGAGCATTTTAAATGGCGACAACTCTTAACCAAAAGACGAGCGGATTAAGTTCGATTATCGCTAAGCATAGGGATCAGATCCTTGCCGAGTGGCTTCGGGAGATGGGCGGAGCAACCCGCCGAAGCGACCTGATAAAAGAATCGGAGCTGCAGTCTCAGTGCAACCGTTTTATCGCGCTGCTGGCTGACGCTACGGCACAAACTGGCGCCACAGTGCAATCGGCGGCGTACGATCCGCTTCGGGAGTTGCTCGCCGATATTTCCAGAAGCCGCGCATTGCAAGGGTTCACCCCCAGGGAAACCGCTGTCTTCGTTTTTTCGATCAAGCGACCCATTTTTACCGCGATCCGCGAGGAACTTTCCAAAGATCCGACCGGCATGGTGGAAGAGATGTGGAACTCCACGGAATTGCTGGACGGTCTCGGTTTGTACACGACCGACGCTTATCTTAAGTCGCGGGAAGAAACGATTCACCGGCAACAGGAAGAGATGCTTGAGCTTTCCACTCCCGTGGTTAAGTTGTGGGAGGGAATTCTTGCTCTCCCCCTGATCGGCACACTCGACAGCGCCCGCACCCAGGTGGTGATGGAGTCACTTCTGGAAGCGATCGTGCGCACGAATTCTCAAGTTGCCATCATCGACATCACCGGAGTTCCGACGGTCGACACGGTCGTAGCCCAGCATCTGCTCAAGACGGTGACAGCGGCGCGCCTGATGGGCGCGGATTGCATCATCAGCGGGGTTCGTCCGCAGATTGCGCAAACCATCGTGCACCTCGGCATCAATCTGCTCGATGTCACCACCAAGGCGACGCTTTCGGACGCCTTCGCCCTCGCGATTAAGAAGTCTGGATTCACGTTCGTCCGGCTGGAGAAAAAGAAAAACAAAGAGCAGGAAGAAAACTAGGAGACGCGAGTGGAAAAAATTCCTATTCTCCGGATGGGCGAATTCCTGCTGGTCACCATTCAGGTCGACATGCACGACCGGCTGGCGATGACTTTGCAGGACGATCTCACCAAGCGGATCAGCGAGACCAATGCCCATGGAGTCCTGATTGATATTTCCACGCTTGAAATCGTGGATTCTTTCATCGGCCGAATGCTGGGCAACATCGCGGCCATGTCGCGAGTGCTGGATGCAAGAACCGTTGTGGTAGGAATGCAGCCCGCCGTCGCAATCACATTGGTAGAACTGGGCATGTCGTTGCCGGGTGTTCGCACCGCACTCAACGTGGATGCAGGGATGGAATTGCTAAGAGAATCTCTAAACGGCCACGGAGAAGGCGGCAAGGGACAAAGCGATGGCCGTCGTTTTTAGCGAGACGGTGCCTCTGGCTTCCGAGCCCGATATCGTGATCGTAAGGCGTCGCGTCCGCGAAGTTGCGGCCCAGATCGGGTTATCCCTCGTAGATCAGACAAAGGTAATCACAGCTGCCAGCGAGCTGGCCCGAAATACTCTTGTTTATGGCGGCGGCGGTTTCATGCAACTGGAAAGCCTCAATGGCCCGCGCCTCGGGGTCCGCTTGACGTTCAAAGACAACGGTCCCGGCATTCCCGACATCGAACTAGCACTGCGCGACGGCTTTACGACTGGCTCGGGACTGGGCTTGGGTTTAGGTGGGACCAAGCGCCTGGTCAACGAGTTTGATATTGAATCAAAGGTGGGGCAAGGGACGCGAGTAACCATTACGCGCTGGAAGTAGGGCCAAGGGATCCGATGATCATCCGAGTCACCGACACAAGCCATGCCGGGGAGGCTCGCCGTCAGGCTGCGATACTTGCGGAGCGGCTGAATCTCGGAGAGAGCGAACGTGGCGGCCTCGCCATTGCCGTCACCGAAATCGCCACGAACCTCATCAAACATGCCGGCGACGGAACCATCGTGCTTGACTCGGTGGGACACAACGGGACTCGCGGCGTACGAGTTATAGCTCTGGATAAAGGCCCCGGCATTGGGGATATCAGTGCAGCACTGGCCGATGGGCGCTCAACCGCAGGAACCGCAGGAAACGGTCTGGGCGCCATCAAGCGGCTCTCCGATACATTCGACATCTATTCGATGCCCGGAGTCGGAACGGCAATTCTCGCCGATTTCTGGCCGAGCCGAAGATCGTCACCGGACCGTTTCCCCCTTGAGATAGGCGTCATTTCAGTTGCGTTGGCGGGCGAAGAGGTTTGCGGTGACGGTTGGGGAGCAAAGCAAACAGCGGAGTCCATGCTTCTCATGATAGTGGATGGACTCGGGCACGGCGTTATGGCGGAGGAAGCAGCACGTGAGGCTGAACGCGTCTTTGCCGAATCGCAAACCGACTCGCCTTCCTCTATTCTGCTGGATGCTCACGATGCTTTGAAGAAAACCCGGGGAGCGGCAATGGCGGTCGCTTCGCTGAACCTTGAGCGAGGAGTAGTGTCATTTGCCGGCGTTGGAAACATTGGAGCCTCGGTCGTCGACCCAGATGGAGGCCGAGGGATGGCCTCGCACAACGGCACTCTGGGGCACCAGTTGCACAAAGTTCAGGAATTCATGTTCTCCTGGAATCCTTCGAGTCTTTTGATTATGCATTCGGATGGGTTGAACACCCGCTGGGACCTGAAGCCTTATCCCGGCATCTGGAGCAAGCACCCGGCGCTGATCGCCGCGCTCTTGTACCGCGATTTCTCGCGAGAGCGGGACGACGTCACCGTTCTCGTTGCCAGGAACCGGCAAGAAGCAGGTGCGCCGTGAAGTTGACTCTGCTCACCATGGAAGTTCGGTATGAGCATGATGTCGTATTGGCTCGGCAGCGCGCCCGCTACGTCTCCGCAGCTCTGAAGTTCGACGTGCAGGAGCAGACCCGAATCGCGACCGCGGTTTCGGAAATCGTCCGGAATGCATTTGAATACGGCGGCGGCGGCTCGATCGAATTTCAGCTCGACAACGGCCTCCGGCGGATGTTTCTGATTTCGATTCGCGACAAAGGACGCGGCATTCGCAATTTGGACGAGATTCTCGGCGGCAAATATGTTTCCAAGACAGGCATGGGCCTGGGAATGATCGGCGCAAAGCGCCTGATGGATGATTTTCACGTCGAGACGGAACCTGGCAAGGGCACGGTGGTGACGCTTGGCAAAACCATCCCCGCAAAATTTACCCGCTTATCGAACACGGAACTGAACGCGCTGCTGACCACCATTGAACGCAAGCCTTCGGAAAATCCATACGAAGAACTGGAACAACAGAATAAAGAGTTGATGCGCACGCTGGAAGAATTGCGCGCGCGCCAGGCGGAGTTGGCGCAGCTCAACAAAGAACTCGACGAGACCAATCGTGGAGTCGTGGCGCTCTATGCGGAATTAAACGATAAGGCTGATTTTCTGCAGCGGGCCTCCGAGTTGAAGAGCCATTTTCTTTCCAACATGAGCCACGAATTCCGGACGCCGCTGAATTCCGTGCTCGCGCTCAGCCAAATCCTGCTCGATCGCATGGATGGCGAACTCACTGCGGAACAGGAAAAGCAAGTCACCTTCATTCGCCGGTCGGCACAGGACCTGACGGATCTGGTGAATGACCTTCTCGACCTGGCAAAAGTGGAGGCCGGCAAAGTCACCATCCGTCCCGCAGTTTTCACAGTAGAGACTTTGTTTGCCGCTCTGCGCGGCATGTTGCGGCCCTTGTTGTCTCAGAACTCCTCGGTTGCGCTGGTGTTCGAAGACCCAGTTGACATTCCGGAGCTTTACACGGACGAAGCCAAAATTTCGCAGGTGCTCAGAAACTTTATTTCGAATGCGTTGAAGTTCACGGAGCGCGGCGAGGTTCGGGTGTCGGTCCAAACAGGACACGATAATACGGTTGTGTTCGCAGTGGCCGACACCGGCATCGGCATCGCGTCAGAAAATCACGAGCGAATCTTCGAGGAATGGACCCAGGTTGAAGGAAAGCTCCAGAAGGTGGCGAAGGGGACGGGCCTCGGACTTCCGCTCTCCCGTAAGTTGGCTCAACTGCTGGGCGGCAATGTTTACCTAAGAAGCCAAGTCGGGGTTGGTTCTACTTTTTTTGCCGCCATTCCAATTCATTTCTTTGGCGCCACCGAAGCCGTTTACGTTCCAGACGTGCGGCGGGAACTGGATGGGTCCAAACTCCCTGTGCTGGTGGTCGAAGACAACCGCGAAGCGTTGTTCATTTACGAAAAATATCTGAAGGGCTCACCCTTTCAGGTTGTTCCCGCTCAGGATCTCAAAGAGGCACGTCGCGCGTTGCAGGAGTTTCGTCCAATCGCAATCGTGCTGGATGTCTTGTTGCAAGGCGAACACTCCTGGAACTTGCTGCAGGAGATAAAGCAGCAACCAGCTACGAGAGACATTCCGGTTTTCGTGGTCACGGTTGTAGAAAACCAGCACAAGGCGCTCGCGCTCGGAGCCACGGCTTTCCACTCTAAACCGATCGATCGGATCTGGCTGTTGGAGCAACTGCAAGCAACTCAGCAGTACAGCGGCGAGCAAATACTTATCGTCGACGATGATGAAGTTTCACGGTATTTGCTAAAAGGCGCGCTCGCGCAGAGCGGCTATCGCCTGCTCGAAGCTCAGGGCGGCAGAGAAGGGCTGCGATTGGCGCGCGAAGCCAAACCCAAAGTCATCATTTTGGATCTTGCGATGCCAGATTTAAGTGGCTTTGAGGTGCTGGATCTTTTGAAGAGTGACCCTCAAACTCAGGACATTCCGGTGGTGATTCACACGTCGCAGGATCTGGGAAGCCAGGACCGCGCGCTTCTGCACGCTGCGATCGATATTGTTCAAAAGCAGGGAGGTTCGCGGGAATTGACGAGCGCTCGAATCGCGGAAGCGCTCACCAGGGCCGGCTTGCCTTTCGGACGTGGCGCTTCGAGCGAACTGCATGTCTAGCGGTAAGAAAAATCCGGCTTGGGACCGGACGTTCTAAAACTTATGAGAGGCTTATATGCCACATACGGCAACAATTCTTACCGTGGATGACAATGATGCTCTGCGTTACTCGCTGACGAGAACCCTGCGTGGCGAAGGTTACAAAGTGCTTGAGGCGCGCACCGGCGCCGAAGCGCTGGTGCTTGCGGACCAGTCTCCCGATCTTATTACCCTCGACCTGAATCTGCCCGACTTTGACGGTTTTGAAGTGTGCCGACGCCTCAGAGCCAATCCTCAGACGGCGCACATCCCCATACTTCATATTTCCGCGACGTTCGTAGAGCCGCAGCACAGAGTACGCGGCCTCGATGGTGGCGCCGACGCGTTTCTGGCGGAACCAATCTCCGGAGATGAGTTACTCGCCACAGTCGGGGCCCTTCTTCGCATGAAGCAGGCAGAGCGAGAAGCCCGTTTGCAAGCCGCGGAAGCCGAAAAAGCCAGGCAGGAATTACGGACCGCTCATGATGAACTGGAGATGCGGGTGCAAGAGCGAACCGCGGAATTGGCCCGCAAGAGCGAGGAGATTCGCGAACTTACCGGGCGATTGCTTAAGTCGCAGGATGACGAACGAAGGCGGCTTGCCCGCGAGCTGCATGACAGTACCGGTCAGATGCTGGCCGCGATGAAAATAAATCTGGATTCGATAGGGGTAGAGATGCAGGGAAAGAACGCGGCCGTCGACAAGCTGGTGGCGGAGACTACTGCGTTTACTGTCGAGATTAGCCGGCAACTTCGCACCATGTCATACCTGCTACATCCGCCCCTTCTCGATGAAACTGGTTTGCAGTCCGCATTGCGGTGGTATGCGGAAGGTTTTGCGCAGCGCAGCGGCATCCAAGTCGATTTGAAGATAAATCCGGAGCTTCGCCGGCTTCCCGATGACCTTGAGATCGCCATTTTCCGCGTCGTGCAAGAGTCGCTCACCAATATTCATCGCCACTCAGGCAGCCCGACAGCCACAATCGAATTGACGAGTAGTCCTGAGAATATCCAATTGCAGATCATCGATGCAGGCAAAGGGATGCCCGACCGAGCCCTGCAGGGCAGCAAGTTCGTCCCAGGCGTCGGAATCATGGGAATGCAGGAACGAATGCGGCAGTTCGGAGGAACCTTCGAGATCATCTCGCAGGGAAAGGGAACGAATGTGGTCGCCACCATTCCTGTCGACAGGACACTTCGCCAAGCGGTGTGAATCTTTCGATGCAGGCGTCTACAATTCGCGCGTGACGCACGAGTCTTAATCCCGAGGTAAACTCAGTCGCGCGGACTTCCGGTTCGAAGCATCCGTCCTCCTTCCATGAACATCCTCGATCTGATTGTCGGCAAGCCAATCAAGACCAGCGACGAACGAGCCGAGCAGATCGGCCCCGTGCAGGGCATCCCAATCTTTGGTCTCGACGGACTTAGCTCCGCCGCATATGGTCCGGAAGCAGCTCTGAGCCTGCTGATTCCGCTTGGACTTCTTGGAGTTCGCTACATCGTTCCCATCAGCGCGGCCATCATTACGCTGCTGGTGATCGTCTACTTCTCGTATCGCCAGACCATTGCTGCATATCCCGCAGGCGGCGGCTCTTATACGGTGGCGCGTTTTAATCTGGGAGCACCTGCCGGGCTGCTGGCCGCAGCGGCATTGCTCGCGGATTACATTCTGACAGCCGCAGTCGGCATCTCGGCGGGAGTGGGCGCTCTTGTGTCCGCGGCTCCGTCTTTGCTGCCCCACACGGTTGCGCTTTGTGTTGGCATTCTGATCGTCATCACGATTCTTAATCTCCGCGGAGTGCGCGAGGCCGGAAGTACTTTTGCGGTTCCTACTTACCTTTTTGTGGGCACCCTCCTGGTTACAATCATCGCAGGAGTGATCCGCGTGCTTCTTAGCGGAGGGCATCCCGCACCAGTGGTTGCCCTTCCGCCTCCACCGCGCGTGTCTGAAGCCGTCACCTACTGGCTGCTGCTGAAGGTGTTCGCCAGCGGATGCACGGCCCTGACTGGAGTGGAAGCTGTCAGCAACGGCGTGAAGGCTTTCCGCGAGCCGACCGTTAAGAACGCGCAGCGCACGCTGACCGTGATCATTTTTCTTCTCGCGATTTTGCTCGCTGGAATTTCGTATCTCGTAAAAATGTATGGGATTGCCGCGACCGATCCGGGCCAGCCTGGCTATCAGAGCGTTCTCTCCATGCTCGCCGCCGCGGTGTTCGGGAAAGGATTCTTCTACTATTTGACCATCGGCTCCATCCTCGTCGTTCTATCTCTATCCGCGAACACGGCCTTCGCCGATTTTCCTCGTCTTTGCCGCGCCATCGCGCAGAATAACTACCTGCCTCACGTCTTCGGATACCGTGGCCGGCGGCTGGTTTACACCTACGGCATCGTCGTGCTGGCACTGCTCTGCGGCGGCGTACTCGTTCTTTTCGGCGGCGTTACGGACCGTCTTATCCCGCTCTATGCCGTCGGCGCTTTCATGGCGTTCACCCTTTCGCAAGCCGGAATGGTCATGCACTGGCGGAAGAAGCGTGGCCCGCACTGGGTAAAGAGCGCAATGGTGAATGGTCTCGGGGCGCTGGTCACAGGTATTACCGCTCTTGTGGTACTCGTGGCAAAGTTCGTAGAGGGCGCATGGATTACCCTGCTTTTCATTCCGCTCACGATTGTCCTCTTCGCCATGGTTCGCCGCCACTATCATTCGGTGAAGTTGCTCAGCACCTGCAAGGACCCAGTGGACGCGGCAGCTCTCAGCCAGCATCCAATTGCGGTGATTACCATTGATCGCTGGAGCAGCATCACACGTCAGGGAATTGAGTTTGCCGCGCGCCTTTCGCCGGAAGTGATTGCCTTGCATGTCGAACCGAACGAGCACTCCGTATTACTCGAAGACGACTGGGAACAATATGTCGAGCGGCCCTTTCGCTCTGCAGGCAAAGAGCCGCCCAAACTTCACATGCTGCCGTCTCCCTACCGCTTCGTCATTATTCCGGTGGTACAGTTCGTCCTCGACCTTTCGAAGAAAAATCCGAAACGCAGCATTGTGGTGGTCATACCGGAGCTTGTGGAAGACAGATGGTACGAATACTTTCTCCACAATCAGCGTGGCAGGCTTCTGGAATGGGCGCTCCTTGCTCGCGGCAATGAACGCATCTTCACAGTAAGCGCACCATGGTATGTTGGGAAACGAAAGTAGCCGCTCGATTGAGCCGGGTCGCAGGCAGCTTCAGAATCTACGGTACGATGATCAGCAGCACTGTTACCCTCTCTACCTGGCGCGGCTTAGGGCAGCAGACCAAACACGGCGACCCCGTTTGGCGTTCCGACAAATACCTTGCCGTTCACGATCATCGGCGTGATGAATTTATTGTCGGCACCGAACTGGTCGCGGATGCCGGCTTGGTTGGTGTTGTAAAGCTCCGTCAGATTTGTGGCATCGAAAGCATGAAGAATCGCCGGACTGTTGTTCTCGACTGCCCACACGATTCCGTTGCTTGTGCCATTGGCCGAGATGCTGGGCGTGGCGCCGGGATACGAGAAACTGGTGGAAGTCTGCACGGTCGCGCTGGTCGATAACTTCGCGTTCGTGATGGCTAGGCTGAGCGCTTCCGCCGCCACAGCTTGTCAGAGCCAGACTAACTGCAAGAAAACTTGCCGAATGCGTGAGCGTTCGCAATCTCACTCCGCGTCTCCATGGAACCCGATGTCTGATCATTAGTCATGCCATCTGATGCTGCTTTTGGGGCGGACGGAAGGTTACGATAGTCGGAATTTGGCCCGGTTTGGGAAAACGATTGCGCTGGCCGCTCGGACAAGTCCTCGCTACGTTCGCTGCCGAACCAGCCTGGACTCTGCTACTCTCAACCGCGCACATGCGCGCCGCTGCAATCTTCGGGCTGGGATGTTCGCTGAAGAACCTCAAGCCCTTCGAAACCGAAGGGACTCGCAGAGAAAATGCAGTCGACTGGCGTATCGGTTTGCCCTCCGATGCGGATCAAGTCGATGTCATCCTGATTTTCGGCGGCGATGGCACCATTCACCGCCATCTGAATCAATTCGTGAGGCTCGGCCTGCCCGTTCTCGTTGTGCCTGCCGGCAGTGGCAACGACTTTGCCCGCGCCCTGGGTTTGCGCAGCGTGCACGATTCAATCGCGGCATGGCGAAGCTTCCGCGCGGAACAACCCGTGGGAGCGGGCAATGTCCGCGTTATCGATCTCGGAACAATTGCTCCGCTGAAAAGTCCGAGCGAAACCGAATTTGCCACTCTTTCTCGCAACTCGGCAATCGGCGCTAAGACCTACTTCTGCAGCGTGGCTGGCATCGGACTCGACGGCGAAGTCACACGCCGCGCCAACAAACTACCGCGCTGGCTGCGTGGGCACGGAGGCTACGCGCTGAGCCTGGCTCCTGCCCTGTTTCGTTTTGACCCGCTCCCCATGAAGATTTTCACGCAGGAGAGAAATGGAGGGTGGAGCACTCGCAGCGACCAGCCCACGGTACTGGCGGCTTTTGCCAACAGTGGAGTCTACGGTGGCGGGATGAAAATCGCGCCTCGCGCGAAACTGGATGACGGCCAACTCGACATCTGCGTGATCGCCGGCATCGATCCCTTCAAGCTGGCATGCCTGTTCCCCACGGTTTACTTTGGCCGCCATGTGGATATCCGTGATGTGGATTATTTCCAGGCCACACGCCTGCGTGTGGAAACCGAAAGCCCGCTCGAAGTTTACGCCGATGGAGAATGCGTTTGCCGCACTCCGGTCGAAGTCGCGGTCGAACCAAGTGCTCTAAAAGTAATCGTTCCCGCGTCATAAACAGTCGACCAAAGGCGATGCATAGCGACATAAATTCAAACGCCTCCCGCGTTGGCCCAAGCTGCCAACGCGGGAGGCGTTGATTATTCAAAAGCGCGTTACGGAACTAGTCGCCGGTTCCGCAGGTGCAAACGCCCTTCTTGCTGCCATCCAACTGGATGCCGTAGCACTGACCAGTCACACGCTTGAGCTCAGCGGCGCTAAGAGTGGCATCTTGCGAAGCCGTCTCAGTGATCGCGAAGCTGCTGTTCTGGACGTGAGTGCCCCACGAACGAATGCCAGCAACCGGGGTGACGCTAACCGGAAGCAGAGGGCAAGTGCCGCCCTTGGTTGGGGTGGAGATGATCTTGACCACACCAGTCGTCAGGACGACGCCGGTCAACGGGTTGCCAGTCAGGTCGGTGTTCACCGAAAGTGTACGCAGACCATCAGGGCTCACCAAGCATTCGCAGCACTCGCTCAGTTCCTGGCTCGGATCGAACACGAAAATAGCGGCGCAAAGGCTGCCGCCTGCCGTGCCAGGGTTAGTGATGCGATAGGTTCCATCTGGAGCGCCGGCAGAGTTGGCGTTCGAGAAGTAGTCAACTTTCAGAGTATCGGGTGGCTCCTGTGCCATCGCGACACCGGCACAAAGTGCCAGAGCTAATGTACAGACCACGAGCATTGTGATTCGACGCATTATTATCCTCCTGGAGATCACCTGCCAAGCTGGGGAGGGTTTGCTCGGCTATCTGGCGCATCGCCTGTGTGAATCGTAAATGCGCCTGCAAGTCCCCAAACGCACTAACCCATTTTTACTAACCCGTCCAAGCACCGCGCTGGACGCCAGATTCGGCGCGGCATAGGCCTTATTGCTCGGGGAATTCAAGGCCCCACTAGAGACTTTTTATTTTTTCGTCTCCGGGACAATGGAACCCTGCTCCTATCCCGGTGTTAAACTTCCCTATGCCCGAACGACGTTCCCGCACCTTATTATGGATTCTGATTGGTGGAGGAGCTTTCTTCCTCTTTGTGCTGGCCGTGTTTTCCGTGGTTTACCTGACCCTGCACGCGGGCAGCAGTGAAACTTCCTTTAGCGGCTTTGGCGATCGCATTGGCGTGGTTGACTTGGACGGCGAAATTTTCTCTCCGCAGCCCGTGGTTGGCCAACTCAAGAAGTTCGGCGACGATTCCTCCATTAAGGCGATCATCCTGCACGTAAACTCGCCGGGCGGCGGCGTGGCCGCTTCGGAAGAAATTTATCGTGAGGTGAAACGCGTCCGCCAGGAGAAAAAGAAGCTAGTTGTCGTCTCGATCGAGACCGTCGGAGCGAGCGGCGCTTACTACGTGGCATCAGCCTCAAACAAAATTTATGCTGACCAGGGCAGCGTGGTGGGGTCGATCGGCGTGATTGCCGAGTGGGTGAACTACGGCGAGCTGATGAAATGGGCCAAGCTCAAGAGCATCGTTTTTAAGACTGGAGAGTTCAAAGATACCGGTGATCCCTCCCGTGACCTGACTCCTGCCGAGCAGGCCTACTTGCAGTCGCTGATCGATAACATGTTCGGCCAGTTCATCAAGGCCGTGGCCGACGGCCGTGGCATGAAGTTTGACGACGTCAAAGCCATCGCCAACGGCAAAGTGTGGACCGGGGAACAAGCCCTTTCGATGAAGCTGATCGACAACGTCGGCGACTTCGAGGCCGCGGTAAAGGACACGGCGAAATCGGTGGGCATCTCCGGTGAACCCACGCTGGTGCGCCCGGAGAAAGATCGAAAGACTCTACTCGATCTGATGCTGGGGGATGTCTCGCAATACCTGCCCAACACCGAGAAAATGCTGGAGCGGCATGTTGGGTTTTACTATCTGTGGAAGTGAGGAGCGGGTCTCGGGTCTTAGGTGTTCGGTCTTAGGCTCTTGGAATTCCGATTCTTGCCGAGCTACTTCCATCGAACCGGATTCTTCGCACTAACTGCTTCGCGTCGATGCCTAACACCTACGACCCGAGGCCCGCTTTTCACCCGCTACTTGCATCCAAGCCCTGAAATTTGAGAAGGTTAAGCAGGTCCCGGGAGCCAAAGAGGGCAATATGACAAAAGCCGATCTGATTGATGAAGTCTCGCATCTGGCGGAACTTACGCGCAAAGACAGTGAAGTAATCGTGGAAACAATCTTTGACAGCGTAGTGCGTTCCCTGCGCGCGGGGGACAAAATTGAGATTCGCGGCTTCGGCAGCTTCCGCACTCGTCAGCGCAAACCCCGCATGGGGCGCAATCCTAAGACCGGCGAAAAGGTTGAAGTGCCCGCCAAGAAAATTCCCTTTTTCAAGCCCAGCAAAGAACTAAAAGATCTGGTGAACGACAGCGTCGCCGATGCAGCAGCTCCGCCTCCGCCTCCGCCTCCGGCTGCACCTTCTGCGCCAACCACGGCTTAGTAGAGCAAGTCAGAATGCAGAATTGAGGGACTGAAGTCGCAATCGAGCGAAGCGGTCTTAACTAGTTTTACCTCCAAATTATTTTTACTTCTTACTTCTGCATTCCGACTTCGATATTCTGACTTTCATTTTCCTACACCTGCTCGCGGATTCCCACCACAGCCATCATGCGCCCCGTCTTTCCATTTTCAGCGCGATAAGAAAACAAAAGATCGGTGCGGCAGTTCGTACAGAAAGGCGAGGCTTCGATGCTTTTCTCCGGAACTCCGGCCACCAGCAGTTGCTGACGATTCGCTTCCACCAGGTCGAGAAAAATCTTCTTGGGCAAAACGCTGTGTCCAGGCGCGCGCGCAGTCAGAAACAGCATGGGATATTTTTCGCGAACCGGGTCGGACTCCTCGACCTCCCGGAATAATTTCTCCGCGTACGCAAACTGCGACTCGAATTTCTCACGCACTTCCTCACCCACCTCGTAGCAACAGCCGTGAATGCCGGGACCAATCGCCGCCTTAAGGTCGCTCGGCCGACTGCCAAAGCAGCGCCGCATTTCCCCCACACCTTTTTCAACAATGCGTTTCACCGTGCTCCGCCAACCCGCATGGAACACCCCTACAGCGCGATGTTTGGGGTCGACCAGCATGATGGGCAGGCAATCGGCCGTCTGGATACCGAGCAATAAGCCGGGAGTTTTTGCAATCATCCCGTCGCCAACGAGTTGCGGTTTGCCAGCTTTATCGACCAGGCGAATGACGTCAGAGTGAACTTGGCGCAACGTAACCAGCGGCCATAGCTTGGTGCCAGCACTACGCTGATTCGTCCGCTCTGTGCTTGCTCCTAATGCACGCAGAAACTCAGCCCGGTTCCGCTCGACAAGCGCTTTGGAGTCATCTTTGGTGAATCCCAGGTTGAGCGCATTACCGCCGGAAATACGCGAGAATCCTCCCAGACGCGTGGAAAATCCGTGGACCAGCCAGGAAAAATCGCTCAGTTGGCTGCCACGAAGAATGTTTAATTTAGCCCGTTTGAGGACCCGCTTCTGCATGCACCCATGTTATCCGAAGCGAAATGATCGCGAGAACGCACACGTGTCAGTAAAGCAAGCAGTTCAGTCAGGAAGGGAGCGCCGATTCGACCAGCGTTGTCGAATGCCAACCAGAAATTTTTCTTTATCTTCGCGCATCAACCGGACCAGCGGCTGATTGCCGGTCTTTTCGTGCGCCGCCGCCCACAGCACCATCTCGGTGAGCACCGGCGCGAGATCGATTCCTTTCGCGGTCAGCACGTACAACACTTTACGTCCGTCGGTTGGGTCGGGTTCCGTCGTGACGATCCCATACTCGACCAGCTTGCGCAGGCGATCAGCCAGAATATTCGTGGCAATGCCTTCGTAGCACTCCATGAATTCCTTGTAGGTCTGAAAGCCGCGGAGCATCATATCGCGAATAATCAGCAGCGACCAGCGGTCGCCCAGCATCTCGACCGAAGCATTGAGTGGGCATCCAGACCGCCGCTCAACATTGCGCTGTCTAGCCGTCTTGTCACGAATCCCAGGCACTTTAAATCGCTTCCTGTCACAATAATATTACTTGCAATTTGCAAGTTATATTTGCCATAATCTCACGCGCAGCCGCTGTTTTCAATCTCTAAGTCTGCACCGAGATGCCGGCCAGCTCAGTTGAATCGCGGGAGAAAATCAAATGAACCGAGAGATAGGCAAGACGATCACCTGGGGGAACTTCCTGCTGGTTGCCGTGTTGAGCGCCGCGTGGCAGGGACAAGCAGAAGACACTAAAACGCCATATCCCAGCATGGCCCCGATTGAGCAATATCTAATAGCGGATCGGAATACCGAGATAGCTCTGGCGAGGACTGCGGCTCCGGTGGCCATATCGCGCGATGCCCAAGTCCTAGTGCTGGGGCCGAAAGGTTACGAGACCGCTGTCAACGGGAAGAACGGCTTCGTTTGCGCAGTGGAAAGATCGTGGGGGGCCGGCTTTGACGACCCCGAGTTTTGGAATCCCAAGAATCGCTCTCCCATCTGCTTCAACCCGCCGGCCGCGCGATCCGTGCTGCCTGTCTATCTGAACCGAACAAAAATGGTGTTGGCCGGACTGCCGAAAGCTCAGATGATCGACCGTATCAAAGCGGCATTCGACAAGAAAGAGCTGCCCATGCCCGCGCCCGGCGCGATGTGCTACATGATGTCGAAGGAAGCGTACCTTACCGACTCTGGTAGTCACAACTTGGCCCATCTGATGTTTGAGGTTCCACGCATGGACGGCGCGGCCTTGGGCGCGGATCTGCCCAACTCCCCGGTCATCGTTGGGTCTCAGAATGGACCGGAGCCCATGACTGACATGATCGTTCCTGTCGGCAAGTGGTCGGATGGAACGCCTGCACCGACGGACTGATGCTCAACGTGCACGGAAAAAAGTCAATGAAGTGAGAAACAGGCAAGACGATCGTGTGGAGAAGACTATAAAGCTCCGTGTACCGACGTTGCGAGGCCCGGATCTGATTCGCAGGAGGTAAAGACATTGCAAAAAATAACTCCATTCTTATGGTTCGATGACAAAGCAGAAGAGGCCGCTAACTTCTACGTCTCCATCTTCAAGAATTCAAAGATTGCAGGTATCGCCCGGTACGGCGAAGCAGGTCCGGGACCGAAAGGGTCCGTCATGACGGTGAATTTCCAACTTGAAGGGCAAGAGTTCATCGCATTGAACGGCGGGCCGCTCTACAGCTTCTCGCCCGCGATATCCTTTTTCGTGGATTGCAAAACGCAGCAGGAAGTGGACGAACTTTGGGAGAAGCTCACCGCCGGCGGAGGCGAGGTCGAGTGCGGGTGGCTGAGAGACAAGTATGGTTTGTCGTGGCAAATTATCCCCGCGGCTTTATTCGAACTCATGCAAGACAAAGATCCGGTGAAATCGCAAAGAGTATTCAAGGCCATGCTGCAGATGACCAAGATCGATATTGAAGGTCTGCAACGAGCGTATCGCGGAGAATAGGACAGGAGAAAAGAATATGGCTACCAGCACGGTCGAACATTCGAAAGTCGTGTCGCGCGCAGAATGGCTAGCCGCGCGCAGAGAACACCTCAAGCGGGAAAAAGAACTCACTCGCGCTTACGACGAACTGACGCGGCAACGCCGCGAATTGCCGTGGGTGAAGGTTGAAAAGAAATATGTCTTCGACGGGCCGAATGGCCAGGAGACACTTGCCGATCTCTTCAGCGGACGCAGTCAGTTAATCGTCAAACACTTCATGTTCGGTCCGGGATGGAAGGAGGGTTGCGTGGGCTGCTCTTTCGGTTCAGACCACGCTGAGGGAGCGTTCGTGCATCTGGAAAATCACGACGTCTCCTACATCGCCGTCTCGCGAGCGCCGTGGCCTGAGATCGAGCCATTCAAGAAGCGCATGGGCTGGCACTTCAAGTGGGTATCCTCCTACTATGCGAACGACTTTAACTACGACTATCACGTGTCGTTCACGAAAGAGGACGCCGCAAAGGGGCAAGTGCTATACAACCACGAAATGAATGACGTCCCCGGTGAGGAAGTATCGGGCCTCAGCGTGTTTTACAAAGATGCGAGCGGCAACATTTTCCACACCTACTCCTGTTACGCGCGCGGCGACGAAAAAGCTGTAGGCGCTTACATGTTGCTTGACATGACTCCGAAGGGCCGCAATGAGACTGTGAACGGAAACCTTACCGATTGGGTTCGCCACCATGACCGGTACGGCGCCGGAGGGCTTGTCGATATATCGGGAAGGTACCGGGAATCGAAGGGCGCGTAACAAGGTGCGATGAGAACAAGACAATGCGCAAGATAATCGTTTCCAATCTCGTATCGCTGGATGGCTTTTACGAGGGACCGAATCAGGAGATCGACTGGTTCATCGTCGATGAAGAGTTTTTTGCTTACGCCAGGGAACTGCTGCGCTCGGTCGATACTTTGCTCTTCGGCGCAAAGACGTATCAGCACATGGCGGCGTACTGGCCGTCGGCTCCGGCGGAGGAAATTGCCGACAAGATGAATAATTTGCCGAAGATTGTCTTTTCCAAAACTCTGGAAAAAGTCGATTGGAATAATTCGAGGCTGATCCGGAACAATGTCGAGGAGGAAGTGTCGAAATTAAAAGCGCAACCCGGCAAGGACATGGTTATCTTCGGCAGCGCCCGCCTCGCCTCATCGCTGTTGCAACTTGGACTGATCGATGAATACCGGGTCATTCTGCAACCAGTTCTGATTGGAAAAGGCAGACGGCTGTTCGATGAAATCGAAAACAAGATCAGACTGAAGCTCCAGCAAACCAAGTTGTTGGCGTCTGGGGTCGTCGTGCTCTACTACCAAAAGGCTTAGCAGCGATATATTTCTCAAGAATATTCTTTCAAGACCAGGGCTGCAGCCATTTTCACAACAGGCAAACCAATCAAAGGAGAAATAAATGGCAAAGAAACCGACGCACGCACAAGCGCAGCTTCATTTGCAAATCTATGAACAACGCCGGGAGGCGCGGTTGCGCCAGGCACGCGAGTGGTTTTTCAAAAACTATATTGTCGAGAACATGGACGACGCAATGCGAGTCGCCGCGCCGGGAACAGAGGGCGGAGCGTTCGCCATGATGGTGCTCACCTACTGGGACCAGACTTGCGCGATGCTCAACTACGGCTTGCTTCACGAGGATCTATTCTTTGAGACCACGGGCGAGTTCTTCGGCGTGTGGGAGAGCGCGAAGGTTATAGTCCCGCAGATGCGCGAGCGTTTCAAGAACAAGCACTTTCTTGGAAATCTCGAGAAAGCCGCCAAGCGATATGAAAAGTGGGTCGAG
>CAYOVU010000221.1:0-21003 GCA_964407505.1 uncultured Acidobacteriaceae bacterium | reverse complement strand
CCATCGGCTGGCGGGAAATGGGTTGCGCCGACCCACAATCTAACTAACATTAGTAAACTCAATTAGTTACAAGGTTCGCGGGACATCCGTATGGAGTCGAATGGCGGGTTGGCGTGTACTACCGGTATGGCACGAAGGTGCCATTTACAGTGGTTCGTATGGGAGACTAAAGTCCCTTTAACACAGTCGCCGAACGGCGGCTGGCTAGGGGTTGGCGTTCCTCCTCCTTGCATTCTGGCCCGTCTCATAGCCGCTTCGCAACGTTCCTGGAAGCAAAAACCAATCACGGGGAGCAATGCTTTGGCACACGCAGTCATCTTACCTGAAGTTTCCAAGACGATCCGAGTATTGGCCGCCGACAGCACGAGAATGAACAGCCAGCTTCTGGCTGCAGCGCTGGAACGTGACAAACATTTTGAATTACTCGAAACTGTGCCGGATGCGCGAGCGATTCTCGCGGCCGTGGCGCGGGAGAAACCAGAAGTAGCGGTGATCAGCGCCGAGATCGACGAAGATCCGCGCAAGGGATTTGCCGTGGCGCGCGAGCTGCAAGCGCAGCGATCCGACACGCGGGTGGTGATGCTGCTGGATTCATCGGAACGGAGCCAGGTGGTGGAGGCATTCCGGGCAGGAGCGCGCGGCGTGTTTTGCCGAACGGAATCCTTGAAGTCGCTGGCGAAGTGCATCTGCTGCGTTAGCGAAGGCCAGATCTGGGCCAACACCAAAGAACTGCGCTACTTGCTCGAAGCGCTGGGCGAAGCCCTGCCTTTGCGGGTGATTGACGCGCGCGGAGCCGACCTGCTCTCGCGACGGGAACAGGAAGTGGTGCGTTGCGTGGCGGAAGGGCTCTCCAACCGCGAGATTGCGCAGCGCCTGGGCCTGACCGAACATACAGTCAAGAATTATCTGTTCCGTATTTTCGACAAACTCGGGGTATCGAGCCGCGTAGAAGTGCTGCTGCATGTTCTCGGCAAAGCGAATATTCACCGTCCGGCCACCGTTCCTTCTCCGCGGGGGCAATCACGGCCAATCCCCGTTCCGGTCAAGGCCTCATCCACGCCTCCGATCAGGATACGCAAGACCGCGACCTAATCTCTGTTCGCTCCTTCTACAACGATCTTTATTGCAATCTGAAATTAAGCGTGATGACAGTCTGCATTTCCGCTCGACGCCCGTTCACCGTGCGCGGTTTGAATCTCCACTGTTTCACTGCGTTCGTTGCTGCCTGAGCGAGCAACGTTGGTCCGCTGATTAACTCGAGTTCCTGCACGACGCCGTCGGGATTGATGTGAACCTCCAGCACCACCGCACCCTGAATTCCCTGTCGGCGCGCTTCCTCCGGATAATCCGGCTCTACGCGATGCACGAGGCCATCCTCGGCAGCAGCGGCAGACAATTCCATCGTGTCAGCGGGTTCCACTGAGGACGCTGGTTGAACCGCTCCCTCCGCTGCGCGATGCGATTCAGCTAAGCCTCGCGCCGCCGGAATGTGAAATACTTCCCGCCCGTTTTCGTAAACCATCAACTCGCCCGGTAGAATCAAATCTCGGACGCCTTGGTCGTGTGAACTTGATGGCGAAGCACTTGATGGCGAAGCAGAAGAGGCTGCCGTATCCGAAGTATGGGCAGAATCGGTCTGACCAATTTCTCCACTTGAGCCTGGCGCAGCTAACATCGCCTTGGCGGGATGTTCGTGCACGGAAACTTGGGGGGAGGCCAAACGATGCCTGACCAGCATCCCTAGCACAAGAGCGCAGATCAGAACCGCGAAGCCTAACGCACCGGTTAGCACATCGAAGCTGCGTCCCGAGACTATCTTTCTTGCGCCTTCAACAATTCGCGGATCGATCCGTCGATGGTCCGCCTCGGTGTTCACCTGCGAGAACGAAGGAAAAGAAAGTGGAGTGGGTGGAGTTTCGGGAGAAACAGGAGAAGGTTGAGCAGCATCCTCCATGTTATGCATGTTATGAAGGATGCGTTCGCCCAGAGCTTCCAGCGTGCGTTCGTCGCGCTCCCCAAAGGCCGCAGCCCCTGTGGAAAAGACTTCAATAAGACCGACCACTTCCTGCTTGCGTAATAACGGCAGCACCAACATCGAGCGTACCCCGAGACTGCGCGATGCTTCTACGTCAGCGCGAGGATCGGCTTGCGCATCGTCGCATCGTTGTATCCGACTGGTCCGCAGGCATTCTTGCGAAATACTCGGTCCCTTTTCCAGCCGCGATCCAAGCTGTGGCGCTGTGCTTCCGCCGCAAGCACGGCATACCATTTCTCCATCACGCGCCAAAAAGATGGTGGCGCCCGTCGCGCCCGTCGCCAGAGACGCTCGCTCGACGATTTCATTGAGCACAATGTCGAACGCAAGGTCGGCGGCAAACTCCGCCGAGAAGCTGCCGCCGCCGTGCGCCGCAAATCGCGCAGCCAGCGCCGTCAAGTCAGATTTGATGCTTGGGCTGGCGTCGGGCGCGGGCGCGCTATTCGTAGAAGCTGATTCTGCTGCTGGAGTCTTCCCAGATTCAGCAGCCGGCATGGGGGGATCAGGCATGCGAAGAACTCAGCAAATGTGATTCTGTAGCGGAGTTTCACCCCCAAACATGGGGCTTGTCAATATCACATTCGGCCCGCCGACTCTGCTGAACCTGCTCCGCCAAGCCCCGGGGCCAGACGATCCGGCCGCTCACTCGGCGAAGCGTCCCGAAATGGTCGCACGCAAGAACCACGAACCAGCGTGAGCCTTTATCTTCACTTCCCTGCATTAGGACAGATGTTAGAATTAATTAATCTTGCGGCTCGGTAGAATGCGTCTTCAACTTATTTTTGCCTCTCAAGGTCTCTCGGTACAAACGTCCGAGCCTATGGTTTTTCCAAGTTCTTCAATCCGGAGAGTCTCCATATGCGGATTGCCGTAGTCGGTTCCGGATACGTCGGTTTAGTCGCGGGGGCATGCTTCGCGGATCTGGGCCACGACGTCATCCTGGTGGACAACGATGAACGCAAGTTGGCCGCCCTTAAGAATGCGCAAATCCCCATCCACGAAAAATTCCTCCCTGAACTATTGAGCCGCCACCACGGACGCCTTCTGCAATTCTCTGACGACCTAGCGGAAGCCGTGCGCGCCAGTTCGGTAATCTTCGTTGCCGTGGGTACGCCTCCCACGGATCGTGGCGACGCCGATCTCTCCTACGTCGAGTCGGTAGCCCGTGAGATCTCAGGCGCCATCGACGAATACAAAGTTATCGTTGAGAAGAGCACCGTTCCGGTTTACACCAGCGAATGGGTTCGCAAGATTATCCTGCGCAACGGGGCCGACCCGGAGTCCTTCGACGTCGCCTCCAACCCTGAGTTTCTGCGCGAAGGCACGGCCGTCACTGACTTCCTTTTCCCAGACCGCATCGTCATCGGCTGCGACAACGATCGCAGTGCCGACGCCCTCCGCCAGGTTTATGCCCCGCTCACCAGCGGCGCCTACTACAAACGAAACGACGCCATCCCCCGCCCTGATCGTGCCTCAATCCCCCCTCCCATCATCGTGACTAGTACGAAGAGCGCAGAGCTTATCAAGCATGCCTCCAACGCGTTTCTGGCCATGAAGATTTCCTTCATTAACGCGGTCGCTTCCATCTGCGAATCCGTGGGCGCCGATGTCAACCAGGTTTGCCACGGCATCGGCACCGATTCCCGTATCGGCCCACGATTTTTGAACCCCGGTATTGGCTACGGCGGCTCCTGCTTTCCTAAGGACGTGATGGCCTTCCGCGCCGTGGCTCGCGAGTGTGGCTATGACTTTCGCCTGCTCGATGAAGTAATGCGCATCAATGAAGATCAGCGGAATCGCTTCCTCCGCAAAGTCCGCAGCGCACTCTGGACCTTGCGCGGCAAGCATCTCGGTGTCCTTGGCCTAGCTTTCAAAGGCGGCACCGACGATATTCGCGAATCTCCCGCGCTTTTTCTGGTACAGGCTTTGCTCCAGGAAGGCTGCAAAATCACGGCCTACGACCCCGCAGCCATGGAGCGTACGCAGGAAGTCATGAACTCCGGCATTCGCTATGCCGGTTCTTCCTACGAGGCTGCCCGCGGCGCCGACGCGCTACTGATTCTCACCGAGTGGGAAGAGTTTGCCAATCTCGACCTCGATCAACTCAGCCAGGAACTCAAATATCCCATCGTGATCGATGGCCGCAATCTGTATGATCCGGAAGTCATGGCGGCGCGCGGCTTTACTTACTACAGCGTCGGACGCGAGGCATCGCAGCCCGAAGGCGTCCACGCCGCCGTGAAGAACGCGAAGAAAGCATGAATCAGTCTCGCGCTCTGGTGACTGGTGGTGCCGGCTTCCTAGGCTCCCATCTTTGCGATGCCCTGCTCGCTGACGGTTGGAGCGTGGTTGTAGTCGATAACCTTCTCACCGGCCGCCGCGCCAACATCGCACATCTGGCAAACGACTCTCGTTTCGAGTTTGTAGAAAAAGACATTTGCCAGCCATTCGACGTCGGCCGCGTAGATTACGTTTTCCACTTCGCCAGCCCCGCCAGCCCCGTCGATTATCACGCACACGGGATCGCCACTCTGCAAGTCGGATCGCTCGGCACTTTTCATGCCCTCAATGTCGCCAAGAAATACGGCGCGAAATACCTTGTCTCGTCCACATCCGAATGCTATGGCGATCCGCTCGAGCATCCTCAGAAAGAAACTTACTGGGGAAACGTGAATTCCATCGGCCCGCGCTCCGTCTACGACGAAGCCAAGCGCTTTACGGAAGCTGCCACCATGGCGTACCACCGCTATCACAAAGTTGATACGCGCATCGCCCGCATCTTCAACACCTACGGCCCACGCATGCAGTTGAACGACGGACGCGTCGTGCCGAACTTTATGAAGCAAGCCTTGCGGGACGAAGACCTCACCGTCTACGGCGACGGCAGCCAGACCCGCAGCTTCTGCTATGTTCGCGACGAAATCGAAGGTTTCATGCGCCTTGCGAAATCCTCCGAGCATCTGCCAGTGAACATCGGCAATCCGAATGAGTTCACCATTCTCGAATGCGCTCAGCAGGTATTAAGAGTCACTGGATCGAAAAGCAAGATCGTTTACGAGCCTCTCCCGCAGGACGATCCTAAACAGCGCCAGCCGGACATCACTAAAGCTCGGCAATTACTGGGCTGGGAACCAAAAATCGATCTCACCACCGGCCTGCGAATGTCCCTGGATTATTTCCGAAGCGCAATCGAAGAAGAATCAACCACGTCAAAAGTCGCGAGGTCGCTCTGAAGAAAAACGAACACCGATTCGACGCTATTGGGCAGTGCGGACCAGCCAACTACTCGCTGGTCTCAGCTGCGGCCGCCACGAAATCAATCAATTGCTGCACGCCGTGGCGTTCGTCCTTGGTGTTCAGCTTGAACGAGATCCCCATCCCATAGCCAGGATGCGAGGCTCTCACTTGACCGCTCAAATGCAGCTTCATCTCGTGCGTGCGTACGATAATCTCTACCGGAGTGCTCATTGCGAACGCGAGCGGCATTTCAAGGTAGCATCCACCTGGGCCCAGATCGCTGAGATGGCAGTAATTCTTTACTGTACTTCCCTGCTGATATACCTCGGCTCCCAGACGGCAAGCATATCGGGTTTGCCGGCGGCGGTTATCAGGCTCGGAGCGCAACCGCACCCCTGCTTCTCCATCGCGGTTTTTCTCTTCCTGCCGGTCTTGCCGATCCTGATGCTGCTTCTCAATCGTGGGCGTGTCAGCCACGGCCGCTTCTTCACGCGGCCGGATCGAGTGCTCGACCTCTACCGACTGCGCGGCCAACTCGCGCTGCATCACTTCGCTCAGGTTGACATTCAGCCACTCGCGCAAAATGCGGCGCGAAGCTTGCGGCACGTCCACGAACTGAATCCCTGCACGACCGTTCCAGTCCTGCCATACTACCTGGCCCGATAGCCTCACATTCGTCATCTGCCCTGGCAATTGAAACTGAAAATAAACTTTGCAGGTTGGTGGCAATCTCTCGCCGAAGTTCACAGCCATGCCATCTTCCGCCAAATCAACAAGCGTAGCTCGCGCCTGTTCCACGCCGGCATAATCGATAGTTGCATGCGTATGCACCGGAGCGCGCCCTTTGCGACGTTTATCCCGATGCAGGACACTCTGCGCCGCCCGGAGAGTGCTCACTGCCCGCTCGTAGGACACCGGCTTGTACAACACGAAGTTCACCCCGAGAGAGAACATCTCGCGGATGCTCTCCTGTCCCATGACTACGGCGACAGCGAGGGTCGAGTCATTCAAACGGGAGGAACGGCTTTCGTGCAATAGCGAAACCAGATCCGCCTGAGTTTCACAATCAAGAATGATTACGTCGAACCGGTCTTGCGCGAGCCGGACAAAGGCGCGTGCGGCATCCGCGCACAACTCCACGCGGATATCGAGTTCCTCCAAAACGCGGCTCAGCACTTGCACGGATGCTTCGTCTTCGCAAACCAATAGCGATGAAAGAGTCATACCTGCATGCATCCTAGGATCACGCCAGTTCTCCCGACAAGTTACCGGAGTCATCGCCCGGTCCCGGGTCTTCCGTAAGAATCCCGCTAACTCCACTGATCTCAGTCAGGTGACCTGAGTCACCATCGCCATTACAAAAGACCAATACGCCCGCGTTGCACCGTGGTGCTTTGACGCCGTCGGTCCCCGTTCCTAGGATGAAGTCTGCCACACCGGTACAACTACCGGTCGAGCTGCCTTCCCCGGTTACAGATTTCCAGTCCGTTTCAAGCTTCAGGAAATCCTGGGGAGATCAGCTCCCCGGAAAGAACTTATGGTATTGCGGAAACATAACGGCTTCTCGCTCCTGGAACTGGTGATCACCATCAGCATTTCCTTGATTCTGGGTGGAATTACGTATATGGGTCTGCAGCCGATACTGTTACAGAACCATGTCAATCAGGCTTATGACACCACCATGATGGTGTTACGCAACACGCGCAATCAAGCGATCACGCAGGGTCACGAGTACTACGTCATCTTTAATCCGGCTGGACTCCCAGCCGGGACGATTCAGGTTGAATACCAACCGCCCGCCGTGGGAAACGGGGCGCTGCCGCCTTTGCAGCTAGTAATGAACTACAACATTCCGACTGATACGAGTTTTCTGATAAAGGCGGGAGTTCCCGCCGCTACGCCAGACGGTTTTGGCGCCGGCATTAATGCGATTGACTTCGGCCAGACTCTGGCGACCGAGCCCTTGAATTATGTCGTCTTCATGCCGGACGGATCCGCGCAAGATGGCCTCAACAACCTCAACAGCGGGATCGTCTATGTCTGTCGCACTGCCGGCGATCTTTATACCTCGAAGGCGGTCACGGTGTGGGGCGCAACTGGTCGAGTGCGCGGGTGGTCTCTGGTTAAACAGGCAGGCGCTCCGATTTGGGTACAACAATGACACAAGAAAACCAATCAATGGGCAAGCGTCGCACCCAGCGCGGTTTCTCGCTGATCGAAGTCATGATCGCCATGGTGGTTCTGACGGTGGGACTGTGCGGCTTGATCGCAACTTTCGCCACCGCGATCACCGCTACCGCTTCGGCGCAGGAAGATCTCGTCGCCCGCCACAAGGCGCTTGACGCCATGGAAAGCATTTACGCTGCTCGCAATAGCCAGCAGCTTCCTTTCGCATCGATCAACAATGTTGCCAACGGCGGAATCTTTCTGGCTGGAGCGCAACCGCTGCTCTGCGCCGGCCCCAAGTATGGAATTGTCGGAGTGAACGGCGATACGGCTCCGTGTCTTACCTCTGCTGGAGCCGCCTGCCCCAACGGTGGCGTCGAGTGCATGGTCCTGCCTGGCCCCGATGGCATTCTCGGCACGGGAGACGATGAAATCTGGAGCCTCAGCAACTTCACCCGGACCATCGCCTTCAATACGGTGCTGCTGCCGAACGGCCAGGTGAACACGAACATGATCGCCGTCACCATAACCGTTTCGTACACCAAACCCAATTGGCCCACGCGAAACTACGTCGTGAATGGGCTGATCTCCAGCTACCACTGAGTCCGGCTAAAACATGAACCTAAGAATCTCAAACTCGCAACGCGGCTTCAGCCTTCTGGAGTTTATGATCTCCGCTGTCATCGGCCTGGTCATGATGGTGGGAGTGACCAGCCTGTTCCGCATGGGCATGAACACCACCTTCACGGTGACCCAGCGCGCCGAAACCCAGCAGAACCTGCGCGCCGGGATCGAGCTGATGACAAAAGATATCAGCCTGGCAGGCTCTGGTTTGCCTTCGGGCGGCTTGCTGCTGCCTAATAGTCTGGGGAATTCCAAGATCGCCTGCAACCAGGCCGGCACCTGCTATGTTCCCGCCGACACGTACCCCGCGAGTCAGATGACTGGCATCATCCCCGGATTTGCTAACGGCGTCCAGAACGGAACGGCCATCGCCGCTGCTCCGGGCGCGGTGAATGACAGTATTACTTCGATCTATTGCGATTACAACTTCCAGTTGACCAACTTCACTTTCTCTTTTCCGGTTAGCCCGGCTGCTGCCTCGGTGAGTTTGGTCGCGACTCCTGACCCGACTCTACCCCAGAATATTTTGCAGCCTGGAGGCCTGAGCACAGGCGATCTGCTCTTGTTTTTGGTGAGTACTCCTGGCAACGGCAAGTCCGCTCAAGGTACCAGTTCCGCGCAAACCGCCGTAGCTGTCGCCGAAATCACCGGCATTCCGGGCGGAGGGCCGCCCTGGGCGGTCGATTTCGCCCCCGGCGACGCACTCAATTTCAACGGTCAAACTGGCGGCAATAGCCTGGCCAACGCTGTTGCTAATTTCGGAGGCGTGAACCAGGTTTCGGTCTGCCGCCTCTACGCTGTCACTTATTTCTTGCAGGTTCCTCCCGCTGGTGGCACCGTTCAAACCCCGCGCCTCATGCGCCAGGTCAACGGGGGCAACGCCGTTCCGGTGGCCGATAACATCATCAACCTGCAATTCAGCTACGACGTGATCAATTCTGTGAACAGTACGATCGATGCCAATCAACCCAATCCGATCGGCGTTGGAGATTCCCCCGCCCTGATTCAGAAGGTTGAGCTGTGGGTCATGGGACAAGGTTTGACTTCGGGAAACAATCGATCCCAAAGCATGTATCTGGCGAGTTCCGTCGCCACTCGCAACATGAGTTTCTGCAATTCATACAGCTCCAGTAGCACGGTTTGCCAATGATAAGCCGTTCGTGGTTTTGCTTTTGAGCTGAGAGGAAAACATGGTTAAGAAAACCCGAGATTCGCGTGGCTTCACGCTCGTTGCGGCACTTTTGATAACGCTTTTGTTGTCCGCTATGGCGGTAGGTCTGCTGTACCTGGTGACCAATGAACAGCACATGGGGAACAACGACCTGGAAGGCAACATTGCCTACTACGGAGCCGAAGCCGGCATCGAGAACCTGACTGCCGAACTCTCTCAGTTGTACCAATCGTCGCAGACGCCTAACGCCGCTTCCATTACTGCCCTCGCCACCGCCGCCAATTATCCGACGACGATTACCGGTTCGAACATTACCGGCATGAATTATGTCGAATCCATCACTTGGCCACCGACTCAGGCCAATGGCACGCCTTGCCCGAATGCCCCCAACCCGTGCGGCTCGTGGGACATCGTCGGTTCGGGTCAGGATCAGGGCATGGTCGCTTCTCTCATTCCCTTTACCCTGCAAGTGACAGCCTCGCGCCAGTCGAGCGGTGGTCAGGTCGGCACAAACACCCTCGCAGCCACCGGCTCAGCCGTCAACCTTACGCGTACCGTAGAAGTGGCCCTGCTTCCGGCCTTTGAGTTTGGAGTGTTCTGCGACGGCGATTGCGATTACTTCGCAGGCCCTAACTTTAACTTTGGTGGCCGCGTTCACACCAACGGGAACCTGTTTCTCGCATCGGGCGCCAAACTGACTTTCACCGACAAGATTGCCGCCGTAAATGAGATCATTCTCGATCAACTCGAAAATGGACATCCAACGAGTAACGGGTACGGGGGCACCGTCTATGCTCCCAACGCCAGCAGCGGCTGTCCGAGCGCACCTGGAACGGGACCGGCCGCGAACTGCCCGCAGCTCACCGCCGGCAGCTGGACCGGCGGCTTCGCGCAAATTGCTGGCGTGCCGAACCCCGGCTGGACAACGCTCTCCACAGGATCCGCAGCCACTGATTTCCACGGTTTTGTGGTGAACGGGTTGACCGGAGCGACCAAGCTGCAGTTGCCTTTCGTGCAGCAATCGGTGGTGGGTGCCGTCGATATCATTCGCAGACCGCAAGTCAGCGATACAACGCTGCTTACCAATTCGCGCCTCTATGGCAAGGCTGAGATCCGCATTCTATTGGCGGATGACATTTCGCAACTCCACCCGGAGCGTGGCGCCGGAACGCTCGATGCCAACGACGTGCAGCTCGTCGGAAACGTACCCGTAGCATCAGCAACATTCCCTGGAAATATGTACTTCGCCATGGGACAAACCGGTACGGGAAGTTTCACTAAGCCTACTGGCTGTGCCGCGAGCCCCTGGCCTCTGCTCGGACAGGTCGACTGGACGGCCAACCCCTGCCAGAGCGTATGGCTTCGCGTGGAATACCTGAACAATGCTGGCGCATGGGTCGGCGTAACTCAACAATGGCTGGGATATGGTTTCGGGCGGGCGTACAACGTCTCACCCAGCACTCCCGCAGGCGGCGCTGGGGAAAACCCGATTAGCCCCGCTGCCATCCTCATTCTTCAGCAGTTGCAAAGCGGCAAAACGGCGGCCAACGCAACCGGAGCCGGCACGCAATACAACTGGATGCCTATCAATTTCTACGATGCGCGCGAGGGCGAGCCGCGCGACACCAGGGTGGGCGGAACGGCAACAAACTGCAGCACCGCCGGAGTAATGAATGCCGTTGAACTGGACGCGGGCAACCTGTGGCTCTGGCTGCAAGGGAAGGCTCCCTATGTTGGCGGCAGCGGACCCTCGGTGAACAGCACCAACCAGAACGGCTACATTGTGTATTTTTCCGATCATCGTGGCATGCAGCCCGATCCCGACCCCAACCGCACTGGTTTCTATAATGGTTTCGTCGGCATCTCCGGATTAGAAGATGTCGTTAATTCCGGTTCAGCCATCGGCGTCCCGGATGGAGCAATGGAACCGGTCACTTACTATCCCGGGCCTCCAGCTCTTTCGCCGGAAGACGTGGATGGGAACGGCTTTCTTGACACCTTCGGAGCGAAATACCTGGGCGCAGGCTTTGGCGTATCCGCAGCTACGATGAACCAGCCCTACTACATTCCGGGCACGACGAACGGCATTAGTTGTCCCACGACGGGTGCGTGGAATATGGTCTCCGGTCCCCGTCACGTACTGCGGTTGGTGGATGGCGGAATGGATGGAGCTGGCAACAGTTACTTGCCTCAGCCCATCGCTCCGGCTACATCCGGCAACGGCTTCACCGTTGCTTCCGAAGAACCGGTCTACATTTGGGGTAATTACAACAGCGGTCCCGCCGATCCTTTCTTCCCCAGCCTCGGGGCGAATGCCACCACTCCACACTCCGCGGCCGCGATCATTGCGGATGCGGTCACGCTGCTTTCGCCGAATTGGTCGGACGCTGTCAGCTTCGCTAATCCGGGAACCATGGCAAACAGAGTCGCCACCGACAGCTATTACCGCGTAGCCATTGCCGCGGGCAAGAGCATTCCCTTTCCGCAACCCGCATGGGGTGCGGAGGACTTCGGCACCGATGGCGGGATGCACAACTTCTTACGCTATCTGGAGAGCCGCGGCGGCACGAACGTGTTTTACGCTGGTTCGCTGATCAGCATGTACTATTCGCAATATGCCACCGGCAACTTCAAGTGCTGTAATTCTGTCTACGGCGCGCCGACGCGAAACTATTTCTTCGATACGCAATTCCAGAACCCGAGCAATCTTCCTCCCGGAACCCCCATGTTCCAGGATGTGGTGAGTTTGGGCTTCCACCAAAGCTTCACGCCCCAGTAAGATCACACGAAGCTAGATTTAACACCCCGGTCCTTCGCGACCGGGGTTAATTTTTTGTACTATTCCACCGACGCACGACTTCTCGTACGATTCACAGACTAAAATAATCCATGCGTCAAACGACTCATCCGTGAGCACATCGCCGGCGACACCACAACTCAAAAGTCCGGCCACAGCGCATCCAGGCTCGCGCTGGATATGGACTGTCTTTTCCCTCTGCGCCATTGTCGCGTTCGGCCTTTTCTTTATTCCTGTTTTCATCATTCGTCCCTTCCGCTATCAAGCGCCGCGGGCACTCCTGATTGCAATGGCGCTGCGCCAGCGTGCACCTCTGGGCACGGCGATCGCGGGCCTCGTTTGTCTTCTTTGTGCGTTCCTGCTGTGGAGAACCGTCGACCGCTGGCGCAAGGCTCTCCTCGCGCTCGCAATGTGCGTCGCCACCTTCTCCGCGGTAATGGCGCGGCTCAATCATTTCGAGTGGATGTTTCATCCCATCCCCGCCGCGCAATTCGTGGCGCAATCGCAGAGCAAACTGGATCCTAAAGAGATGATTATGGCCGTGCGCTTCGACGGCCACGCCCGCGCCTACCCTATCAGCCAGATGGCTTACCATCACGTTCTGAACGACGTGGTCGGCGGAGTGCCGATCGCCGTTACCTATTGAACGCTCTGTCACACCGGTCTGGTGTGGACACGAACGATTAACGGACGGGTGCTGCATTTTTATCTGGCCGGCATCAACAACCAGAACTTCCTCATGCGCGATAAAGAAACCGGAAGCTGGTGGCAACAGATTACCGGCAAAGCTATCTACGGCCCGCTGAAAGGCGCAGCCCTCGAACTTGTTTTGAGCGACGAACTCAGCTTCGGCGAGTGGAGAAATGAATTCCCCGGCGGCGAAGTGCTCGCTCCCGTCGCCAAATATACGAAAGAATACGATCCCAACTGGGAGCCGGACGTAGCCAAGCTTCCCGTCGTGATCAGCTTTCCCGGCACCGAGCTTAAGTCGCGCGACCTGGTCATCGGACTCACCGTCACCGGCACCGCTCGCGCTTATCCCTGGGAGACTTTCGCCAAGCAGTCTCCAGTTCTGGATCGCGTCAACGGCACGCCTCTGTTGCTCGTCCTCGGTCCGGATGGCAAATCATTCCGCGTCTTCGTCAGTCGCGTCGATGGTCGCGACGCTGAATTCTTTTTTCAGACGAAAGTCGCAACCAATGCTCCAGCCGGTGATACGTCTGCATCCCCAACCGATAAACAAGAATGGACCCTGCTCGATGCCACTACTTCCAGCCAGTGGAATTTCCAAGGCTGCGCCATCTCCGGCCCGGTGCAAGGAAAGTGTCTCGACCGCATCCCAGCGTTGAAAGACTACTGGTTCGACTGGCGAAACTACCATCCCGACACCAGCATCTACAAACATTAGTCCGAATTGATCTACACTCTTAGACCTGCTAGGAGGATTCATACGTGTCTGCGATTCGCGCCATCTTCTGGGACGTTGGAGGAGTGCTGCTCACCAATGCGTGGGACCACACAGAACGCGCCGATGCGCTCGAACATTTTCATCTCGACGTGAAAGAGTTTCAGGTGCGGCACGAGATGGCGGTCTCATCATTCGAGCGGGGCGAAATCTCGCTCGACGAGTATTTAGATCGCACCGTGTTTTACTGCGACCGTCCGTTCACTCGCGATCAGTTCCGCGACTACATGTTGTCGCTGTCGCGGCCCATGCCCGAGGTTCTAAAGTTCGTCCGCACGCTGGCCGACGCAGGTAAATACTTCATGGGCACGATCAACAACGAGTCACGCGACTTGAACTTGTATCGCATCGACAAGTTTGGTTTGCGGGAAATCTTTCGCCTGTTTGTGAGTTCCTGTTTCGTCGGCTTGCGCAAACCCGAGAGCAGCATTTACCAACTGGCAATCGAGATTACACAGATCGCTCCGGAAGACTGCTGCTTCATCGATGATCGCTCGCTGAACCTAGAGTGTGCCGCAAAACTTGGAATGCACACCATCCAGATGCAGACTCTCGATCAATTGAGAAACGATTTGGAAAAGCTGAACGTGAAGGTATGAAGCTTTGCTCGGTTAGCAGACAACCCGGTTACGCGGCTGGGCAACGAATCTAAATCCGCTCAATTTTCCAGCGAGTCGGACGATGTTGAGATCGAAACTCGAGGAGGATCATTCACCGCATGAACCGCAAGTCGCGTTTCGTCACTTCGCTATTTCTCGCCGCCGCCCTGGCGTCTTCCGTACTGGGCATGGCGTGCGGCCATCATCATTACTACCGGGTCTATGACCCCTATTACAGCGACTATCACGTCTGGAACGATAACGAGGTTGTCTTCTACCACCAGTGGGCAGGCGAGTACCATCGCGACCCGAATCGCGATTTCCGCAGGCTGCCGCCCGAGGAGCAAAAAGAATACTGGACCTGGCGGCACACCCACGGCGACCACGACCACCACTAAACAGACCTGCGACAGGGGAGTCGATTTCGGATACTCCCCTGCTTGAGTTTCAGCAAGACCCTCTCGGTAACCGCTCGCCAAGCATTTGTAATTTCCACTTCTGCTCAACCCACCTTCCTTGTGTTCTAATGCTGGCTTCCTGTTTCAGTTCTTTCTGATTCCTCAAGGAGAGCGCATTGAGCACCGGGGAGCACGTCTCATTGCGGGGCGCCGAAGCTGCCGTTCAAACTCAAAGCGCGGAACTGCGCAAAGAGCTTGGACTGTTCGATCTGGTCATGGCGCAGATTTTGCTGGTGATCGTGGTCGATTTTTTCGGAACCGCCGCCAAGGCTGGGTCAGCTCACGTCGTGTTTTGGCTGGTAGCCTTCGTCTTGTTCTTCATCCCCCTCACCCTGGTGGTCGCTCATCTCAATCGTCTTATGCCACTGGAGGGCGGCTTATACGAGTGGGCGCGCCTGGCCTTTGGCGATCAGATTGGCTTTCTGGTGGCATGGAATCTCTGGCTCTTCGTCATGCTTTACGTGGCGGTGATCGGCCTAGTCACCACAACGTTCCTGGCTTACGCCTTAGGCCCTGCTGCGGCGTGGATCGCCTCCAGCCGTTGGCTGATTCTTGCGGTTTCTATCGCTCTGATTTTCGCTATGATGTGTTTGGCTGCGCTCGGACTTCGCATCGGCAAATGGCTGGGCAATGCGGGGAGCATCGCCGTCCTAATCACGCTGGCGGTGCTGATTTTCACTCCGCTACTAGGGCTCTGGCGCGGAATGCTCGCCGAGTATCATCCACTTCGTCTGGCAATGCCGCCTCTCACTATTTTCAGCCTCAGCGTTTTCAGCAAGCTGATGTTCGGAGCACTCAGCGGCTTCGAGTATGTCGCAATCTTCGCCGGCGAATGCCGCAACCCCACACGCAATCTCACGCGATCGGTTTTGATTACCGCGCCGTTAATCGCCCTGCTCTACATTTTTTCGACAAGTTCGATTCTCGCCTACGTGACGCCCGCGGCCGTTGACGTGGTCGCCCCTATCCCGCAGGCTCTACGCTTGGGCTGGCACGGCTTCTGCTTGGCCGGCTTTGTCGTCCCGCTCGCAATCATCTTACTGTTTGTGAATTACCCCACAACTTTCAGCGTATATTTCAGCGCCAGCGCACGACTCCCCATGGTCGCAGGATGGGACCACTTGCTACCCGAGTCGTTCACGCGACTGCACTCCAGGTACAAGACTCCGGTCAACTCAGTTATCTTTCTCGGATCGGTCACCCTCGCTGGCAGCGCGATCGCGCTCATCGGGGTTGGGCCGCAGGAAGCTTATGAACTTTTGCTGACCTGGGGATTCACCTTCTACGCCATCGCCTACCTGGCGCTATTCGCCATCCCATTCCTCTCGCCAAAAGATCGCGGACTGCGCCCGCGATGGTGGCTGCGTTTGGCCGCAGTCTCTGGTTTTCTGATGACTTTGCTTTATCTCGTGCTCTCCATCTTCCCCATTATCGAGGTAGAAAATTCGTGGGGCTATTCGCTGAAGATCGCTGGCGTGGTGTTGGGCGCGAATTTCATCGGATGGATCATCTACCGCGCAGGTCAACGGAGAAGACCGCATCTTCCGTAACCGCATCTTCCGTAAGAGTATTTGTATCCGAGATCCATGCCTATCCGAGCAACCACTCTGTTCACCGCAAAAATACATGCGCCGAACCTTCCACATAAATGCTCGATTTCTGCCGTGCGCCGCTTGCGACATCGTAAGCGACCAGCAGATTTCCTTCGACAACTAGAATTTCTTTAGCGCTGATCCAGCCCACCAACGTGGCATGCGGGAGGAATGCGATGCGCCGCGGCGAACTGTCACCGCTTTTGGCTTCGGCACTCTTCACCACGACCGCCGGCAGATCGAGCAATGCCTTGCGAATGCGCTGTGACTCTTCCGGGTTCGCCTGCCCCTCCTGAGCCAGTTGAATTGGAGCATTTGCTTTCGCCGTGGCCACGATGGTTAACGCCACCATCGTACGATCAGGCGAAAGCTTGCCGTTCTGCGTGTAAAAGCTAACATCGTAATCAGGATTCTTGTACTCACTCCGCTCATCGAATACGGTCACGCTTTGGCCGTCGAGACGCAGCAGAGTCTGGTCATCACTTTGGTTTGCCCAGCCGCAACATCCCGTGTCTGGAATCGCTTCCAGAATCTCTCCCGCATTCACTGCATCCAGCACCTGCCGCAGCGGCGGATCGAGTAGCCGCGCACTCCATTTGCCCGCGCTCTCCTCATAGACCGAGGACACCTTATAGATCGACTGATCCTGTGCGGCCACAACCTGATTCAGCAGAAAAAACTTGCTAACTCCATCGTCCGGAACCCACGGTACGCCGTAAGGACAACTTTCCTCGCAGCCACCCGTAGGGCACGAGCAATCGGGCAAGGCAACTGAGGCCAAATCTTGACGCGCGCCGCCGGCAAGGTCCGTCTGCAAGATCGACCACGTCGTTTTGGTAGAAAGATCGACGCCGTCGCGTTGCAGTCGTCGTGCCTGGTTTGCCGACCAATAGAGATGCTTCCCGTCTTCTGAGAGAAAAGGCACGGGCGCCGACTCTGTGATGGCCAGATTGGACCCAGTGGTGGCCGCGCTTCGCGTCCCACCTAGCGGAAGCGTGATCGCTGCGTGGCCGTCCCAGAACCAAGCCTTTCCCTCGGTAGCAAGATCGCCTTCCGCCAGCGGTAATGTGGCCGGTGCGGCGAATAACATTTGCCCCAGACGATTCACGGAAAACTTCTGCGGCGAAGCAACCGCTTCCGCCGGGACCTTTACCGGCCGCATCGCGGCGAACGTCGCCGGGTTGTACTCTACTGCCTCGCCCGGCGCGCGCAGCACCCATAGACGCTTATGTCCACTTGAATTCTTATCCTGACCTTGATTCTTACCCTGCTCCTGCGCGGCGAGCGAAGCAGCCAGCAAAAGGGAAACAAGAAATGTACGAGGCATCTTGCTGATTATTGCCATGAATAAAGTGCGCAAACCTAACTGCGAGAAACGCCATCCCGATTGTAAACGCTGAACTCGCTGCTCTCGCGCCTCTTGCGTACAATGGTTGCTGAAACCAGATGAGTACACATCCCGAGAATCCGATGACCGCAACTACCACTACTCCCGTCCGGCCGCATTCAGCCTCCGCAGAAATTCCCGAGGTTCCACTTACCACCGAAGGCTACAGCGTTTTACATCAGATGATGCGTTTTCGCCGCACTGCGTGGCGGGCGTTGCCTGACGCAACCAGATCGGCTATTGCCCAGGAGGCTGAGGCGGTCCTCAGTGAAATGGAGAAGAAACCCGCTGGAGCAGTTCCCGCCGGACAGTCCGCACTCTTTTCTCTGATCGGCCACAAGGGCGACCTGATGTTCGTGCACTTCCGCAACTCGTTCGCCGATCTCAATCAGGCGGAACTCAAGCTGGCCAACTTGCAATTGAGCGACTATCTCGAACCTACAACGTCGTATCTCTCCATCATCGAACTCGGACTTTATGACTCGACCTTGAAGATTTACAAAGAGCTGACGGATCAAGGCATCCAGCCGCACTCCGACCAGTGGAAGGCCGAGATCGAGTGCAAACTTAACCGGCATCGCGAAGCGATGCATCCGCGGCTATTTCCCGAGATCCCTCCGAACCGTTACATCTGCTTTTATCCCATGGACCGGAAGCGCGGCGAAGATAAGAACTGGTACACGCTCCCCATTGAAGAGCGCGCGCGACAGATGAATGACCATGGCATGGTAGGCCGCCGTTATGCCGGGGAGGTGAAGCAGATCATCACCGGCTCCATTGGCTTCGACGACTGGGAATGGGGTGTCGATCTGTTCGCCGACGAACCGCTGATCTTTAAGAAGCTAATTTACGAAATGCGCTTCGACCATGTTAGCGCGGTCTACGCCTTATTCGGCCAGTTCTACGTGGGAGTACGCTGCCCCGCGGCGGCACTGGGAAAATTGCTGAGCGGGGAGTTGCCAAAGTAGCAGCAGTTGGCAATTAGCAATTAGGATTTAGGCAGCGGTCGCGAATCCGCTCTAGCGGTGCGGTGCTCATGCGGGTCAAAGGCTAATTGCTAATTGCTAACGGCAGCCACCGGAGAACTCATGTCAACCCTCGGACTTATCGAATACAAAGACGCCAGCCCGGAAGTCCGCGCCGTCTACGACGACATCATGGCCACGCGCAAAACGGATTGGATCAATAATTTCTGGAAGGCCATCGCACACGATCCCGCGACACTCAAGCGCACTTGGGAAGATATCAAACAGATCATGGCGCCCGGCGCGCTCGATCCGCTCACCAAAGAAATGATTTATATCGCAGTGAGCGTGACCAATCAGTGCGGCTATTGCATCGCCTCGCACACCGTTGGCGCGCAGAAGAAAGGCATGACCGATGCGATGTTCAAAGAATTAATGGCCGTCGTCGGCATGGCGAACGAAACCAACAAGATGGTCACGGGATATCAGGTGGAGATCGACGAGCAGTTTAAGAGTGGCCGTTAGTTGTTGGTGGTTGGTCTTCAAGAAGTACGGGACCGCGGGTGCCCCATCTTTGCCGCGCTCTTTGCGGCAAAGGTGGGAATCACTTCTTGCGGATACGCGCAAACTTGAACTCGTGCGCCTTCATATCCACCTTCCGTCGTCGAAACCGCACGCCCTCTGCCTCCAGCCGAAACCGCTGCTCCATCGCGGAATCCCCACGAAGTTTGATTTCGCCGCCAGCGCCTAGTACGCGCTGCCAGGGCAAATTGAACCCGCGATGCAACACTTGCGCCACCTGCCGCGCCGCCCCAGGAAATCCCGATGCTCGAGCGATGGCGCCATAAGTGGAAACCTTGCCCTTTGGAATTCGCCGAATGGTAGCCTCAATGTGCAGCCGCATCCTTGACGATTGGTCTATCGATGATTTTCGTTTTTTCACAATCCAATCCATCCCATGCGAATCAGCCACAGTGATCCCACAGAAACCATCAGCCACAGGATCACTCCCTGCAGCAGCGGACGATGCCCCACCTGTTTAATCGTTGCTATCGAGATGCCACTGCCAATCAGAAACAACGTGGCGGTCAAACCGATCTTCGCAACTTTCACCGCAATCGCGTAAACGTGCGCTCCGGCCGGCAGATACGTGTTGCACACTGCCGCGAGACAGAAAAGGCCGATGAACCACGGCCACTGAATCTTGGCTTTCGCGCCGCGTACAACTGCGGTGGCCACTGAGAGCGGAACAATCCACAATGCGCGCGCTAGTTTCACCGTGGTCGCGATCGCCAGCGCCTGGGCTCCGTATTTCGCGGCCGCACCGACCACTGAACTTGTGTCATGAATGGCAAGCGCCGCCCACAGTCCGAACTGCGATTGGGTTAGGCTAAGTACCGCGCCGATGGCAGGGAAAATCAGCAGCGCTACGGAATTCAGCACAAAAACCGTTCCCAGCGAGATCGCCATCTCTTCGTCGCTGGCCTGCGTAATCGGCCCCACCGCGGCAATCGCGCTTCCGCCACAGATTGCAGTCCCCGTAGAGATGAGAAAGGCAGGCACACGCTGAACTCCGAGCAGCGCTCCAAGGCCCATGCCCGTGATCAACGCGAAACTGATGCCCAGCACCGTGTAAAGGAAGCCACTTCGCCCTGCCCGCACGACTTCGTGCAGATTCATCCCGAAACCAAGCCCCACTACGGATGCCTGCAGCAGAAACTTGGAAAATTTCTTCGCTTCTGTGCCATAGGGATGCGGAAAAATCAAACCGAACACAAGTCCCATCGCCAGCGCAACCGGCGGAGAGACGAACCCGCTGGCGCTCACCAGCAGGCAAAGAAGAAAGACGATGCGAGGAAGCATTCGAGAGAAGTCCAGCAACGGAGGAGGTCATGCACCGCGGCTGTCGAGTCGCGGCAGCACACCCCAAGTCGCGTGCGGAGCTATGCCACCTTACGGAAGGATTCAAGGGCTTCCGCCTCGGAATTATAAACATCAAAAACAGTGAGAAGTTTAGTGACCTGCAGCAAATCGCCCACCCGTTTGGTCAAGTTTGCCAGCTTGATCGTGCCTCCTGCGTTAAGCGCGCTGGTGCGCAGGGCCACGAGCGTACCGAGTCCACCAGAATCTATGTAGTTCACCTCGCCAAGATCAAGCAGGATGCGGTTGTTCTCCGATAGGGCCGTCTTGAGTTTCTCCCGCAACAAAGTAGACTCCTCGCCAAACACGATTCGACCACTGCAACCCACCACGAGGATTCCATCCTTGGTAGTTGTTGCCAGTTTTAATTGCATAAGCACGCTCCTTTTTCTCGCTAGAAACCGATCATCCCTACGCTGGAACCAATCACGACAAGAAATCTCTCTGGCGCAAGCTTGTACAGGACGCACCAGCCTATCGCTTGCGCGCGCTCCTTAGCAAGCCCACGCTCCGCGAGGGTGCTTTTGTTGCGAGAGCGCTATACCCTCAACACCCTATATTCCAACCTTCGAGGCTGTACTCGAAGG
>CAYOVU010000220.1:0-44127 GCA_964407505.1 uncultured Acidobacteriaceae bacterium | reverse complement strand
ATCCTGCGCCGCATCTTTTTGCCCGAGCTTCCATTGCAGACTGGCGTAATTCAAAAGCGAGTTAACATTGTTCGGCGCGAGGCGCATCGCTTCTTGGAGATCCTTGTTCGCGGCGTCGAGGTTGCCGGAGCCTGCTTCGATGGCGGCGCGCAACCTCAACATTTCCGGGCGGGAAGATTCGGAGACGTTCACCTGGTTGATTTGCGCTAGTGCCGCATCGAGTTGCCGTTTCGCGCCGGCGTCGTCGCCCTGGCGCACATCGAGTTCATACAGATTAAGCCGCAGTTCGATCGGATACAGCGGTCCTTCCTGCAAGCGCTGGGGAAGGTTGTTTAATGCGAGGTTGTATTCGGTGCGAGCGTCAGCAATACGCTCGTCTGCCTCCGCAATCGAGCCTTCAATAGCGTGAAGGCGATAGCTGTTGCTGTCGATTTTCCGGGCTTGATCAAGAAAGCTCTGCGCCGCATCAGGCTGGCCGAGAGCGACCAAGGCCTGGGCGGCACTGAGATCGAGGCCAATATTGCCTTTCGCACTCTTTGCAATGCGTGTGTAGATGTTGGCTGCCTCGTTCGGCTTTCCGGCGAGTTGATACGTATAGGCCAACTCGGCTTGAACATCGATGGACCTACCAGGGATCGCCTCAAGAGACGAGATCGCCTGGTCGTATTCGCCTTGATCGCGATATTGCCCGGCGACTGCGCGCAGCACTTCCGGGTCTTGCGGACCTCGGGCTCGCGCGCGGTTCAGATAACGATTGGCATCATCCCGCTGTCCGAGGTGGTCGTAGGCGTGGGCAATTAGCAGATCTGTGTGAGGGGAATCTTGAAGTTGATCCGCCCGGCGAAGCAAATCGAGCGCTTGTTTAGGATCGGAAGTTAGAAGAAGCTCGCCTGCAAGCTGCAGGCTGTTCGCATCCTTAGGATTCGCATCTACAATCTTCTGTAGCAATTTCTCGGCTTCTGCATCGCGGCCCATCTTTGCATAGGTTTGCGCGAGTCCGGCCATTCCGCGGAGCGAGTTGGGCTGAATTTTGAGACCGCGGTTGTAGGCGTCGATCGCGGCGGGGTAATGTTCTTCAAGGCGGGCGCAATAGCCCAGCAAAAACCACAATTCCGGATTCTGAGGCGCTGATTTCGCAGCGCGTTCCGCGAAGGAGACTGCGGCGGCGTAATCGGTTCTCTTCAGTGCGTCCTGGGCGGCACGGGCTTGGCGAGCTACGTCGATGCTCGACCCCCAGCCGAGGTCCGAGTTGTTTGAATTGGCAGAACCCGCCGAAGAATTGACGTCGGAGGTGCTCTGGCGCTTGTCACCAGGTGGGGACGTGCTTTGACCATTAACGTCAAAGGTCTGACCTAGGACTCCAGCGCAAAGAAATACAATGCAAAAGCTCGCGAGCGGAAATCGGCTTTTCACTGAATCACCACGCTTTTATACAAGTCTTTGGGTGTACCTCCCGCATTCACAGTATGTCTGCGGTCACAATCAGATGCCGCCGCCCGGAGGAAGGCTGCTTTTCCCGTACCCCAACTGGTACAGAAGAATATGTAGGAAGACACACAGATCGCAATAAACCCTGCAGGACCTTTCGGAATCCAAGCTTTTCGCAACTGGATACGTACCCTTGGAGCGCCCATTGTGAGCACTGCCCAGAGTTACTCCCGTCCAATTCCTTTACTCGCAATTGTTCTGGTCGCTCTGGCTGTTCACGGCCCGTTGCTGTTTATGCAATTGCCGGCGGGTTCGTTTGACGCAAACTTTCATATGTTTTTCGCGTCACACTACGTGCACCACTGGTTTAATCCCTGGAATGAGAAGTGGTTTGCGGGTTTTTCGCAAACAACTTATCCACCTCTCACTCACCAGTGGATCGCGCTGCTGTCGAACGCGGTCGGCTTGACCATGGGCTACATGCTTGTGCAGTTAATTGCAGTGCTGCTGTTGCCCGTCGGTGTATTTCGATTTGCCAGAATTTGGGTCGACGACCGCGCTGCGAGCTATGCCGCGCTGGGGAGTGTTTTTCTTGGAGCTCTTGCGTTCCTCGTTTATCAGGCAGGCCAGTTGGCGACCGTCGCTTCCGCGGCTTTGTATTTGAACGCGCTGCCTTATTTTTATGAATGGATGACAGAGTCCTCCGGGCGAGCCTTAATCAAGGGAATCGCAATCAGCCTGACCGCCGCGGCTGCGCATCACGTGACTTTGCTTTTCGGTGCGGTGCTGTTCGCCGGTCCGGTGCTGGTGACGGCGTTGTTGGATGCGCGCGACGAACGGGTTGCGGCTTCTGTGGGTGGCGTACTGTCGCGAGCCGTGGCGTTTGGAGTTGTCGTTGCCGGCGGTGTTGGTTTGGTTCTGTTGCCTTACTGGCTGGCTCTAATCCAACATCCGATTCGCCAGATTCCAATCCCTCACGACAGTCGCGCAAACTTTCTGTTGAACTCGACGACGGCAATTAACTACTTTGTAATTCCTTACGGCGCGCTGATCCTAGCACTGCCTTTTATTTTGCTTCGAGGAGCTTCGTCGCGCAGGGTGTGGCCTTTGCTGTGTGGGTTCTGGCTCACATTTATTTTCGGACTCGGGGGCACGACACCGTTGCCGCGGTGGTTGCTGGGCCGTGCTTTTGAAATTTTGACCTTCGAACGGTTCACGTTCTGGGCAACGCTGATGGCGATGCCTCTGGTTGGCATTCTCGCCATCGAGATCCTGGATCGCTTCCGGGCGAAAGCTGCAGTAGGACTCTCGCTGGCGTCAGTCGCCACGCTGGGTGCCGCTCTCTATTGGCTTTCGGCAAATCCGTACCGGCCCACGGGACCAACAGGAACTTTGACCAACATAGATCCGGTGGTCGCCTTCCTGAATCGCGACGGTCATGATGCCTACCGCTATATCACGTTGGGTTTTGGCAGCGAGCTGGCCAAAGTATCGACGTATACAAACGCCGGCAGCGTCGACGGAGATTACAACTCGGCCCGCCTGCTTCCCGAGATGACGCACTACGGAGCGGCACAGCTCACCAACGCGAAATTTTATGGTTCAGCGGGAATGGCTTCTCTGCGAGCCATGCTGGAGCATTCGAGCCGATACGGCTTGAAATACATTTTTGTGCACGACCCTTACTATGAGCCGCTGCTGACTTTTGTAGGATGGCGAAAGATTGAAACCTTCAATAACGGAGAGATCACGGCGTGGACGGAAGAAGACGTTCCGCCCGCCCATAAGATCGAGTCCGACGCCGTGCCGCCGGCTTGGCAAGGATTATTGTGGGGAATCTTGCCGATCGGCGTGAGTTTTCTCGCCATCTTTCTTGAGCTTTTACTGCCGGGAGAGCGCCGCGTACCGGCTGGTCTGGGGATTCCGGTTCGCGCCGGACAACGTGAAGAACACTATGTGGCCTGAGGCATCAGAATGAAATTTGCGCTCCCAATCGCTCTCGTCGTGCTGACCGTGGTCTTAATAGGGGCCGGTCTTGTCTGGTCCGGACACGCGGGTGGTACGGTGGGAATCGCTGCCGGCTCAGCGATGTACGGCTTAACGCCGAAAGCCAACACTCCCGAGCAGGCGCTTGCGAACCTTCTCGCCGATGCGCAGCGGCGCAATTGGGACCGCGCTTACGCCGACGTGTCGAAAACGAGCGATGTCGACGAATCTTCCTTCATACAGGATTGGATTGGCTCCAACGGTGGCCTTCGGTCGTTTTCGAGCCTTGAAGGTTTTGACTCGCGGCCCATGCATATCACCAACGACGAAGCTCAAATGCGAGTGCGTCTCCACTGGACCACTCCGGTTGGCCCCATCGAAGACGTCCGCGATTTTCACCTGATAAAAGAAGGCGACGTCTGGAAGACGGTTTGGCCCAAGGTGCAGATTCCTTCCGTACCCGCGCAGGTGGTTCCCGTTACATATCTGCGTTGGGATCTCGTCACCGGAGGCGCCGCGGATGAATGGGGGTCGAAAAACGTCGATGCGCCGCACGTGCGAATCATCTCCATGAATGCCGTGGATTCGGCAGAAGGCGTGGTGGTGATGGGCGAGGTGGTGAACGAAGATACGATTCCCGCCTTCGTGAATGTGAACGCCACGCTGGTCGATGGAGCGGGCAATGCGATCGACCAGGAGAATAGTTTTGACAAGATTGCGCATATTCTTTTGCCCAAACAAGTCACGCCCTACCGGATCGATTTTCCGAGCTTCAGCCTGAAGAATGTGAAGAACGTTCGCATGGACGTGAAAGCCACGCTGGTTCCAGCCTCCGCCGACCCGGTGATCGGTGTCATGAATCAAAAAGTTGAGTCTGATGTTCAGGGGAAAAGCATTCTTCATGGTGACCTGCTCAATGAAAGTGGCCAGACCGTCAACATCCCACACGTGGTCGCGAGCTTTTACGACAACAACGGCAAAGTAGTATGGGTCGCTGATGGCTATGTGGATCGCGCGCTGCTGCCGCAATCATCGGAACCTTTTGCGGTGGAAATTCCACGCTCTCTGGCGGGGAAGGTGCAGAACTTCCACGTTGTGGTCAACCAGTACAGCCTGGGCAGGTCTTAAGAATGCATCGCTTTCTTCAAATCTGCACAAGGGTCGCGCTGGGAATTGCGTGCCTGTCAGGGTTTTGTCGCGCGCAGGATTTTCAAGTCCCGAATGCCGTCACTGCAGGAGATGAGGCGGACATTTCGACAGCAGGTAGCGGCAAAGGTACTTTCTACTTGATTGGACCGGGAGTCTCGCGAAAGAGTGAGGTAAACCTTGGCGAGAATATTCACCTGCAGGCGCAAGACACGCGGAACGCGGGCGATTATTTGGCGATCGTATGTTCGTCCACGTGCCGAAACACTGGCTTTTACGTGAGTGCCGCCAAGCCTGTGAGTTTGACTTTTCTTGTTCATCCGTCACGCGTTCCGGTCGCGCAGGGTGACGCCATAAGCGGGGTCGCGCTTCCGTTCGATCAATTTCATAACCTAGTGCTCCGTCCGCTTACCGTCAACTTTCAAATCGCCTCTGGGGACGCTTCGTTATTATCAAGGCCAGTTCCCACTCAAAATGGAGCAGCTTGGTTCCGTGCTTCATCCGGCAAGTCTGCGGGCGCGCTGCAAGTGACGGCTGCCATCGATGATCTTTCCGTGCGGCGTGCCGTGCAACAAGTTGCATCGGATCCTTGCAATCTGCGCATTACTGGCCAACGAACGAAGGTCGGAATTACTGTGCAAACCGAACCGGTTCGCGACTGCGTGGGGAATCCGGTGCCCGATGGAACAATCGTGACCTTCACTGCGACCAGCGCAAATGGAAAAAGCTCAGTGGACGCGCCCATTAAACGTGGAATAGCGCAGGCTCAGATGATGGCTTCGGGTGCAGCCTCGATATCGGCCGCCTCCGGTGTAGTGATGGGGAATGAAGTGCGCGTGGGGGCACAACCGTGATGCATATCTCCAACTATCTCGCGCGATTTCGGAGTTCATGCGGCGTCGCTGTGTTCGCTCTTTGCCTTGGAGCGTCGCTGAATTTGCATGCTGCAGATTCAACGGTTCAGGTTCAACTTGATTTTAAGAAAGCAAGTCCTCGTACGGTCGAAGAGTTAACGGAGAGGGGAATCCTTCGGGATTATCGATTCGCGTGGACGAGCATCGCCCAGGCACTCGAATTCAACACCCTCGACCCCCTGGAGGGCCCTTTTGCTGGAGATGCAAAAAGCTGGCTGAAGCAGACTGTCGCCAACCAACAGCAGTCAGGACTAAGCCAAAAATACCTCGATCAGACGCATCGTGTGGAAGCGGTATTTTATGCTCCTGAGGGCGATGTAATGGAGTTGCACGATACCGCGGAGTACCAGCTCCAGGTTTCTGACGGAGGAAAAGTGATCCACGACGAGCACATCGTGATTCGCTACGTGGTGCTCATGACGCCAGCTGCGGATCGCTGGGTGATTCGCCAACTGCAGGCCGTGCCTCAATTCTGAAACGCCCATCGCTCGGATGGTCAAAACCCTTATCCATCAAGGTTTTCGTAGACCCTCTGTGCCCTTCACCAGTCGGTCTAAGCTACCAACCGTGGCTCCTCCCATCGCATCCTAGATGTTGTCAGGCAAAGTCCTCGAAATTAGCAGACAGGTTGGAAGTTAAGACTGGAGCCATTTTTGTCGAAGTTGCTTCTTGGTTTCGCGATTGCGTGGGTTGTAGTGGCGGGCGGCTGTGCGTCTCCGGCCATGCATCACGCCTTGCTACAAGATGGACAAGCGCCTGCTCTCTCGCCGAAGCTTCTTGCGGTCTATATGCCATGGTTCGGCGACCACACCCACATGGATGTCGGTTATTCCAGTGACGACGGCGCTGTTCTCCATAAGCAAATTCAACAGGCGCGCGGGATGGGCATCTCAGCCTTTGTAGTCGACTGGTATGGTGAGAGCAAGCCTTACTCGGATCACAATTTTGGACTGCTGCAACAAGTCGCGGGCGAAAGCCATTTCAAGGTTGCTCTCTTGTACAACGAGTCGGAAGATCAGGATGCGCAGGCAACCGATGCGGCGATAGCCGCTTTTGACAAAGCTTACAAGGCATACATCGGTCCATCGGCCAAGTACCACGATGCTTATCTGACTTACGAAGGCCGGCCGATGCTGTTCATTTTTCCCAAGAGCGGGCACGTCGATTGGAATCGCGTGCGGGAGAGTTTCAGCGGTTGGGCTGCAGCTCCGCTCTTAATTTATAAGGACCAGCCAACACCTCAGTATGCGAACGATTTTGCGGGTTCTTACGCCTGGGTACAGCCGGGACCGGGTGGGTGGGCCGCGGATGGCAGCAACTGGGGCGAGGAGTATCTCAAAAGCTTCTACAAGACTATGAAAGACAGTCATTCCGACAAGATTGTGATCGGAGGAGCCTGGCCAGGCTTCGATGATTCTGCGGCAAAATGGGGCCTCAATCGGCACATGCAAAGTGCGTGCGGGAAGACCTTTGATGAAACGCTCACTTTTTATCAGCGCTATTACGACAGCTCGGCGCTGCCTCCGTTTCTGCTGCTCGAGACCTGGAACGACTACGAAGAGGGAACCGCCATCGAGCACCGCACCGCTGTGGATTGTGGAAAAGATGCGAACTCCGCACCGGCTGCCGCGTCCCGCTGACTCCGGTCAGAGTAGCAATTCCTGCATGCGACAACCCATGAGTCATTTTCCTCATCGAAAGGCTGGTTACCGCTTTGCAAGTCAGGCGAAGATTTGCAAGGCAACAAGCGGTATTTTGGCGGATCGATAAAAATAATAATGGATTGCGTAATGAAAAACGCCACACGTTGTCTCACGCTTCTCTCTGGCCTGCTGTTTGGAGACTCAAACAAAACTCCCGATCGGTCGAGCAGTTGTGTTACCCCCCAAAATTTCAGAGACGCTTTAGCGGGATTTGTCCGTCCTGACTTCGGCGAGCTCTGGGGGCTTGCTTCATCGCATCACGTGATCATGCGAACGTTCCCTGAGTTACGCCGCTTTCTAGTGGACGACGGAAGTGACAAGGCCGAATGGGTGGATCATGCGATTGTGAAAGAGCAGGCTCGCATCGACCACGCTCTCTCTTTCCTTTCTCCGATTTGTGAAGCTTTGGAAAGGGTTGGCGACGTCGTCGTGATCAAGTCGCTCGATCACTGGCCCGATCTGGGGAACGACTTAGATCTCTACTCGAACGCGGAGAGCGCCGACATTGTCGCCATTATGCGGGAGCGTTTCAAGGCGCCGGTCGCAGAACGAAGCTGGGGTGATCGACTGGCTAATAAATGGAATTTCATCGTTCCCGGCTTACCCGAGTTGGTGGAAGTCCACCTCGGGCGATTAGGCCAGACCGGCGAGCAAGTCGCCATCACAAATTCTCTTGTCTCGCGGGCCGAAATCGCGCCCTTTGGAACACATGCCCTTCGTGTGCCGGCGGCGGAGGACCGGCTGATAATCAGCACGCTGCAGCGGATGTATCGCCACTTTTATCTGCGGCTGTGTGACATCGCAGATACAGCGCGGCTGGTGAGCAGTGGGAGCGTCGATTCTATCTATCTTCAGCATCTTGCTCGGTCGGCAGGCCTCTGGGATGGCGTGGCAACCTACTTGGTGACGGTCTCGGGTTATGTTCAATCTTACGGTGGAGAAGCGCTTGAGTTGCCGTCTCTCGTGACGAAAGCGTCGCATTTCGGCAACTCCGAGATTCAGTTCCGGCGGAAGTTCTTGCGTATTCCGCTTTTCCCGCATGCTGCGAGTTTCTACACCTCGGAATGGAAGAAGCTCCTGCTGAATGGTGAGTTGCAAAACATGCTGCGTCTTAGCTTGCTGCCGGGCTTGGCCGCCGCAGCGGTGCTCGAATTTAAGCTCACAGGCAGCGATAAGGGAGTCTGGTGATTACTCAGCTCAATTCTCAGGCTTTCAGGGTATTGTGAGCGACCGTCCGGACCTCCTATGTTGGGTGAGAACGGAAATGTAACAAAATGTAAGTATAAGAGCCGATACTAGGGAGAGAGGAAGTGCCGCTTGGTTCGAATTCTTGTGGTTGACGACAATCCGGCGGTGCGGCACTATCTCAGGGCCCTGCTCGAGCAGCAGAGCGCTTGGCAGGTCTGCGGTGAGGCCCGGACCGGAAGAGAAGCGCTTGAACGTGTCGAGAAGAACCCGCCCGACATGATTCTGCTGGACTTTCAAATGCCGGATCTGAACGGGCTCGATGTGGCGCGTCAACTGACGAGGTTTTTCCCCGAGATCCCAATCCTGATGATCACGATTCATCTGTCGAAGCAACTGGCGGAGGAGGCTCGCCGGGTGGGAATTCGCGGAGCCTGCGCGAAATCGGATGTCAGCTCGATCGTGGAAGCAGTCGACGCGCTGTTGCATGCCGGAACTTATTTCCCGACAATGAGTTCCGTCGGAAGTTAGAACTCGATAAAAAGCCCAAAATATCGGGAAATACAGGATTTCCTGTATACGGCCCGGGTAGTTATCATGCTAGTTTAGCGGTGATCACCCAGCAGTTACGTTTCGGCCAGACGAGATACTCTGTGGCGGGGACGGGATGACCCGTGAAACCAGGACGAAGTAGAGAGTGGTGTAGAGTTGTCTTACGAAGGTATCCTCATAGAGTCTCGAAACCTTATGCCTGTCCGCATACTGCTTGTGGATGATCATCCTGTTGTACGACAAGGGCTACGGACCCTGCTTGAAGGGCGGTCCGGCTGGGAAGTGGTTGGTGAAGCCTCAGACGGGATCGAAGCCTTGGACAAGATCGAAAATTTGCAACCAGACGTCGTGGTTCTCGACGTCACTATGCCTCGGATGAACGGGCTGGAGGCGTGCCGCATGATTCAGCGGAAACAAAAGGCCAATCCTGAGGTATTGTTCGTTACGCAACACGACTCGCCCCAAATGATGCGCGAGGCTTTAGATGCGGGCGCCAGGGGATATGTGGTCAAGTCAAATGCTGCCCGCGATTTGTTGGAAGCGGTAGAAGCGGTGAGCCAGCACCGGGTTTTTACAGCACTGACGCGAAGCCCACAAGCTTCGTGTTGAACTTCAGGCAACAGAATTCCAAGTCTAACTATCTCTCAGGCTGAACGTGGAGGATGCTATGAAATTGCGTATCTTGTTAGCCGACGATCATGAAATTGTACGTCGAGGCTTGTGTGCGCTTTTGCAGAAGCATGAGGGCTGGGAAGTGTGCGGAGAGGCATCCGACGGTCGCGAGGCCATCGAAATGGCGAAGCAGTTGAAGCCTGATGTCGTAATCGTCGACATCGGCATGCCACACCTCAACGGTTTAGATACCACGCGCCAACTGCTGCAGCATGATCCTCACTTCAAAGTCATCGTTCTTACTATCACCGATAGCGATCAGGTCATCCGGGAAGCGCTCGACGCTGGCGCGCGAGGTTTCGTGCTTAAGTCTGATGCGGCTCGCGATCTGGTTTCCGCGGTCGAAGCCTTGCAAAGTAAGAGAATGTTCTTTACGCCCCGAGTTAACGACCTGGTGCTGGCAGGTTTCCTAGAAAAGGGCCATGCCATATCGCGGAACGAGCCTCCGAATTTACCTACACTGACGGTAAGAGAACGCGAGGTCACTCAGCTTCTGGCGGAAGGAAAAAGCTCCAAGGAAGTGGCTTCGCTCCTGAGCTTAAGCACGAAGACCGTCGAAACCCATCGCAGCAATATCATGCGGAAGCTGAGTCTGCACTCGATCCGTGATCTGGTGGTTTACGCGATCAAGAACAATATCATCCAGATCCAGATGCCTCCGCAGTTACGAAGCACGACAGAAACTACGGTTGTCTAGCTTTCAGTTTGTCTCAGTGGGCAGAGTCGGGAGAGTAATATCCGGTTCGGGTGCGGACCGTAAGGTTGCCGTACCCGGGAGTGTGTGCTTCTATCCTCACCGATTGGTAGCCTGGTTTCGCATTCTGATTCCGCGGTTTATATGCGATCATGTACTGGCTGCGGATGTCGTGTGCAACTGTCCGAGTGATGTTATCCACCTGATCCAGACTCTCGGGGAAGTAAGCGACGCCACCCGTACCTTCCGCAAGATCCTGCAGGGCTTCGCGCCCTTTTTTTTGCAATCCGCTGCCTAACAAGCCAACTGCGTAGATTGTTGGGCCATTCGCCTGCTTTAGTCTGCGCGAGGCTTCCTCTAGAGTCTCCTGGCTCATATTGTCTTGCCCATCCGTGATAACCAGGAGGACTTTCTTTTCGAGGTGAGGATTGTTCTTGAGATGTAAAGCCGACGCAACAATCGCATCATACAGCGCAGTGCTGCCTGCTGCGGAAACTTGATGCAGCGCGGTCTGCAATAAGTTAGCGTCGGAAGTAAAATCCTGGTCGAGGTAGTAATTCTGGCTGAAGTTGACTACGAAGATCTCATCGCGTGGATTGCTGGCTCGAATAAGATTTAGAACCGCCTGATTCACCTGGCTTCGCTTATCCCGCATCGAGCCTGAGTTATCTACTACGATGCCCATGGCAACCGGGACATCCTCACGACGAAAAGATGTGATCGTCTGTGGCTTCCCGTCCTCGAAGACGGTGAATGCACTGCGATCCAGCCCGGGAACCAGGTGCATGTTGTCGTCGACGACAGTAGCGTGCAGTACGACCTCTTCTACCTGTTTCTTAAAAACAAACATGCTGTCGTCGTTCGAGCCCGGTTGCGCTGCCGGCTGCTGTCCGGAAACGGACGTTTGGGAATCAGTAGAGCCCGCAGGTACTTGCTGCGCACTGGGATTCGTCGTCACAGTGGGGGACGCTCCGAGCGTCGGCGTTTGAGCGGATGCTTCAGAAACTAGAATAGCGAAGAGAAGAACTGACGGGATTCTTATGGAACACCAGGAAGCGGCCGGGCGCATGAGAAACGATCCTCCGTAGGCTATTTGGATGCCATGTTTAGGGCGGAAGAACGGGTCAATATTTTGATTTGCCTACAGTAGATACCTGAGAGAAACCTATAAATTGCCACTACCCCTCAGGGGTTTGCCGCGAAAAACTTACCTAATAATTTTCTTCAAAAATCTCCACGAAGGCACTGAAATCAACGAGTCTGGATTTGGCAATTTCCGTGCTAAGCAAATTGTGTTGGCTGCGCTGCGACGTGCGCTATTTGTTACAACCTTGCGCTCGTAGTGGCGCAACTATCCTCAAGACACGAATTTGCATCCGGTGTTCTTCTATCCGGAAACTTCGATCCTGTGTGCGGGAAGGTGCAGCTTGAGCGTGCTTCGAATCCTTATCGCGGATGATCACGAAGTAGCCAGGAAGGGCATTCGCGCCATACTCGAGAGCCATACCGGCTGGGAAGTCTGTGGCGAAGCTAGCGACGGTCGCGAAGCTGTCGCGAGCGCGACCAAGCTGAAGCCCGACGTTCTCTTGCTGGATATCGGGATGCCGAACCTCAACGGCCTCGATGCCGCACGACAAATCCTGGCTACTATGCCGGATGCTCGCATCCTGATCCTAACCATCCACGATTCCGAACAGGTAGTGCGCGAAGTGCTTGCTGTTGGAGCCCGGGGCTTTCTCCTTAAATCCGATGCCGGTCGAGATCTAATAGCCGCTGTGGAAGCCCTACAAAACCGCCGGACGTTTTTTACTTCGAAAGTGGCGCAAATGATGCTCGATGGATACCTGCGCCCGCATAGCGATAACGACAGCACAAATCACCAGCCGGTCCTAACGCCGCGGGAAAGGGAAGTGATCCAACTCGTTGCCGAAGGCAAGACCACGAAGGAGATTGCCATTGCTCTTAGTCTTAGCGTGAAGACAGCAGAAACTCACCGGACAAACCTGATGCGCAAACTGGATCTGCATTCGGTGGCAGACCTTACGCTTTACGCCGTTCGCAACGGAATCGTGCAGGTCTATTAAAGGTTCCATCGCCAACTAGCGATCATGAAGTAGCCCCTACCGCCGAAGTAACTGTGTTCCAGTTTGAATATAGAGCGCGACTGGCGCTCGAATAGGGACTTTGCTGGATACCTCCACCGACTCAGAGCCCATAGACTGTGACGCAGTGATTAGGTGGAAGGCATACAACTTCCAGGAAAGGAGTGCCTATGTTGTGGACTATAGCCGTCGTGCTCTTGATTCTTTGGCTCTTGGGCATGGTCAGCTCGTACACGCTGGGTGGATTCATTCACATTCTGCTCGTCTTGGCTGTCGTTGCGATTTTGATCCGCCTGATCCAGGGCCGAAGCCCGGTAGTTTAAGAGGGTAACGAAATTAGACGCGCAGACATCGTCAAACGGGGCACAGTTGCCTTGAAGCAGATCAACCAATTCAGGAGGAATCATGAATAAAGATCAAGTAGCGGGAAAGCTCAAGGATGTTGCCGGACGCGTTGAGCGCCAAGCAGGCGAATGGACCGGAGATACAGAAAAGCAAGCCCACGGAGCCATGAAGCAGGCCGAAGGTAAAGTGCAGAACGCCTGGGGAAATGTGAAAGACGCCAGCGAAAAAGCCGTGGACAAAAACGCGACACGCGAGAAAGATCCCGTCGTGGTCGATGATGACGTAGAAAAAGAAAACGAAGACGCGGCTCCTCGCCGAAAAGCAAGCTAGCTTATCGCCCGGTCAAATTTCAGTCCTCGCCCACCAAGGCCCCATTTTGGTGGGCATTGTTTTTTCCTTCGATTGCTTCCATTGCCTAGGGGAAGCTTACATTTCGCGGCCTGAGGAAGTAGGGAAACTATCCCGGATTTACAGGGGCAGGACAGTATGGTGCGGTGTCGAAGATCATCTTAGAGTGCATACATACGGTACAGAAAGTCGAGTCTCCCGAAATGGCATATAGGATCGTAGGACACCGCATCGAACTAAACAAATCGCTCTCACCGGATGCTCTGCGGCGTGAATTTGAAACCGCGGTGTGTGAACTGCATGATTTGGACCCAGTCGCCCAGAACAGGCGCTTACAGTATCGCACCCCGATCGTTCAACGAGCCGGTATCACCGTCGATGTTGAAAAGCGTGCCTTGTCGGATGCAGCTCGGGCCTTAGCTCAGTTGTGGAAAGTCTGATCATTTTGCCCCGCCCTAGGGGATATCTTCGCGGTGAAGGTACGCTCCAGTTTGTCGATTGCCATTTTCGCAAGTGCAAGACCCCCGTCGAAATGTTTGGGATGAGCCGCCCGATGCTTAATTCAGGGCTTACGCGAACTTCGCCGCACCCTACTTTTCTTACCGCGCTTCGCGGTGACGGCTCTGCTGTGCTTTCGACGGACTGGTACAGCGCTGCGGACTCGCTTCCTGATTGGCTTAGCTCTCCTGGTTCGAGTCGGCGTTTGTTCCCCGTCGGTGGCATTGGCCATATCGTGCACCTTTGTCGCAATATCCTTCGGAAGCGTCGAAACGCTGTCGGTAAGGTCATGGGTCGCTTTCGTGAGCGAGCCCGCCGCATGTCCCAACTTGCGGGCAACGGCAGTTAGAAAAGGTTCCTGCTTGACCAGCTTTTTCTTCGGCGCCATAAAATGCCTCCCGTAGTTTCCGCTGCGAAATTCCAAGCTCAAAAAAGAAGTCCCGGCTTGGCCGGGACTTCCATACAGCTAGGCGTAGCCGAAGACTAGGAAGCGCGGCGCTGACGGTCGCGATTCTGGTCGTCGTCCTGAGTCTCGTTCTGACCCTGGCCGCTCTTCTTCGGCTGGTTCTGTCCGGACTGCCCCCCCTGCTGAGGCTGGCCGGGCTGTCCGCCTTGTCCAGGTTGACCAGACTGTTGGCCCTGTCCGAACTGGTTTCCCTGCTGGCCCTTCTTCTCCATATCGTCTGCCATAAAAGTTCCTCCTAGAAAGCGCGGGCCATCCCACACTTTGGAATTTAATCGCAACTGTAAATTAGTTGCTGCAAGAGATTGCAAAGGTTGGGACGCTGTATCACTCCGCCAAGAAAAGCAGCACCTAACTTTTTCGCAACGTTATATGCCGCTCCCTCGGCGCATGAGGTGGGTCGCAAGCGAAATCACAAACAGGACAAGGAAAATTACAAACAGCAGTTTGGCAACGCCTGCAGCTGCAACGGCCACGCCAGTAAACCCCAGCACTCCGGCGATGAGTGCGATGAGCAGAAACATCAACGTCCAATAAAGCATGGTGGCTCCTTCTCAGGTGATATTGGAAGAATTGAACTCCGCACTAAAAAGCTAGCGTTTAGTGCCGTGCAGGCGAAATCCTCTTCAATCCCTATTTTACGAACCTGAATCCTGTAAAGACCTGAGTGAGAGAAGGGGGCAGATGCCTGTTGCCAGTGAACCGACACCTGCCTTATGGGGGTGTATGTCGAGAGGTAACCAGACTAAGAGAACATGGGCACGATGACCATACCGTAAATGTCGTATCGATCACAAAAATCAATGGAGCGCCGGCCTAGGGTTTACGGATAACAGTGTATGGACGCCCATTCCGGTGTCTTTAGAATTAACTGTGCTTACACTAAGAACGTCTTCGGAGGCGTTGTGAGAAGACATATCTGGATTTTCATCGCGCTCGCATTCCTATCCGCAACGACTCGAATGGTTGCGCAGGACAAGCCCGGGCAGCAAAATCCTGCGATTCCAACTGACGTACTCGGATCGCAGTTGATCGCCTGGTCGCAACTGCAAACGCCAGAACCTGTCGTGCAGCATCGATCACAAGATGATCGGCCGGTCCGGCCATCAGACCAGCCATCGAATCCTACTCAAACGTTTACTGATCGCGCGAACACTGATGCCAACCAAGATGGAAACAGATTTATCCCGAGCGTTACGAACGGCGTCAATCAGTTTGTAAACACTTTGTAGACACAAGGGCGAAGTACTAAATCTAGTGTTCGCATGTTCAGGATCGAGACGTTTCTTAAAATTTCGATGTAAGACACACTGGAGGAACGAATGGAATTGATCTCTGCACCGCGCGCGAAGACCAGTTTCTGGGTTGAAACCATTGCACTGATCAGCGCCATCGCGTGTGTTTTGGCGCTGGGGATTGCCGCACTGGGAGCTATCGCCGGGACGGCAGTTGCGGTGCCAGCACCGAGTCAGCCAAATACAGAAGCCGGTCTCCAGAAGTCTTACGATGGCATGATTACAGACACGCGATGCGGCGCGAAACATTCTGCCGCGATTGGAAAAACAGCCGCAGATTGCACGCTGGTTTGCATACACGGAGGTGAACAATTTGCTCTTGTCGATGGCGAGACAGTCTACTCGCTCGAGGGAGAAACAGTACAACTGAAACGGGTAGCCGGACAGCGTGTTAGAATTATCGGCGCCCTTAAAGGAAATAAACTATCAGTGACCTCTATCGCGACAATCACTTAGCCAGGTTACGCCGAGTCTCGTCATCATCTCACCAAGAAGTCGATCTTTAATCTATCCAAACTGGTGGCTTAAGAGGGAGCGCACCACTATGCCGCATTCGGTCGTGAAGCTCAGGGATGCATAACGTCAATAGGATTAAGAGACTCTGCGAATCTGTGCACTGCCGGCTTGTTTGGAGGCTTCCTCTTTGGAGCGAATCTCGACCTGTTCGTGCTTGATGTCGAGACGTAGATGGTTATAGACACTCATATACTGATTCGCGACCCACACCAGAGCAAAGAAGGCGACGAGATATCCGCGCCAGCCTGAGTACAAGAGTTGAAAGCGGGTAAGCACGAGAAACAGCGCAGCCACGTAGTGGCTGAACAGTATTCGCAGGTAAACAAAGAATTTGCGGCGAAAAAGAGTACGGGCTCCTCCCGATTGCCGCTGACAATACTCGCGAGGCTCACGAAAAACTTCCTCATGCGTAATCGTCCAAGCGACACAGGCCACCGGTATAGACAGCATGAGCAGCCAGACAAATTGGAGACCGATTGACATGCGTCGAATTGGATGCAGGAAACCGATCTAGCGAGTAGTCACAGCTTCTTAACCTGGCCATAATTTTAAGAAGGCTAACAATTGCGACGAATAGATAACAGCTAGAATTCGACACTGCAGGGTGTGTAAGTTTGCCGCCGGATTAAGCTCTTCCCCGGAATTGGATGATTCTTCGACGATCGCGTTTCGATGGTCTGCCCGCCGGCAACTCCTCAAACTGCTTCATCGCCTTACGCTCAGCGGCGACTCTCGCGCGCAGTTCGCGGCTGGCCTCGGTTTCGCGATAGAGTGTATGTGCAACTGAAGCTGGACCACGCACGTCACTGAGCAGCAGGACTTCTACCTCAAATTCGCCGCCGTCGTTGGTGATGCGTAACATGTCTCCAATACAGACTTCGCGCGCGGGCTTGGCGGATTGGCCGTTGGATTGAATCCTGCCAAGGTCGCAGGCTTTTACGGCGAGAGCCCTCGTCTTGAAAAATCTCGCGGCCCAAAGCCACTTGTCCAATCTTTTGCCGGTCATGAATTTCTAAGACTCGGAGATTCCGAGATTTCTTGACTGCCTGCCGCGGCCGCTTTTCGTAATATGCCTAGCGTGTCGAAAACTTGTATATCGTCTCGCTTTTATAAATCGACGGCGGCCGCAAAATGGTTGACGGAAACTTCGGCTGGTTCACGGAGTCCGGAAAATGTTGCGTCTCCAGACAAAAGCCGGAGTGTTTGCCATACACGACTCCGCCCTTTCCGGTGTATGTTCCATCGAGCGAGTTTCCGGTGTAGAACTGCATTCCGGGTTCTGTTGTGAAAACTTCCATCTGCCGGCCGGAGCCCGGATCGAAGACTCGCGCTGCCATTCTTAGCTTCCCGGCTTCTCCGTTCAATACGTAATTGTGGTCGTAGCCTCCGGGGTTTCCCTTCATCTCATCAATATGCGTTCCAATCGCAACCGGCTGCGTAAAATCGAGCCGCGTTCCCTTGACCGGGCTGATTTCCCCCGTCGGAATTTGCGTGGAGTCGAATGGCGTGTAGTGGTCTGCGTTGATTTCGAGCACGTAACCGAGTACGTCCTTTTCGCCACCCAGGTTGAAGTAGCTGTGATTCGTGAGATTGACCGGAGTCGCTTTGTCGGTTTTTGCTGTGTATTCCAGCTGTAATTCGTTGCTATTGGTCAAGCGATAAATAACAGTTACGAGGAGATTTCCTGGGTAGCCTTCGTCGCCGTCAGGGCTGTCGTAAAAAAATCGAACCGCCGCCCCGTCTTTTTCATGAACCGGTTCTGCTTTCCACACGACGTGGCTTAGATCTTTCGACCCGCTATGCAGACTGTTCGGGGGATTATTAATCTCCAGCGAATATTCTTTTCCATCCAGCGTGAATTTCCCCTTCGCGATGCGGTTGGTGACCCTTCCTACGGTCGCTCCGAACCACGGAGTTTTCCCTACATAACCTTGAATCTTGTCGGAGCCAAGAACCACGTCCGCGAATTTTCCCGAGCGATCGGGCATCGTCAATTCGGTCAGGGTTGCGCCGTAGGTGATGACTTTCGCCGTGGCACCTTTGGTGTTCTTGAGCGTGTAAGAGTCAACCTCGGTACCATCCTCCAAAGTTCCAAACTTGCTCATTTCCACATTCGCCTCCGCACCCCCCGCTCTCACCCTCGCTGCCCACGAAAAGGCGGAAAGAATGCAAATCAGCACCGTCAGCAGCAAACCATCCCGTCTGGTATCAGCTTTCATTCGCAACCCTCGCACCCGATTATGTTGGCAACCCGCCCGCAATGAACCTAATCGTTTTTGCCGAAATAAAGCAAGCCCTTCGGTCACAAACGGACCGTGCGACTGCAATTCTATGTAAAGATATTAAGGATAGAGATTTGTCCCACCCAACCTCTGTTTTCGGCCAGGGCACGCTATCCCCCGAATCGAGCCACGGGTAACCTTGACAGCCATGAGGGTCAGCTTTAGAGTCAGCTTTAATCGGAGAATCAACTTTAATTCTTAGAATCAGCATTACTTAAGGGGGCGAAACGTGCACGACGGCTTGGTTGTGGTAACCGGTGCGGGTGGATTCATCGGGGGCGCTCTCGTCGCCTCTCTCCGACAACAGGGGCATAAACGAATCAGGGCTGTGGACGTCAAGCCGCTGGAGCACTGGTATCAGAGAACTCCCGATGTCGAGAATTTGATTCTCGATCTCAACCTCAAAGAGAGTTGCGAGAAAGCAGCCAAAGACGCCCGTGTGATCTACAACCTCGCCGCCAACATGGGAGGCATGGGCTTTATCGAGAAGAACAAGGGCCTGTGCATGCTATCCGTATTGATCAATACGCATATGCTGCAGGCAGCAGTGAAGTATCGGACCGAACGATATTTTTATGCTTCATCGGCATGCGTTTACAACGGCGATAAGCAGAAGACCTTCGAGGCGCCCTCGCTGAAAGAGGAAGACGCGTATCCCGCCCTTGCCGAAGATGGCTACGGCTGGGAAAAGCTATTTTCCGAGCGCATGTGCCGTCATTTCCGGGAAGACTTCGGCCTCTACACTCGCGTTGCTCGGTTTCACAACGTCTACGGACCGTGGGGTACATGGTTCGGCGGGCGGGAAAAGGCTCCTGCCGCGATTTGTCGCAAGGTGATTGAGGCGAAACTGGCTGGCAAGCATGAGATCGAGATCTGGGGTACTGGAAATCAAACCCGCAGTTTTATGTACATCGATGACTGCTTACAGGGTATTCAGAAAATTATGAACTCTGAGATTCTCGAACCCATCAACCTCGGATCGAGTGAGGCCGTCAGCATCAATCAGTTGGTCGACATGGTGGAAGGGATTGCCGGGATCCATCTGAAACGCAACTACGATCTGACTGCGCCGCAGGGAGTGAATGGTCGTAACAGCGACAATACCCTGATCAAGAAGTATCTCGGCTGGGAGCCATGCATTCCCTTGCAGACCGGCTTGGAGAAGACGTACGCGTGGATCTATGACCAGTATCTTGCGCGTGAGAAAGGTGCTGAGGGAGTCGTGAAGGAGTTCGTCACGATGTAACCTGTGTCTGGTCCGGGCTGTTGCAGAGGTTCGTAATAGTCGGACAAAAATCGACTTCGGTTTTGTGAGCATCGATTCACCGGTGTAAACTGCGGGCATGGCTAAGAAGAAGACGCTCAAAAAGAAAACCAAGAAGAACGACGCAAAGCTCAAGAAAAACTCAGCAAGCAACCGCAAGCTCGCCAAGAAAACGAGCGGAAAGAAGTTGGTTGCGAAGAAGGCGGCTTCAAAGAACGCCGCTTCGAAGAAGAAGACCGCTCCGAAAAAAGCAGCGGCGAAAACCAAGCCCTCCGCCAAGAAGACTCAGAGCGTCGCTCCTAAGAGTACTCCCAAGAAACCGATTCAGCGCAACTCGCGTGTCGTCGATGAGCCGTTCTCATCCATGGAATCGCGAACTCGTTCAGCAGGGCAGTCGGGAGACTTGCAAGAACTCTCCGATATCGACCGAGCCGATTCCGAGAGCGTCGATGAGTTGCTTGAAGAGGGAAATGCGTTCGAAGCCGGCATAGTAGAGGGCGTGGAAGAAGCCGGAGACCGCGAGGGAATGGAAGTTCATACTCGCGAGGTACCCGAAGATGACGTGCCCGGCGAATACCTGGACGAAGAGTAGCTTTCTCCAAGGAATTCAGAACGGCCCGGCGTTACTCTAAATTTCGCTTGAAACGCTGAGGTTCGCGTTCAAATCATCAACCGCAAGACCGCGGCAAAGTGCAGCCCCACCCGCGATGCCGGCGTCGGCTCCATAGTGGGCCGCAACCAATGGGATGTCCTGACAATGCGAATTCACGCACCAACTCGGCAACCGGTTTCGTATCTCTCCAAAGAACGGTCGCAGCATCGAACCCGCGCCGCCGCCAATAATGATTACATCGGGTTCGAGCAGGTCCACGATATTTCCCAACCAGACGGTCAGGAACTCCGCCGTCTCCTGTAAAACCTCTTTCGCCAAGGCATCAACTGCAGCGTAAGCTCGCCCCACCATCTCACTGGTGATGTGATCGGCACGGCCCGCAGCTTGCTCCATGATGGATGAGGAGCCTCCCGCAGCAATTTTTTCGGCAGCCCGGCGAGCAATTGCCGGTCCGGAAGCCAGTGCCTCGATGCATCCCAGCTTGCCGCATCCGCAGCGTGGCCCGCGATAGTCGATGGTGTTATGGCCTCCCTCTGCCGCGGCACCAGTACGGCCGTGATAGATGCGGCCATCGAAAACGATTCCGGTTCCGATACCCGTGCCAATGGTTGTGCAGAAGACGTTCCGGTAACCGCGGCCGGCACCCCACAAGGCCTCTGCCAAAGCAGCGGCGTTGCCGTCGTTATCGAGCCGAACCGGCAAGTGATAAGCCTTCGATACTTCGGCCGCCAGCGGAAAATTGCGCCAACCCGGGAGATTCGGAGGATTGACCACGACGCCCGCTCGCGGATCGAGCGGCCCCGGAGCGCAGATGCCAATGCCTGAAATTGGGTGCTCGAACTGTGACATAAGACTAGCTGTCGAGCGGACCGAATCAATCGCCGAGATCACGGCGGCCAAACCGGCTGCGGCATCGCTTGCCACCATGGGCGTACGTGTCTGGCTGCTAATTTCGCCGCAAGAATTTACCAAGCCAGCGGCCACCTTCGTGCCACCAACGTCCACACCGATGATGTATGTATTCCGTGAGATTTGCGTCATGCGCGGTCGCGCGAAGGTGGCTTGAAATCGCCAGTCACCGGAAACCTATTCCGGGAGACTTGCAGCTACCAACAGGATACACCGCAGAAGGTTAATTTCCAGTATATGGTTAGACTCGGTCTGTGGCGACGGCGTTTCCGTGGAGGGTGGGGGAACTGCTTCCACAAAACGACATGATTGCCGGCAATAAAAGATTGCCGACTTCGTCCTTGGAAACGAAGCCATCCACTGTGCCCAGCACCGCTTCTGGAATTTTGTCATCGCTGGAAACCATGACAACTGGAACTCCCGGCTTTACACGCTTGATCGCGCCTGCGACTTCGTCACCAGTCATCTCGGGCATATGGTAGTCGACGAGTACCAGGGTAATCGCACTCGTTCGGGCAATCTCCACTCCGCATCGCGCAGAGGAGGCAGTGAGCACCTGGTATCCGGATCTTTCGAGCAGCGCTCGATGATAGTCGAGTGTCCCCCGGTCGTCGTCGATGCACAAGATCGTTCTGCTCGCCTCATCGCACATTGTGTACTCCTCTCATGCGATTATCGACAGTGCTTCGCAGCGAAGATCGTGTGATGTTCCCATGTTTAGGGCAGAAGGTCATAGGAAGACCCAAATTGGTAAGAAATGTCAAAACGGTAATTAGCGGAGCGGATTAGACTGAAAGGAAGAGTGAACAAAACCCAGCACATAAGAAGGTAATCCCTGACGTAAAATTAAGCATCCAACAAGAAAGCCAACAGTGAGCCGCGATGAAGAAAACCACAAAGTCCATTTTCGACGAACAATACAGGGTTGTCGCAATCGAGGGTGACTGTCTGCTCATTCGAGGAACTCTCAGCGGGCGAGTGCTCAAAATCATCAATCCGGAACCCGCGGCTCCATTAAACCAACAGGAGTATCCGCCGGGAAAATTAATCGCATTAAGCGATCCCTCCTCTGCTCCGCTTAATTAGCGCTTCACATTCTCGCGAAGTCTTGGTGAATCCGAATACTTCTTAATATGTTAGATTGAATGACGGCGGGCGCGTAGCTCAGTTGGTAGAGCAATGCCCTTTTAAGGCATGGGTCGAAGGTTCGAATCCTTCCGCGCTCACCAGAGTTTTCAACGACCCACGTCTCTTGTTTGGTCAGCCCGACACTGACAGCGCGATTTTCGGTTTTCAGAACGTGGCGAAGTCCGCCCTAGCTTGTTCCCCTTTCCTGCGCTAAACTGCGGAAAACGCCGGTCGATTCAAAACCCTTATTAGTGGAAACTACCAACGGAGAACCTCGATATGCCATTGATGCCGGACCCTACCTTTTATCCTTCCCCGGGCATGGCGATGCAGGCGCCGCCGGAACGTCTCGCTTACGTCGCGTTGCTCAACGTCGGAAACAATGGAAAGCGCGATGCCATGGGCGTTGTTGATCTCGACCCGGGTTCCATCGAGTATGGTCGACTTGTCGGGCAGACGGATTTTCCCCGTGGCGATAATGAGCTGCACCATTTCGGTTGGAACGCTTGCAGCGCGTGCCTTTGTCCGCAGGCCCCGCATCCGCACATGGAGCGCCGCTATTTAATTGTGCCCGGCATCGGGTCGTCCCGGATTCATATTCTGGACACGAAAGCGAATCCTAAGCAGCCAAAAATCGTGAAGGTGATCGAGCCCGAGGAATTCATCAAAAAGACGGGCTACACTTCGCCTCATACAATTCATTGCGGACCCGACGGCGTTTATGGCAGCGCGCTGGGATCAGCGAGCGGAGATGGCCCCGGCGGAATTTTTCTGATGGATGCGAACACATTCGAACTGAAAGGTCAATGGGAGCAGGATCGTGGCCCACAGCAACTGGCCTATGACTTCTGGTGGCATCTGGGACACGACGCTATGGTGACTTCCGAATGGGGCACACCAAACATGGTGAAAGACGGCCTCAACGCGGAGTTGCTGCTGGCCGGCAAGTACGGTCATAAGATACATATTTGGGATCTGGACAAGCGCCGCCACATGCAGGAAGTGGATCTGGGCGCAGAGCAGCAGATGGTGCTCGAGCTGCGGCCCTCCCACGACCCTAAAAAGACTTATGGGTTCGTCGGGGTCGTCATTTCGCTCAAAGACCTTTCGTCCTCGATCTGGATGTGGCGCCGCGAAGATGATGGCAAGAAAGGTAAGTGGGCGGTTCGTAAAGTGATCGAAATCCCTGCCGAACCGGCCGACCCGGAGAAGCTACCGCCTTTGTTGAAGGGATTCAAGGCTGTGCCGCCTCTGGTTTCGGACATCAATCTTTCACTCGACGACCGATTCCTCTACGTTTCGTGCTGGGGGACTGGCGAGTTCATCCAATACGACGTCTCCGATCCCGCCAACCCGAAGAAGACGGGTTCGGTCCATGTGGGTGGCATCGTGCGCCGCGCGCCTCACCCAAGCAAGCCCAGTCAGGAGTTGAATGGCGCGCCGCAGATGGTCGAGATCAGCCGCGACGGAAAGCGCATTTATTTCACCAACTCGCTGTACTCTCCGTGGGACGAGCAGTTCTATCCAGATGGCATAAAGAGTTGGATGGTCAAGATCGACGCGCACCCGAAGGGTGGGATGAGCCTGGATGAAAAGTTTTTCGTCGAGTTCGATGGGCTGCGCGCACACCAGGTGAGGCTGGAAGGTGGCGACGCTTCGTCGGACTCCTATTGCTTCTCGGATGCGAAATGAACCATGCGGCGCTGAGTTCGAGCGCATTGTGGCTGATGTTGCTCCTCGGCGCCTACCACGGGCTCAACCCCGGGATGGGTTGGCTGTTCGCGGTGGCGCTGGGGTTGCAGGAAGGGAAAGGGAGTGCCGTTGTTAAAGCGCTCGTTCCAATCGCGCTCGGCCATGCAGTGGCCATCGGCATTGTGGTCTTGGCTGCTGTGTTTCTCGGGATGGCGCTGCCGCTTCTTGTGATCCGTTACTCGGTTGCCGCGCTTCTGGTGGGGCTTGGAATCTATGGCTTGGTTCGGCATCGGCATCCGCGATGGGTTCGCATGCAAGTGGGATTTCGAGACCTCACCGTCTGGTCGTTTCTGATGGCATCCGCTCACGGCGCAGGCTTGATGGTATTGCCTGTGTTGCTGGGCAGCAGCACGGTGGAAGCGGCGGACAAAATGGCAAGTCATCATCACATGGCTGCCGTCGCCAGCCCTCTGGCGGGAATACTCGCCACCGCAGTTCATACCCTAGCCTATCTTTCGGTCACAGGACTGCTCGCTTGGGTGGTCTATCGCAAATTCGGCCTCTCCCTTCTCCGCAAAACCTGGTTCAATTTCGACTTGGTCTGGGGATCTGCACTCGTGGCCACCGGGTTGTGCACGCTCTTCATTTAGCAGCTAACACGGTTGACAGACAAAAGCGCGGTAACCACATGTCGGCTATGCCAGAGTCAACGTCAGAGCAGGAACGGCGAGTCCGGTGACCTCGGCTGTCCAAACGTCGCCTTTTTCGAGTGCATGCCCTGCGGTGAGAGTGCCTGTGCTGATAATTTCTCCGGCCGCCAGGGGCTCAGTTGGCGACCGCTTGGCAACCGCATCGGCTAGTTCAGCCAGGCACAGGGCGGGGCTGCGCAGGGAATTCTTGCCCGACCCTTCTTCGACCAACTCGCCCGCCTTAAGCATTCGCACCTTGAAACGCGGCAAGTCGTCAACGAGTTGAGCGATCGAATCCGGGCGCACCGCGATCTTTTCGCCGACCACGAGAGCGGCGTGAAGCCCAAAAGACGCTACGAAGTCGCCAGGCTGAAACTGCCATCCCGGAAATGGACAATCGATGATTTCAAATCCCAATGCTAGCCACTCGGTTGATTCGAGAGCCGCGGCGGCATCGAAATTTTCGGAGGTAATCTCCCACTTCAAACCAAACACGATTTCCGGCTCGATCTTCAGTGAGCGGGCGTTTGCAATAGTCAAAGCGGCAGCGGAGTTGTTCTCGCTGTAATGCACAGTGTCGTCATACATATGGCCCCAAACCAAGGTTTCGAGTTTGAGGATGCGCCACATTGCTTTATTGGCATAACCGACCTTCCGTCCGATGGCTCTGTGTCCACTAGCTTCGCTAAGTCTCTTTAGGATTGCTTCAACCTCATAGGCCGTATTGAGATCAAAGCCCGGTCGCGCGGAGAAAGGCACTGGAATCATTTGGCCGGTTTCAGACGCCATCACCACTTCCCGGGCTAAAGCCTCGACTGCCTCATGCGAAGTAATCGAGGTGTTGCTGGCCAATTCCTTATCCATTATGTTCCTTGGATGACAACAGCAAGCTCGAGAGATACGTTTTCTCAGCTATATGCCATGCTAACCTAACAGCTGTTTTTGCTTGCACGCTCCGACGGCTCGGCGATAAATCGTGAGAAAGAAACGCAGCCATGGAGGAATAGTAAATGGATAAGATGCAAGTTTCCGCTGTAAGTGGTGAATTATCCAATCGCTACCGGTTATCACAGACGCGGTTCAGGCCTTCGCTGATTATTCTTGCGGTTCTTTTCAGCGTTCTGAGCTTGTGCGCTCTTCCGGCTGGCGCCCAGAATGCCCTTGTTCTGGTGGGTTCCGGATCAAGCGTACCGGCCCCGCTGTATAACCGCTGGGGGCAGGAGTATGCGAAACGCAATTCCCACGTTCAATTGCGTTACCTTACGGTCGGCACCAGTGAGGGAATCAAGCAGATCTCCCATGGTATAGGCGACTATGGCGCTGGCGAGGCCAAACTCACGGACAAGGAGCGGAAGGACGGCAACCTGATTGAACTACCCGCCGTTCTGATCGGCATTGTGCCGATCTATAACCTTCCCGATGTTCACCAGGAGCTTCGGCTTTCTGGTGAGGTATTAGCGGAGATATTTCTGGGCGAAGTTAAAATGTGGGATTCTCCTGCGATCGCAAAGCTCAATCCGGAAGTGACTCTGCCCAGCCTCCGGATCCAGGTGGTGAACCGTCCTCCCGGCAAAGGTTCCAACTTTGTCTTCTCTGACTTTCTTTCCAAGGTAAGTTCTAAGTTTCGGGCTCAAATCGGGGTTACTGCTTCTCCGGCATGGCCGGTCGGCGTACCTGCGGAGCGCAGCGCAGATATGATTGAGCGGGTAAAAGGCGAGCCCGGCACCATCGGTTTTGTCGAGTCGCAATATGCAGCCAAGGGGAACGTCTCTACGGTTGCGGTCCTGAACGCGGCTGGAAAGTTTGTGAGAGCTTCGGCCGACACGATTATGGCGGCCTGCCAGGCGGTGGAAGCGCCGCGATGGAATAGTTTTGCCGCCTCATTAACCAATGCATCCGGGGCTGATTCATTTCCCATCACCAGTTTTAGCTGGGTATATGTGCGAGCTTCATCAAACGATCTCGCCCGGATGGCAGCGCTACGTGACCTGCTGGACTGGATCTATTCAGACGGCCAGCAGTTTGCCGCCGACGAGGGATATTCTGAACTTCCTCAGCCGCTGCTGGTAGCAGTCAAAAGGAAAGTTCAAGATTTGCACTGACGTGCATACATCTATCCAAATGTATCTTCGGCTCCGCTGGCGAAGAGTCGTGGGACAGTCTTTTGTCCTTGCTTTTGCCTGTGTCATCTGCGTGACATGTTCTGCGCGCGCGCAGCAATCCGCTGCGCAGGCTAAGACCGGAGAAAGCAAGCAAACAAGCGGCGACGCGGCTTTGAAAAGCATGTTCGAAGCGAAGATTAAAGCAGAGTGGGAAGCGCTAAAGAACAAAGACAAGAAAGCCTACGCCGAACTGTTGGCGGACGACTATCAGGGGGTGGAGGTCGATGGCAAAGGCGAACGGACCAAATCGCAAGCTCTAACCGAACTAGCAGACACGAATGTTTCCAACTACACGCTGTGGGGATACAAACTGATTCCGCTGGGGCCGGACGCCGCCTTCGTGATCTATGAGAGTACCATACAGTTCCCGCCACGGTCGGTGGTGCGGTTCTCTCGCGTGTACATCACGGAACTCTGGGTGAAGCACTCCGGGCAATGGAAAGAACTGCATTACCAGGAAACTCACGTCAAATAGGAGTGTTCCCAGATTTATTGCAACCGTAGCAATAAGGTTGCCATCCCATTCTCTGGGAGGATAACCTCATGAGAAAAATTTGGATTGCGACCCTACTGCTTTCGGGCTGCTGTCTCCTGGCGCAGGATAGCGCACCCGCCAATTCGAAGGACTCCAAGGGAGAAGTAACCATTCAGGGGTGCGTGAGCCGCTCCAGCGGCGATTACATTCTGATGAAGCAGGATCCGGCCATAACCTACGAACTGCAGGCTACCGGCAAAACCAAACTTCGCCATTACCTGGGACAACGCGTAGAGGTTACGGGAAAGGAATCGCCGTCGATGAGCACCAGTTCCGATGCGACGGCTAGAATGGGGTCGGCCGCCCCGATGACGCTAACCATCTCGTCGATTCGGACTCTCGACAAGGATTGTTCCGTGCGCGACGTTTCGAGGTAATCGGGCTTCGGTTATCGCATATCGCAGCTCAAAGGCGGTTAATCGCAGTCGGGGGGCATTGCCTGAATTTCCGACTCGGAGTTGCAAGCAGGCTTTTTCTTGGCGGGCTCGAATCGCGACGGATGGTTGTAGCGCAGAATCCAGAGCCCGTCGTTGTTGGTGAGGTAGATCAGTCCGTGGCCGCCATCAGGCAGAAGCCCGGTTACTTTGTTGAAGGTCTCCAGCGTCCTCGGATTGACGGGGTCGCTGAGGTCCAGCACACGAACGGTTTCCGTAGGATGGTTGCTACTGGTTAGTGTGGTGGGCATCTTTTCCGGAGCCTCCGCGATCGCCACATCGGGGCTGACAATCTCGAGGTTCCCGGTAGTTGCCTGATTTGCTTCCGCCGTCCGTTTCAGAAGTGACGGCTCTTCCGGCTTGCTTACGTCCACGATCATGAAACCTTGCTTCGCGGCTTGCTGCACATAGAGATACTGTTTGCCCTTTTCTCTCTGCAACAGCATTTGACTTCCGGTTGCCTGCGGCAAAACCAAGTGGGCGATCACGGTTGCGGGGACGTCGGTAGGCTTGGACGCACTCGGCTCGCTCGCGCCGGCCAGAGAGGCAGGCAACAGAAGAAGGAACCCGGCGATGGGGCGAAGGCGCAGAAGAACCCTGGACGTTTTCATAAATCTCCTTGCGATGCCCGGCGCGAAACTGCACGCATTCTCGCGTCCAAGCCAACTATATCATTCTCGCCGGGCGTTTCTCACTGTTCCGCAGCAACTCCGACGCAACCAGCGCTGTTCTGGGTCGAGCAAACCGTACCAGCTTGAAGCGGCACAAAAGCATGGTTGGTGCTCGGGTCTACCGAGATGCTATGCGCATTCGATCCGGTCGGCATGTTGTACAGCCACTGGTTGGTCTTGGCATCAATTACGCCCATAACAGCCGTGGGAAGCATGTCGCGTGCCGCCAGATAATACTTATTGTCACCCGGGTTATACCAAACCTCGTCAACGCCACCGACCTGCGTGATTTCCAGGCAGTTGCCGTTCGCTGGCGCACCGGCTATCCCGGTATTCGGAGGCACGCAGGCTATGCTGCCGCCGGATGTATTCGAGATCACGTATTCGTTCGCCGGAAACGATTGCCCATCATGATCGGCGCAGCCGACAAGAAAATTATCTCCCGGTCCTTGAACGATGCTGGTAGGCATGCAGTCGTACATGGGAAAACTGTTCACCACCACCGGCCCGTTGCCGGTTCCGAGTTGAAGGTCAATCACATCCACGCTGCCGATTTGTGTGGTGGCGACGGAATTTTCGTTGGTCAGCAACCAGTGATCGCTGGTTGGATCATAGGTCATTCCGCCTAATCCGGCCGGCGCTATGGCGCCGGAACAACTGCTGTCCGAAAAAGGTGGAGTCTGGCTGCAAAACGCTCCAGTGTTATAGCTGAGGATGGGGCCGTGATGACAGGGAATCGTGTATGAAACCCCCATAGGAGTTACGCCGATGCCAAGCAGACCAGCCGGGCCGTCAGCAGCGGCAGATCCGGAAACACCGCTGAAAACATGCGGATTGGAGGGATCGGGGCACGGGAAGGTGGGCACAGGGGGCGTACCAACTGGGACAGTATCAACCGGCATGCCCGGGTTGAGGCCAGCTCCCGTTGACGCTGCACCCCCTGCGCCGTCGTAGTAGATCTGTCCGATAATGCACCGAGGCGGATTGAATGAGCCACCGACGCCCGGGTCTAATGCGGGAGATGGGAGGGGCTGGCCGTTCGGTCCGTTTCCGGTTCCTATGATCCCAGTTCCCGTTCCTTGAAGAGGATATCCAAAAGGTCCTCCTGGTACTGAAGGGTAAGGAAAGGTGCCCGTAGCCGCACTGTATCCTACGGGGTACGGACCGTAAGCCAGCGCTTGGTCAATCGGCAGGCAATGCAGATCTCCCTGCCCCGTCGGGTCCGAGGCCGAGGTCCTGGGTGGCGTTGCACCCACGATGTACTGCATGTCGATGAAGGTGATGAAGGGCAGTCCGGGATCGCCGTTGATTACTGCCAGAACATGATGCGTGTCATCGTATGCCATTTCGTCAGCGCGATCATCGCCGCAATCCGCCGCCGAACCAGCTTCACCGTTCCATGAGGCGATGCAGCCTGAAATGCCTTGCGGTCCGTCGTAGTCTGCGGAAACACCAGTAGGGATAGTGGCAAGAACGGCAGGTGGAGTGACCGGATTAGTGCTCAGTTTCATCGAGCTGATGTCGAAAACTATCACGTTGGAGCTGCCATTGCCGACAAATAGGACCTTGCCGTCGGCGGTAGTTGCATTGCCATCTGGTCCGGACATCGGATTCACGCCATTGGCGCGCGAAGCGCAACACTGAGCGCCGGGGAACCCTCCGAGGTTGCCGCTTGGACCAAAGCCCGTGTTCAAATGGAAGGTCGGGCCGCCCTCCCAAGACACATCGGTCCTGCAGGCATACCGAACGAAATTGCCAAACACGTCGATCGTCGGAGGAATAATCTCTACTAGGGCACTGGAGCCGGGTTGCACGATAGTTGGACAATGACTGGCGCCATTCCCAGCGTCGGAGATGCCATTTTGTCCCTGAATCGAGAAAACAGCGAGATCCTGGGAGGTATCGATCACCTGCATGGCGATGCCAATGCGGTCCGAGATGTAATCCAAGTAAGGACCTCCCGTACCCGTCGGGTTTGGCGCGATCGTGCTAATGTCGAAAGAGTTGAATGGACCGCCCGGTTCGCCGGTAGCGTTGTGCTCAGGCACGGGAATGACATTGATGATGGTGTACGCGCCGTTCACCGTGGTGCCGCAAGTGGGGCAATTTTTCGTAGTGCCGCAGCCGCTCGCGATCACAAATAGCGCGGTGAGAAGAATTGTAAGAAGAATCCTCGGTCTCATTCGAACCCCTCCTGCGATTTCCCTTCAGGACCAGCTCGCCGCCAGCCCCACATCTGTTAACCCGTTAACCGCTCCATCCGCAAACCAACATCCGCGCGGACTACCTCTAAAACCGGAACTGCAACTGCTGTAAAACCACGTAGTAATTCTGGGGCACCGCGCCAATGGTGCTGGGATCCTTCAGCTGATCAATACCCAGATTGACCGAGTATTTGACCCAATAATTGGGATACCAAGTGAGCCCGGCAGTGATCTCATCGGTGTGGTAATCAAAGGTGGGCACAAAACCGGGGGTGTAATAATTCAACAAGTTCGCTCCCGGTTCATTGGCTTGAATACCCATGTACCGCAGACCAACTCCCCACGCTCCCAACCCGCGCCCTTTGCCGCCCGGTGTGTCAGGTCCAAAAAGCGGATGCTTTACGCGTGGAGTACCATTTTCCGGCTGTTTTTCACCCGTGATCAGATAAGTCGCACTGACGTCCCAAGCCTTGGCTATGATTGATGGAAGACTCAGGAAGCCCAACCCTCCCTCTTGCTCGGAGCCAACGTTGTTACGCGACATGTTGAGCTGATCAAACTCGCCGCGCAGCGAGAATCCCGACTTAAGATAAGTAAACTCGCCGTTGTAACGCTGGACCGGTCCGTTAATGGCGAACTGAGGGAAGAAGGTATAGGCTTGATCGGGCAGGTTGCCGCTGAAGCTTTGATCTCCGGAAAGACCCCGCGAACGGCCACGGTCGATGGCTCCGCCAAAAGCAAGGCCCTTCAGCCAGTCGCTCTTGGCCTTGCGCCACAGGTAGAAGCGCAGCCGGCCAATGACTTCCGGCTGATTCGTGGTGTTGACGATTGCATATCCCTTGCCGTTGAAGGCGCCTATCCAATACTGCATGATGCCGCCGTCAATATCGCCGTGAATGGCAACGCCAGGACTGCGGAACGCCGACGCCGCAGATGGGTACAACATCGACTGGAATCCGCGCTCGACGAAGTCTAGGTTGGTGGCGCCGGTTCCGGATTCTTGCGCGAACGGAGTTTTAAACTGGCCGGCCTGGAATTGGAACTCGGGCCGGATTCTGACGTTCAGATAAACGTCTCGCACCACCGAACCAGAAGTCGCGGCAGCATCGGTGAGCAGAGCGAAATCGAAGTGAGAACCATAGCTGCCCTGGAAACCAAAGCGAGCGCGGCGCAAGACAAACGTGTCGGCGGGTGCGCCATCGCCCTTGTAGGCACGGTAGTCGTTATCCACATAGCCGTACGGGCTGATGGTGAATTGTCCATCGGAGCTCCTGATGAAAAAGTGTTCGCCGTTCCATCCCGCGGTGAGCGGAGGGTCTTTCTTTGGAGCTGTCGCCGGAGCTTGATCAACGACTGCGGCAACCGGAGTAGGCTCTGCCTCGAGAAGAACCGCGTTCATCAGGTGAACTGACCCAGTGCGACCATCAACTGGCAGGGAACTGGCTTCCGGAGGCGCGCTGCTGGACACAGGTCGAATCTGCGCCGAGCTATTGTCTGTGGCGGGAGCTTTCGCCGTAACCAGCTTTTCCACCATCGCCTTTAGTTCCTCGATTGTCTGGCGTTGCGCCGCGACTTCGCCACGCAATTGATCGACTTCGGCCTTGGTTGCGCTGGCTGTGGCCGATGCGCCGGTGTTGGCGGCGGGATCCGTGCCTTGGGCAAGAATGATCGAAGCTGGCGCTATCAAAACTGCCAGCAGCACGAGAAGCTTTGTCAGCGAGCGCATGGGTTTCTTCTCCCCGGATGATTTGCTAAAAGAGCCTCAGGGCAGTGCGCACACTCGCAGTGCCTGTTGGATCGGGTTGACCGAAACTTCAGAGAGTTACAAAAATCAGATTTGATCCGGTATGATTAGCGGACCAGTACCGACTGGCGGGTTTACCATACCGAAATAGAAATTGTCAAGAAAACTTTTCTACTAGCGTCAATTCAAGTCACTTCTAGTACGTCTCGGCGGAGCTCAAAGCTCACGCGAAGAATGCCCTACCAGAGTTTCGTTCATCTGTTTAGTTAGAAGAATTACCTAGAGAGGTTCCTGGGCCTAAATCGAGTTTGAGCTGGCACGCTTGCCAACGAAACTCGAACCACGGCCAGGCGCCCGGCCGCAGCGCAATCCGTAGCTTCTCCGGGCTTTGATTTTCTGATACACAGGGATTTGCACTTCGCTCAGGCCATCCTGCTTTTCTTCGCTGCCGCAATTGCCGGAACATTGAACGCAGTGGCGGGCGGAGGCAGCTTTATTTCGTTTCCCGTGCTGCTATTCACCGGCATGCCGGCGGTAGAGGCCAACGCCACCAATACAGTGGCCCTATGGCCCGGTCTGGCGGCGAGTGCGGTTGCCTATCTCAGGCGCCTCGACGCGCCGCTACGCTTAATGCTTCCGCTGTTGGCAACCAGCCTGGCCGGGGGATGGGCCGGAGCCTTATTGCTGCTTCGAACTCCGCAACACACGTTTCTACATCTGGTCCCGTGGTTGCTGCTGGCTGGCACCCTTCTGTTTGCCTTCGGCAATAACATCCGCTCGATTGCAGGGAAGGCAGCCGCCGTCGACGATCTGCACCAGATCTCGTGGCAGGCGATCACGGTGACTTCAATCGTGGAACTGCTGGTGGCCGTGTATGGTGGATACTTCGGAGCCGGTATCGGCTTTATAACGCTCGGAATGCTCGCAGCGCTTGGGATGCAGGACATTCATGCCATGGGTGCGATTCGGACTCTGCTGGCTGTGGCGATCAACGCGGCTGCGGTCGTCACCTTCATTGTGGCGGGTGCGGTTTTGTGGCCGCAATGCATCGTGATGATCGTGGGCGCGCTGGCGGGTGGTTGGTTCGGAGCGCACTATGCGCAGAAAGCTGATCCTGCCAAGATGCGGTATGTGGTGATCGGCGTTGGCATCGTCATGACTGCGTATTTCTTTTTTGTCGCAGCTCGATGACCTTGTGATTTTCGATTTGCTAAACCGCCGTGTCTCGGCCTTTTAAAAGTCCGCTTCCAGAAGAGCAAATAGAAATCCTTGGCCTCTTTTCGTCGCCAGGATGGGCTCAGATTTTATAGAATAAGATTCAATCCTTGATTAACTCGGAGTGGTATGCCGAGCGCCTTTAAGCCTTGCCGCTCCATAAGAAAAACTAATATAATTTACCAATAAAATTAACTTGACTACACTCGCTGCGCCGGTATTTACTTCCACCCTGCTTGTCATTGCGAAAGCTCCTCCTTTGGAGTTCTACGCCGCGGTATTCGATTACGTATGAATGGAAAAGAGGCTTATGAGCGTCACACAACACCAGACTTCGAACGCTGACTTATTTGCACCTCTGCAGCCGCCCACACGTTATCTTTTCGGGCCCGGGCCCACCATGGTGGACCCTCGCGTCTATCTGGCGCTCTCCAAGCCGATCGTTGGGCACCTTGATCCCTATTTCATCCAGGTGATGCAGGATGTTCAGGAATTACTTAAACCTACCTACGGTGCTATTGCGGGCTCCACGCTGGTTATTTCCGGAACAGGCAGCGCGGGCATGGAAGCCGCTGTCGCCAACTTCGTAGAACCGGGAGCCAAGTTGGCCGTCTTCGCGAATGGATATTTTTCCGATCGCCTTACGGAAATGGCCAAACGCCAGGGCGCAAATGTGGTTCGCTTTGAGAAGGCGTGGGGAGAAACCTTCAGCGACGCAGAAGCGTCGGAATTTATCCATCGCGAAAAGCCGCAGGTGGTTGGCTATGTGCATGCGGAAACATCGACGGGGGCCTTACAGCCGGGCAATGCAATCTGTGCCGCGGCTCATGAAGCCGGTGCTCTCGTCATCGGCGATTGCGTTACTTCACTCGGTGGAGTTCCGGTCGAGTTCGACAAAACCGGAATCGATATCGCCTATAGTTGCTCGCAAAAAGGGCTCAGTTGTCCGCCGGGCCTGTCTCCGTTGGCGATTTCGCCGCGAGCCATGGACTGGCTGCGCGCCCGAACCTCGCCGGTGCGCAGTTGGTATCTCGATCTCAAGCTGATTCATGACTATTCGACGGTCTCGCACCGCTATCACCACACCGCTCCCATTTCCATGTTCTTTGCATTGCGCGAGGCGTTGCTGGTGATCGCCGAAGAGGGGATCGAGAACCGTTGGGAGCGACACCGCCGTTGCCACAAGTTTTTCGTGCGGGAGATCGAAGCGATGGGTCTGCGCATGCATGTCGCCGCCGCTCACAGAGTTCCAACACTCAACACTGTCCTCGTGCCGAACGGCGTAGATGAGCCTAAAGTGCGCAAGCGGCTTTTGGAAGGTCCAGGCATCGAAATCGCTGGCGGATTCGGGCCATTGGCGGGCAAGATTTTTCGTGTCGGCCTGATGGGGCCTCTCGCTACCGAAGAAAATGTGCAGTTTTTTCTTGCGGAATTCAAGAAAGCACTGAAGGCAGAAGGATACGCGGGATAGATTCGGGATCATTACTGACGCGGGCACCTCTTCATGCAACGATGCGAATGCCGGTGTTGTTTGCCGGAAGCGCTTGGCGAACACCTGCCAGCAGACATTGGCTCGCGCAACATGAACAACCGCTAGCAGTAGACCGATCATCCAACGCACTCCCTCGAGGCGAAGAACGAATGACACTGAAGTCGGTAGATACGCTTCTTGACGTTTTACATTTCGCCGATAGCCACACGGCCATTGTCGTGCCCGAGCTTGGAATCAATATTACGTACGATTCTCTTCGCCAGCAGGTTCTGGCCATGGCGAACGCTTTGGCGTCCGCCGGTATCCGCCGCGGGGACGCGGTGGCGATTGCATTGCCCAACGGTCTGCCAGTGATCGTGAGTTTCCTCGCCGCCTCCATCGCCGGTACGGCGGCTCCTTTGAATCCGGCCTACCCCTACGAAGAATTCCATTTTTTCCTGGGCGACACCAATGCCCGGGTTTTGCTCTGCCCGCCGGTCGGAGCAGAGTTTGTGCGCACAGCAGCCACGGATCGCAAGATCCCGATTTTTTCTGTTGAGATGACGGAGCAGGGAATCGTTCGCATGGTGAATGCTCCTTCCGGCGCAAAGGCCACCGAGCCGACAGCGGACGATATTGCTCTAGTCCTCCACACCAGCGGAAGTACCGGACGGCCGAAGCGCGTTCCTCTGCGGCATTTCAACCTGGCGGTCTCCTCGGCAAATATTGCGAATACGTACGCGCTTACACCGGCAGATGTCTCGCTCTGCATTATGCCGCTGTTCCACGTCCATGGGTTGATTGGTTCAACCATGGCAAGCTTGATTTCTGGAGGGACGGTCGTCGTTCCCACAAAATTCAATGCTTTGTCCTTCTGGAGAACGGTGCGCGAGAACCACGTGACTTGGTATTCAGGCGTGCCGACCATGCATCAGCTTCTGCTGGCTCGGACACGTCAGAAACCGGCGGAAGCTGCCTCGTTGCGGTTCATTCGATCCTGTAGTGCGCCTTTGTCGGCAGAGCTGATTCACAAGATCGAGGGATTGTTTGGCGTTCCGTTCGTCGAAGCCTATGGAATGACCGAAGCCGCACATCAAATGACTTCCAATCCACTGCCTCCGCGGCACCGCAAAGCGGGCTCCGTCGGTGTTGGCGCCGGCCTCCGCATCAGCATCATGGACAAAGACGGCAATCATCTCGGAACCAATCAGCGGGGCGAAGTAGCGATTCAGGGCGCGAATGTGTTCCGGGGATACGAAAACAATTCTGACGCGAATACTCGGGCTTTTGTAAGTGGATGGTTTCGCACCGGCGATCAGGGATATCTCGATACCGACTGTTATTTGCATTTGACAGGCCGGATCAAAGATATCGTCATTCGCGGCGGCGAAAATATTGCGCCTCACGAAGTCGATGAAGTTTTGCTAAGGCACTCGGCGGTTGCTGCTGCGGTCACGTTCGGTTGCGCGCATCCTACACTGGGTGAAGAAGTGGCCGCAGCCGTGGTTTTGCATGAAAAAAATGGTGCGACCGAAGCGGATCTGATCAAGCACTGCCGCGAATTCCTGGTGGAATTTAAATGCCCAACGAAAATTTATCTGGTCGAAAGCATTCCCACCACCGCGACGGGAAAAATTCGACGCCGCGCAGTCGCTGCTGCCCTGGCCGGTGAGCACGAATGAAGTTTCTGATCGTAGGAGCAGGCGCAATCGGCGCATACGTCGGCGCCCGCATGGCGCGCGCCGGCCTCGACGTCACGCTCTTCGCGCGCGGCCCGCATTTGAAAGCCATACAGCAGCACGGGGTTCAGGTTAAAAGCTCAGACGGAGATTTCCAGGCCCACCCCAGAATTGTTGGCTCCCTCGAAGAAGCGGGAGGAGCGGACGTAGTTTTTCTCGGAGTAAAAGCCCACAGCCTGCCGCAACTCGCCCCTCTGTTGAAACCGGTGCTCGGCCCGGATACCACAGTTGTTAGCACGCAGAATGGAGTTCCGTGGTGGTACTTTCAAGGTTTCGGCGGCGAGTGGGATGGACTTCGCATCGAGCGCATCGACCCCGGCGGCGTGATTTCCGCCGCTATTGCTGCCGGCCGCGTGGTTGGGTCCATCGTTTATTTTTCTACGGAGATTACCGCGCCGGGAGTGATCCAGCATACCGAAGGCAATCGCATTTCTATCGGAGAACCCAACGGCACGCGCACCGAACGCTGCCGCCGCATCGCCGAAGCTCTCACGGCTTCTGGCTTGCGCTGTCCGATCACCACTCACATCCGGCAAGAGATCTGGGTGAAGATTTTGGGCAACGCTTCGTTGAATCCAGTAAGCGCGTTGACCCGCGCCACGCTGGCTCAAATGCTCCACGATCCGGGAGTCTCGGATGTGGTCCGCAACATCATGCAGGAAGTGGAAGCGGTTTCAAAAAAGTTAGGAATGGAACTGCCAGTTACCATCGATCAGCGAATGGCCGGCGCGGAAAAAGTTGGCGAACACAAGACCTCGATGCTTCAGGATCTCGAAGCTGGGCGGCCCATGGAACTCGAAGCCTTGGTCGGCTCGGTGGTGGAACTAGGCGAGAAGGTAGATGTTCCTATGACATATACGCGGGCGGTGTACAATTGCGCCAAGTTGTTGGGACAGAGCAGCCGTGCGACGTTGCAGACGACAAAGCCTTCTTGATTACGAGCGGCCTGCTGGACACCGTCAATGTTTCTAAATCAGCGAAAAATAATTGCCCGGGCTTGACAACGGGCGTATACTCCATCTGGTCCACTTACCAGACCACTTGGGAGCCGCGTTGCCTCCAATCCTCAATTCCGAATTCGAGACTGTACGGCGCAACAAAGTCTATGAAGACGTTGCGCGGCAGATCGAGCGGTTAATTCTTAAGAAGCTGCGGCCGGGCGACAAACTGCCTTCGGAGCGCGAACTCGCCGAGACCCTCGGCGTCAGCCGCAGTTCCATACGAGATGCGATTCGCAGTCTCGAACTGATGGGCATGGTGGAACCGCGTCAAGGCGCGGGCACCATCGTTCGGGAAATCACTTCCAACTCCGTGGCGAATCCGCTGGCCAATGCTCTCAAGCACAAAGAGGAGTTAATGGGGGAACTCCTTGATTTTCGCTTGATGCTCGAACCATCTCTGGCCTCGCGCGCCGCTACGCATGCCTCCGCCGACGAAATTGCTGAGATGGAAGATATCCTCAAACGGCAAGCGGAGAAACTGCGCGTTGGGGACAGCACGATTGCCGAAGATTCCGAATTTCACTACGCAGTTGCATTGGCGTCTGGCAATAGTGTTGTTCTGAAAGTGTTGGATACTCTCATGGACTTGCTGCGGGAAACGCGGGAACGCAGTTTACAAGTTGAGGGACGCCCGCAAAAATCGCTGGCAGGCCACAGCCGCATACTGGCGGCCATCAAGCGCCACGACGCCGAATCGGCAAAAGCCGCGATGCGGCGTCACATTGAAGATGTCGAAGAGATTGTGTTGAAAAAATAATTCTTGAGCAGAACGTTTCTGCGAATGCGAAGTGGGTTTTCGCACTCGAGTTTGGGATGACCAACTGCGGACCATCAGCTGGGGATGATTAGATTGACTGACCGGGGAAATGACGCAACGCGCGAAGTCTTCGCGGCTCGCGATGCGGACCATGTGAGTCATCCGCTTGCAACAATAACGCTGCGCGTTGCGGAAGCCCGCGTCGAGGATGTCGGTCACGCCATCGCGCGATTGGCGCCGGCTGATCTGCGGCGCATAGGCGCACGGGCAGGCGACATCCTGAAAATCACCGGTGGCACAATGGCCGTTGGACGCGCCGAGCTTGCCGACGAAGGCCTCGAAGGCATGATCCAGATCGATGGAACATGCCGCAGCAATTGCAATGCGGGATTGCAGGAGCAAGTAGCAGTCGCGGTTGTCGAGCCGCAGCAGGCCGTGGCCGTTCGCTTTACGCCACTGTGGAAAGGGGCGCCACCGGCAACGATCGCGCCCGAGCAAATGCTCGATGACCTGATCGGCGTTCCGGTTGTTGCAGGCTGCGTGGTGCGCGTCCCAACGTTTTCTAAAGCAGTGAACTTCCAAGTCGTACGCACGATACCCTCAGGAGCGGTCGTCATTGGGAAGCGCACCGACCTCCGCGTGGTGGAAGGCGATCAGACGGTAGCGCGTGCTCCCGCGGTCTCCTATGAAGATATCGGCGGCTTGAAGCGTGAAGTTGCGAGAGTTCGCGAGATCGTCGAGCTGCCGCTGAAGTATCCACGCGTCTTCGAGCGCCTCGGAATTCTGGCGCCGAAGGGTGTATTGCTATATGGCCCACCTGGTACGGGTAAGACGCTTCTCGCCCGCGCTGTGGCTGCTGAGAGCCGTGTGCATTTCATTCACCTCAACGGCCCTGAGATCATGCGGAAGTTCTATGGTGAAAGCGAGGCCAAGCTCCGCGAGGTCTTCGAAGAAGCTGCACGCCATGCGCCGGCGATTCTCTTCATCGACGAGATTGACGCGGTGGCCCCCAAGCGCGCCGAAGTGAGTGGCGAGGTCGAAAAGCGCGTTGTAGCACAGCTTCTCAGCTTGATGGATGGTTTCGTGGCCCGCGGACAAGTCATCGTCATCGGTGCGACAAATATTCCCGAGGTACTCGATCCCGCACTTCGACGTCCGGGCCGCTTCGATCGCGAAATCGAAATCGGTGTTCCGAATACGCAAGCACGGCTTCAAATTCTCAGAATTCATACCCGTGCCATGCCCCTCGCATCAGATGTCGATCTCAAGGAGATTGCCGAGCATTCGCACGGATTCGTGGGCGCTGACCTCGAAGCGCTTGGGCAAGAGGTGGGCATGATCGCCCTGCGCGGCTTCCTCTCCGCTTATCCGCTCGAAACCGACGGCGCCGCAACGGTTGAACTCGGTTCCTTGCAGGTGACGCGAGAAAATTTTCTTGCCGGTTTAAAAGAAGTCGAGCCCAGCGCTACTCGCGAATTCCTGATCGAGAAAAGTTCGTCGACTTTCGCATCTTTGGGAGGTCTCGCGCAGGTGAAACGGTTGCTCGACGGAGTCGTCGAGCACTCTCACATGCGTGCCGAGATATATGAGCAGGTCGGACTCGCGCCGCCGCGAGGCATCCTGTTCGTTGGACCGTCTGGAACTGGGAAGACTGCAATGGCTCGTGCGCTTTCGGGCGAGAAGCAACTGCCGCTCATTGCCATCGATGGTCCGCAACTGTACTCAAAGTGGCTCGGCGAATCCGAGCGAGCCTTGCGTGAAGTTTTCAAAAAAGCGAGGCGCGCTGCGCCCTGCATTCTATTCTTCGACACCATCGACACGCTCGCGCCAAAGTTCGGAGCTGATCAATTTGGCACCGATGTTTATCAAAGAATTCTTAGTCAGCTTCTGCGTGAAATCGATAACCTGCGAGATGTAAAAGGCGTAATCCTGTTGGCGGCCACTAATCGTCCCGAACGCATCGAGCCCGCTCTCTTGCGCAGCGGACGCTTCGACTACATGTTGCCGTTCGCCAAGCCCGACGCCGCCGATCGTGCCGCCATCATGCGCCTTTGCTGCCAGCGCGTACCTTTGGCTCAAGATGTCGATTTCAACGAGTTCATGGAACAGATGGAGGATTTCACCGGCGCCGATATCGAAAGCTTGTGCAAGAAGGCGACGCTATCCGCAATTGTGGAGTTTCAGAATGGCACGCGCCGCGCGCCGTTAATCGTTTTGCGCAGCGATTTTATGGCGATTCTGGAGTCCGATCACGGAAGCCTCTCGCAACTGACCAGGGTGAATGCTTCGAACCTGAAACAGAGCGCTGAGAATTCGTTCCCTGGCGCATTTTCGATTACGAAGCACTGATTTTACGAGTACAAACGAGGTTTGATTATGAGTTACACAGAACTCACGGTTTGGACGCGCGGCATCATTATGGACAAAGAAGGCCGCGACATCGTCAACTCAATCTCGGCGTCGGCGCGGCTCGAAGGCAAATACGCGCAGGCTATGGAGAATTACGTCGACAATCCCGATCGTACGAATTGCCCCACACGCAAGTATTGCCGCGTGAGCGACGAAATTCTCGAGAATGAGCTCACCTACGAAAACGAGAAGCCCAATATCGTCGTGCTGGTGGAAGGCACGATGGTGAAAGGCTGGGACTACATGCGCGGCATGCCCCCAGGCGGCACGCTGGTGATCAACACGCACTACACGCCGGATTACATGATCCGTTTCGTTCCCGGGCCGGAGCGCTTAGCTCAACTCGTATGCGTTGATGCTGCCAAGCTGGCGCAGCACAAATGGCTTTACTACCGGCTGGGTGAGCTTGGCCTCGACCGTCTTTCGACCGAAGGCGCTGCCGAGAGAAATAAATCAATTGCGCCCGATATCGCGGCCCCGCTAATTGCCGCAGTCGTAAAGACAACTGGCATCGTCAAAATGAAAACCATCGAACCGATGATTGCCAACAAGAACGCATTCGAAATGGCGCTCAACGAGTTACATATTATGCCGCTGAATCCAGTGGCCGTGTAGGAAGGATCTCATGTCGACTAAAGGCACAAAAATTCCCGATTGGCTTACCGTCCCCTTCGCGGGCATCACGCCCGCCCCGTCGCAGGAAAAGGGACAAGACCTTTTCCCCACCGGCAACTGGCGTTCGATCCGTCCGGTGTATCGCGACAAGTTGCCACCCTGCAACAACGCCTGCGGGACCAATGAAAAAATTCAGGGCTACCTTGACCTCGTGAAGCGCGGCAAGTACATCGACGCTTACGCGCTCATCAAGGAGGACATGCCTTTCCCGTCCGTCACGGGCCGCGTGTGCTATCACCCGTGCGAGCAAGCCTGTAACCGCGGGAAGTACGATGAGGCCATCTCGATCCGCGCCGTCGAGCGCTTCCTCGGCGACCTCGGACAAGCTCTGACCCATGATGTCGTAAAGCCGGGCAAGCCCAACGGCAAAAAAGTAGCCGTCGTCGGCTCCGGACCTGCCGGTCACAGCGCCGCGTATCAACTCGCGCGTCTCGGCTACAAAGTGACGATCCTCGAGAAATCTCCCAAAGCTGGGGGACTGAATCGCGGCGGCATTCCTGACTGGGTTCTTCCTGCGAACATTCTTGATCGCGAAATTGAGCGCCTGGAGCAACTGGGCATCACCATCAAAACCAGCGTCGAGGTCGGCAAGGACGTCACCTGGGACGATTTGAAAAAGAATTACGACGCTTGCGTGCTGGCCATTGGCCTCACTGAGCCCAACAGCGTGCGAGCCGAGGGTGAGAACAAAGACGGCGTGCTCTACGGTCTTCCGTTTCTGCGCGACATCGGCATGGGTACCTCCAAGGTGAAGCTGGGAGCTCGTGTCGCCGTCATCGGCGGAGGAAATACAGCCATCGACTGCGCTCGCGAAGCGCTGCGGCAGGGCGCTGTGGAAGTGACCATGATCACGGTGGAGGCGAATCCCAAAGAGATGCCGGCCTCGCCGGAAGATTTGCATGACATGCTCGCGGAGGGCGTGGACCTGTGGCATGGTCGCGCGGTGACGGCTGTTCTGGGCAACGGCAAGGTCGAGTCGCTGCAACTGCATCCGGCGCGCTTTGCCGGCGCTATCAACGCTTCGCCCATCAACGTCGATCGCGAAGTTCCCGCGGAGCGCTTCGCCGTCGACAACGTAATCATTGCAATCGGCCAGCGTGCGTCGGTCGGTTGGCTGCCTGACGAGTTCAAGAACGAACGCGGAACCATCAGGATCGACAAGTTCGGGCGTCTCGGCGACACAAACTTCTTTGCCGCCGGAGACATCGCGCAGGTCGGTTCGGGTCAACCCTTAATGGTGGTGAATGCTGTTGGCGACGGCAAGCGTGTCGCTTTCAACCTGGACAAGGTCATGCGTGGCGAGCCGTTGCAGCCGCGCACGATTCCGGTGGACGTGATCATGGATTTGAATCGCATGAACATGACGTACTTCCCGCACTTCCCGCGCGTTCAGCAGGCGATGCTGAACCCAAACAGCCGGCGCAAAACGCAGGATGAAGTGATTCAGGCTTTCTCGGAAGAACAGGCAGTTGAAGAGGCGGGCCGCTGTTTCAGTTGCGGTACCTGCAACGCCTGCGACAACTGTTATCTCGTATGTCCCGAGCCTTGTATCGCGCGTCCGGAGCGGTCGAATGGTCTTTATAAAATTCTGGTCAACTACTGCAAAGGTTGCCGCGTGTGCATTGAGGAATGTCCAACCGGCTGCCTGGAGGGCGTGCCCGAGCTCGACTTCGATACCGGAGTCGTGCGCATGGATACAGCATTCGCTATCACGCCCGGTCTGCACGGACGTCAAGCCGAGGAGTTACGAAACCTGGGCGATCGTCCGGCAAAGAATATTTAGCCCTGAAACTACAGCAGCAACGTCGCATCAGCAGTAGTCGACGATAAAGATTTTGGAATTTGCGGAGTGATCTATGGCAACGGTAACGGAAGCAAAGAAAAGAATGGTCCGAATCAATGGTTGCGTCGCCTCAGCCCAAGCCGCTAAATATGCGGATGTCGACGTAATCGCAGCGTACCCGATTCGTCCTTACACAGCGACGATGATGGCGCTGGCACAAATGGTTGCGAACGGCGAGCTCGATGCCGAATACATCGTGGCCGATAGCGAGCACTCGCAGTTGAGTATTGCGCACGGAGCTTCGTCGTCTGGAGCACGCGTTTTCACCGGCAGTTCGGGAGTCGGCGTGCAGTTCGCCTACGAACTTTATTCGCCGATCTCGGGAAGCCGCATGCCGGTGCAGATGATGATCGCCGACCGCACGCTCGATCCTCCCGGCGATTTCGGCTCCGAACATACCGACGCACTCTCGACTCGCGACATGGGCTGGTTGATGGGCTGGTCCTGCGATGCGCAGGAAGCATTCGACAATCATCTGATCGCGTTTCGCATCGGCGAAGATCCGCGCGTGCTTTTGCCACAGATGGTTTGCCAGGACGGCTTCTTCGTTTCTCACATTACGGGCGATGTCGAATTGCCCGATCAGGGCCAGGTCAACGAATTCCTGCCGCCTTATAAGCATCCTTACCCGCTCGATCCGCGGCATCCGGTCTCGCACGGCCCGCAGATTATGCCGGAGCAGGGGCCTCCACTGCAGTTGGAGCGGGCTCGCGCCATGGAAGGTTCGATGGCGGTCATCGAGGAAGTGCACGACGAGTTCGCGAAAATTTTTGGCCGTCGATACGATCCATGGGTTGAAGAATTCATGACCGATGACGCCGAGGTGGTATTTTTCCTGCAAGG
>CAYOVU010000219.1:0-3329 GCA_964407505.1 uncultured Acidobacteriaceae bacterium | reverse complement strand
TGCCTTACGCGCGGCGGCGGCAGCATCGGATTCCTTTGTGTAGTTGTTAGCCAGTACGGACTTGATAGCGTTCTCCATCAATCCCGCGGCTACTTGGTTGCCGAGGCTCATTAACATCTTGGCCGCGGACTCATGGCCGGTGAGGACCTTAGCCATCCCCGCAGCAATTGAACTCTCAAACTTATTCTCGGCAGCTAGGATGCGCTGGTTACGCTCCTCCTCGGCTTGCAACTGGATTTGAGTTAGCTTGTTTTGGTGCGCCTTTTCTAACTCCTCCTCTTTGTCCTGTAACTGTTTTTTCTTGACCTCGTATTCCTTGGAGAACCGGTCCAGGGCACCTAATTCCGTTTCATACGCCCGCATCTGTGCCTGATAGTCCGCGTTCTCCCCGGCTATCTGCTCGTCCAGGATTTGCTGTGAGCGGGACTTGTGAACCTTTACCTGTTCTTTGGTCTGCTCTTGCTCCTCCTGTAGGTTGAGGGCGGCCATCTTTTTCGAGTGGTCTGCCTCCTCCTTAGCCATCTCCTCGCCAAGACGTGCCTGTTCTTTTTGCTGGTCAAAGACCTCTTTCTTTACCGCGTTAGTGGCGGCGTACTCCTCGTTGGCCTCTTTGACGGATTCGTCCGCCTGTTTCTTGTGTATCTCGGCAACGCTCTTGCTGTATTGCTCCTCGGCCCGCCGCCGTTGTTCTAGGCCGCGTTGTTGGGTCTCGTATAGCTTGGCTTGGTCCGCATCTTCTTTATTGGTGCGGTCCATCTTTTGCGCCCGCTCATCATTCCTATCCGCATGGGCCAACGCACCGAGGGTGTCCGCCTCTTGCTTCAAGAAATCCACATATGCTTGCTGGTTGCGTAGCTGTGCCCCGGATACGTCCGTCTGTTCTTTCATCTGCTCAAGAATCTTGGACTGTACGGCTAGCGCATCATTAAGGACCGTGGCTTGAGACTCGTTGGTCTTTGCCCCGCGCATCTGCTCTTGGAGGGACTTGGCTTTATTAACAATGTCGTCACTGTGATCCAGCCAATTGAACGGATTCCAGTTGGACGTGGCCCCGTGCGCCTTGAGTAGTTCGGAGATGGCCCGGTCCAGGCGTTGCACATTCTCAAGTCCCTCATCCGCTTCTTTCAGTTTTAATTTCTGTGCCAACAAGTCCCATGCTGGTTCACCGGCTAACTTGCGGATTTCAATCTCGCTGTCAATCATCCGCTCTCGGGCTTTGTTGAGGCCCATCGCTAAATCATCGTCAAGTTTGTGACCGGCGTCCGCGGCTTTCTCGGCAGCTTCGCCAATCTTCGTGAGATGTTCAATGAGGAGGGTTGCTCCTAAGATGATTGCAAGGAAAGGAAACGCGGCCTCCATTGCGGCACCAACCGGGCCAAGAGATGCAATGAACGTTGTGAGACCTCTTGGGAGATGGACCCCAAACTCCTCGCCAAGCATCATTACGCCGTGCCTAGCCTCGGTCATGGAGTATTCAACTTTACCCGTTGCACCTCGGACGCCCTCTCCCATCTCGTCCGCGTTCTGCTTTATATCTTTGAACGAACCGCGGGCAGCGTTGGCCGCCTCTTGCATTCCAGTGGCGAATGCGGCGGTTTTTGTCTGTAGGTCTACGGATAAAACCCAAACTGGTTGCGCGATATAGCTACCCTTAACCTTTCATTTCTTAAAGCAGGATTCGATGCTCTGTGAGCGTGATTTCTATATCTGTGATCTCTTGTGCTGGAGACTTGCGCCGTCCGGCCTCTATCTTGGGCAGCCGTCTTGAGGCAATCGCGGACTCCAGGGCTTCCGCGGCATACTGTTTCGGCAATATCTCGCAGACCCGGCAGTCATCTATCAACTGCTCATATAACTCATCCGGCAACGTCAACGAAAAATCCAGTCTCATAACTCAACGTCCTCCCCATTTCAAAAAGTCCGGCTCCGCCCTCCCCTAACCAAACGGAGCCGGTTCACGCACGTCCTAGCCCGCTGGAGTTAGGAGGCGGCGATATTGAGTGACTGAATCGCTTCGGCAACACGGACGCGCCCATCGCTCCTTCTGTAAAACAAAAGAACCAGTTCGCCGTTCGACACCATCAACGCGGTCTGATCCAGTTTTTTCATAAGAAGCGCGGAGCCTCCGCGGTCGCCTACGATATAGCCACGCGCGAAGTCACCTAGCAGGACGGGACACGCGCCACGCGCCGCCGCGGGCATCGCAGATGAATACTCAACAGGTCGCCCGTGAAGTAGGTCAACTCCGTCTTGACTTTTGAACACGTGTTCAAAAATGTTAGAACCGACTTGAGCACGCCGGATAACCAAAGCGGTTGCCCGTGTCATCAGCCAGCTTGCATTTTTGGCATACGTGTCTTTCAGGGACGCGAGGAGTTGCCAAGTTGCGTCAATACTGACAAGGTTGCCGTTGGTGTCCGGCTCACAGGTCACGCCCGGTCCGCAATTACCTATAAGACCTTGCGCTTGTCCGCTGCCGGAGCCGGTCACGTAATTGACTTCCTCATATTCCAGAAATGCGCTCACAGCGTCAGCAAGCGTGACCTTTGTGAACCAAGGCGCGTCTTGGGCCAGTTCAATGGAAATTGGAACTTCCACGCCCGCAGAAAAGGCCGAAAGTGTGAAGTCTGAGAGACTAGGCACCGCAACTGTGAATCCTGATGTTTCGGACTTCGCAGATACCGTACCGCGGGTTGCAATAGCCGGAATCCGAATATCGCTGGTGGTCGGGATGACCGTGGCTAGCCTTCTAATAGCAGAGTCCTGTGGTGCCAATGGCACAATTTTTTGATCCACCACAATAGGCACAGCAAAACCTCCCCCGGTAGAAGCGCCCTCTTGGAGAGAGCCGGTGATCGGACCTACACCGCTCCGAAAGGCATCGAAGGACTCCAGATATTCCCTCGAAAATCGGTCTGGCAACAGCGCAGTTTTCCCATACTTCTCGGAGGGCGCGGGAACGCGGGACTCAAGAGCAAACGTGTGTCTTGGCATCTTGTCCAATTCCGCGCGAAGTTGGCCCACGCTTCTCGGAGTGGCTGACTTAGCCGCCGCGATTCGTGGTTTTAGATCGGAAGCCTCTTTCAAGGCTGCGTCCATATCTCGTTGTTCGTTGGGATTAAGGTTGCGCTTTTGCCGTTCGGCGGTTGAAACGATTCGATCCGCCTTGGCAATAGCATTGTCGTGTTGTGCTTGTAGTTCAAGAACAGTCATTGTGGTGCTCCTATTTTGTTTTTCGCGCCTGTGTCCCTCTCGGGCGGGCTATCGCGTTGTGGGGCAGCCCAAACTTGTTAATCCTTTACTTCGAGCGAGTGAAGTCGCTCCAACCA
>CAYOVU010000218.1:0-14757 GCA_964407505.1 uncultured Acidobacteriaceae bacterium | reverse complement strand
CGTTATCACGGTCATTTTGCTCGCGCTCACTTCCACCGCCTACTCACCGGTGCTCGTGCTGCTTTCCATGCTGATCCTGCTGCTGCCCAGTTCTCAGGCAGCAATTCAGGTGATGAATTATCTGGTCACTACTCTTCTGCCGGCAGAAATTCTGCCCAAGCTGGATTTTTCCGAAGGCATTCCCAGCGACTGCGTCACCATGGTAGCGGTGCCGACGCTGCTGCTCAATGAAGAACAAGTTCGCGGGCTGGTGGAAAATCTTGAAGTACGTTTTCTGGGAAACCATGATCCCAACATGCATTTCGCGCTGGTCTCCGATTTGCCGGATTCAGACCATCTGGCGAATGAGAACCACCACTTAATCGATCTGGCTTCCTCTCTGATCCAACAATTGAACGAACAATATGGCCCTCAGAAAACGGGCTCATTTTTTTTGTTCCATCGCCACCGGGTTTATAACCCACGCGAGAAGGGATGGATGGGCTGGGAGCGCAAGCGCGGCAAACTGCTGGACCTGAACAAGTTGCTGCGCGCGGAATATGACAGCTTTCCCGTGAAAGTAGGAGACCTTTCGATCCTTCCGCAGGTGCGGTTTGTAATCACGCTGGATTCCGACACCGAGCTTCCGCGGGGATCGGCTCATCGAATGGTGGGCACCATCGCCCATCCTCTGCATCAAGCGATTATCGATCCAGAAAAAAACATCGTCGTTGCTGGCTACGGGATATTACAGCCTCGCGTTGGGGTAAGTGTGCAGAGCACCGGGCGTTCGCGGCTGGCCGCCATTTATGCAGGCGAAACAGGCTTTGACATTTACACTCGCGCGGTTTCCGACGCCTACCAGGATTTATATGGAGAAGGCAGCTACAGCGGAAAAGGAATCTACGAAGTCGACACAGTTCAACAGGTTCTCAACCGCCGCTTCCCGAGAAACGCCTTGCTAAGCCATGATCTGATTGAGGGTGCATACGCGCGCGCCGGCCTAGTCAGCGATATTGAACTCATAGAAGACTATCCCTCCCATTACAGCGCATACAACCGCCGCAAGCATCGCTGGATGCGGGGTGATTGGCAGATCGTGGAATGGTTGACCGATCGCGTTCCAGAGGAGTCCGGCGCGCGGGTGCTCAATCCCATCTCGCTGGTTTCGCGCTGGAAGATTCTCGACAATCTGCGCCGTAGTCTGGTAGAACCGGCTACTCTTCTTTTGCTGATTTTTGGCTGGCTCCTGCCGGAGGCGAATCATCTGTACTGGACCCTCGCTACGGTCTGCATTCTGTTTATTCCTCCGTTATTCGAGCTTGCCTCTGGGATGGTTCGCGCAGCTCTGGAACGGAACTCGTTGGTGGCGCGTGAAGTCTTGCGCGGGTTCTATGCCACGAACGTCAACGTGCTGCTCACCGTCGTATTCCTTGCGCATCAAACGCTGCTCTCGCTGGACGCGGTAGTGCGCACGTTGATTCGACGCATAGTAACTCACGAGCGGCTTCTGGAATGGGAAACGGCTGAAGAGAGCGAGATGGGCGCCCGGCGAACTCCGGTCGATCGCTATCTCGATTGGATGCCGGCCACGGCGGCGGGGATCGGGTTGCTGCTCGCGCTGTTCCAGCCAAGGTCTCTGCTCACAGCGATGCCCTTTCTGATTTTGTGGGCATGCAGCAAACTCGTTGTGGTATGGCTGAACCAGTCGCCGATCGAGCCAGGTACGGAGCTTTCCTCCCGCGATACGCGCTTCCTTCGCCGTTGCGCTTTGCATACCTGGCGTTACTTTGCCGAATTTTGCACCGAGGAACACAACTGGCTGATCCCGGATAACGTGCAAGAAGAACCTCCGGCAATCGCGTCTCGCGTTTCACCAACAAATCTGGGATTCCTTCTCAATGCACGGCAGGTCGCGGTCGAGTTCGGCTATCTCACCGTGCCGGAGATGGCTGAGTTGACGCGCCTGACGTTGGGCACCGTCTCGAGACTCACCAAGCACCGCGGTCATTTGCTGAACTGGTACGATACGCGCACTCTGACTCCTTTGCTTCCCGCCTTCGTGTCCTCCGTCGACAGCGGAAATCTTGTCGCTTCACTATGGACTTTGCAGCACGGGTGCCTCGATCGCCTGGAGCGTCCGCTCTTTGAACGCAGTCTGGCTGAAGGTTTTCTGGACCATCTTCGAAGCTTTGCTGATCGAAAATTGTTGCCTCGCAAAACGTTTTCCAGTTACGAGACGGCGCTTCAAGGGAAGGATTGGCTAGCTTTCCTGCTGGCGATTCCTGAAACTTTTCTTGACCAAAGTGCCACGGCTGCCGATCAAAAGAAGCCAGACGTCGACTGGCTGCGAGAACAATCGCGTGCGCGATTGCGTTGCGTTCAGCAACTGGCACGATGCTACGCGCCATGGTTCTTACCCGAGTTTGAAACGCTGCAGGATGATCCGGTGGTTAAAGCGAGCTTGATGCGTCATCTTCCGCTGCTGGAGTATCCCGAACGAATTTCACAATTCCAAGCGTATGTCGATGGCGCAATTCGAAACGCATCCGGAGAAAACCGGTCGTTCTACGAGCGTCTCAGAACATTGTTGGCGGAGGCTCGCGCCAATGCGACGGCACTGATCGACAATCTTAGGCAACTTGGCGCACTCGCGGGAAGCTTGGCCAACGAAATGGATTTCGCTTTCTTGCTTAATAGCGAGCGCAAGCTGCTGACGATCGGTTTCGACACCGGAACGCAACAGATGCAGCCCTCGTGTTACGACCTGCTGGCGAGCGAAGCGCGTATCGCTGTATTCACCGCCATCGCCAAAGAAGACATCGAACAGGAGTGCTGGTTCCGCATGGGACGCGCGCAAACCCTCGATGGTGGACGGCCTGTTCTGCTCTCCTGGTCCGGAACGATGTTCGAATACTTGATGCCGGGACTGTGGATGCGCTCCTACCCCAACACTCTTCTTGATCGCGCTCGCGTGGGAGCGGTGAAATCCCAAGAGGCCTATGCGTTAACAAGGGGCGTACCGTGGGGAATTTCAGAGTCGGCCTTTTTCCAAATCGATGAATGTGGAAATTATCAATATAAGGCCTTCGGCCTTCCCCAGCTTTCGATGATGCAACGGGATTCGAATCCTCTGGTTATCTCGCCATACTCGACATTTCTGGCGCTGGAAGTTGACCGGCCAGCCGCGCTCCGTAACTTGCACCGTATGTATGCCTTGAAATGGTTTGGACCTTACGGGTTCTATGAAGCCGCCGATTACAGTGGCTCCCAACACCACATTCGCCCATCGAATTGCGAGTTGGTGCGCTGTTGGATGGCTCACCATCAAGGGATGAGTCTGCTCTCGCTGGCCAACGTTCTCTGCGATGATGTGGTGCAACGTTGGTTTCACAGCGACCGCCGAGTGCAGGCCACCGAACTTGTTTTGCACGAGAAGCCCGCGGCCCACGTGCGCCGGGTTCCCTCTTACGGCAGGGCCGCCGCGTAACGTCGTTATGTTTCAATCCACACCGTATTGTAATCTCAGGTGATCCATGCCAAGCGTTATCAAATGCCGGCGGTTTTTGCTCTCCTTCTTGCTCTTGCTGGTATATCCGGCCTGCCTCTCAGCACAATCTTCCTCTTCCCCGGAAGTAATTGTGGCCGACGCTTCCGCCCCGTCGCACTCTTTCCCGCACTTTTGGGAAAAGATGTTTGGCTCAGGGCGCGCGATCCTCAGTTTGCGAGACAGTTATCGTCAAGATCTGCGAGCGATAAAGCAGATCACGGATTTCGAATATGTGCGCTTTCACGCGATCTTTCACGATGAAGTTGGCATATACGACGAGGACCCGCAAGGCCACCCGATCTATAACTTTTCCTACGTTGATCAGATTTACGATGGCCTGCTGGCGAACGGTGTGAAGCCGTTTGTCGAACTCAGCTTCATGCCGAACAAACTGGCGGCTTCGCCGGTATATCAGGCTTTCTGGTACAAGCCGGATGTCTCTCCTCCTAAAGATTGGGGACGCTGGGACGATCTGATCACCGCTTTCGTACAGCATTTGATTGATCGCTACGGCGTTGATAAGGTCAGCACTTGGTACTTCGAGGTTTGGAATGAGCCGAACCTCGATTTTTGGGCGGGCAAGCCTGCGCAACAAACCTACTGGGAACTTTACGATCACACAGCGCTTGCAGTTAAGAAAGTAGATCGCCGACTTCGAATCGGAGGCCCGGCGACTGCGCAGGCTGCGTGGGTGGATGCTTTTATCCAGCATTGCGCGCAACAGAAAATTCCACTGGATTTTGTTTCTACGCATGTCTACGCCAACGATCTGGCGAAAGACATTTTCGGAACCAACGAAGATATTCCGCGCGACCGCATGGTTTGCCGGGCCGTCGGCAAGGTTCACGAGCAGATTCGCGCTTCGAGTGAGCCCGGGCTTCCGCTGATCTGGAGTGAGTTCAACGCCAGCTACAAAAACGAGCCCGAGGTCACGGATGCGGTTTACATGGGCCCGTGGCTTGCCGATACCATACGCCAGTGCGACGGCCTCGTGGACATGATGTCGTATTGGACCTTTTCCGACGTCTTCGAGGAGCAGGGCGTGGTAAAGACGCCATTCTACGGCGGCTTTGGGCTATTGGCTGAAGATGGGATTCCGAAGCCTGCGTATCAAGCCTTCGCTCTTCTGCACAGACTGGGGGATCAGAGGCTACAGCTGAATTCTGATTCAGCTTTGTTGACCCGTGGTCAGAATGGGTCGCTGGTCATGGCGCTGTGGAACTATGCCCCTCCTGGCAAGGGTGGTCTTTCTAAAAACATCACCGTGCGATTCGAGCATACAAACGCAAAAAAAATTTCGTTGTGGCGAGTAGATGGGGATCACGGAGATTTTCACCGCGCTTACGCGAAAATGGGATCGCCAGCCTCACCTACGCAAGCGCAGGTTCAGAAACTACGCCAAGCGATTGAGACCACCGCCGAGACTCACGTATTGAAAAACTCAGAACTTGAGGTGGGAATTCCCTCCCCTGGCTTGGTGCTGGTTGAACTCAAATGAGGGGAAAGTGTTTTCGAGCGATGGTGGGCAGTGCAGGACTCGAACCTGCGACCTCCTGCTTGTAAGGCAGGCGCTCTAACCAGCTGAGCTAACCGCCCGCATGAAAATAGAGAGCTAAGTTGCGGAAGTTTTGATGATACGGGAGAATTCAGGCGAAAGCAAAATGCGTGAGCCGGCCCTGAGCGTTCGTCAACAATCACATCGAGTAGCTTTGAACTATGTTTTCTGCAATACGCTCGGAGATCGCAGCGATGGTCATTACCGGATGGAATCCGATGGATGTAGGAATCACCGATCCGTCGGAAACAAACAGGCCGGGATAGTCATGCACTTCGCCAAAGGGCGAAACCACGCCTGTTTCAGATGTCTCGGATAGATGACAGCCTCCCAGCGAATGCACGGTGATGATTCGATGAAAGAGGTCCCAAGTCAAAAGCGGAGCGAATGTGCCTCCATACACGTCGCCTATTTCCTGCATGGCGTTGGACATTTTTTAGAACTAGTGCAGCATTCTCGCGCGCATAGTCCCAGGCGATATCGAGACGCCCACGCCGAAGCGACATCAAGCCGTTTGCATTGTCTCTTCCGATCGCGAACAGATTTGTCATGCGAGCGGGATCGCCCGCGTTCGGGCCTGGAGGTGATGCCGGGCGGCTAAGCAAGCCTTTTCCGAAAGCCCATGGCAGGAGATACCTCAAAAGTGGCCACAATACCGGCGAAAGCAGACTCAACCAACCCGCCCTTCGCTGGCCTAATGACGCGAGCACCAACATGACCGGCTGATTAAAAGTCGGCGCGGCCATGGTGAATTGTGGGGTCGATTCGAAATACCGTATCACCGACGTGACGTCTGTTCCTTCCCAGGGTTTGAGATCCATTCGGCTATTCTGAATCGAGCCGAGAAAATCTCCGTTGCCGGAATAACCATGCCCGAGCTGGACACTCAGTCTTGGCAAAGTCCCAATATTCCGACTGCGAAGCAGGATTTCGTTCGTCCCCAGTGTGCCGGCTGACAGGACGACGCGAGAACCGGTTAAATATCCTGAACGCTGCGCATCCAGGTCAACGTAGTGCACCCGATAGCCTTCCGGACTTGGTTCGACGTGGTTAACATAAATATTCGGTTCTACTTTGGCTCCGAGATTCTCCGCCTCCCGAAGATAGGTCAGGTCCATCGTGTTCTTGGCGCCGTACTGGCATCCGAACTCACACTCTGCAACCATGCGACAGGGACCGCGTCCTGCAGAAGAGGTCGATGTACTCCAATTGACCGCCTCATCGGGATCGAAGACCTCGTGCCCCGTTTTCTGTGCGGCGTCACGAAATGCATCGCGTTTGGCCAGAGGAATGTCGGACGGGACTGGAGACACACCCAACATGTCGCGAATCCGGTCATAATACGGGTCGAGTATTTTTCGCGTAATAGAACGCGGCCAGCGCGGATCTTCAAAAACAATTGGATCGGGACGGATGTGGATGTTCGCGTAGATGAGCGAACCTCCTCCCACGCCGCTGGCCACTACGGCGGCGATTCCGGAGAAGAATCGAACATCATAGAGTCCTCGCGAATCGGGCCGATCGGGATAACGCCAGAACAACTGGTTCACATTGATTACATCGCGGGGGAACTGGCCGGGCAGGTAACGCCTTCCACGTTCCAGCACGAGCACAGACTTCCCGGATTGTGCTAAACGAAGAGCATTGATCGATCCGCCGAATCCTGATCCCACGATCACGGCGTCGAAATGAGAATCGATGCGATTCATATCAAGAGGAGCGTCGTTGGCGTGCTCAACCGGCGGTCGCAGTCAGGTGATCGAGAATGAAAGGGAAAACATCAACAGCTGTGTTTTTGCCAAAAATGCAATCGATGTGGCCGTAACCCGGAATCACATGTCTGGTATACAGATCCTTGCCATTCTGTTGGCACAATAGGTCATAAGTAATCTGCGTGCTCTCGGGCAGAAAGCATTCATTTTCCTGCCCGTGAATAAACGCGATGGGAATCGCCATTCGCTTCAGGTTAGGCAGGTAAGCCTCCGTTCCGTCGGCTGCAACCACATGCCCCTTGCGAGTCATCAAAGCCAGGCCTTCAAACGCTTTCACGTTGGCGATTCCGAACATTTCGTGAAGCGCCTCGTGGGTTGCCTCGTTCAGTTGTTCATGGCGATAAAGAGGAGCGTACATGAAAGTGATGCGATGGCATACCGGGTTATTACATCTCTCCGGGATAGGATAGAGCCGCAGCGCCTCATCAAATAAGCGGCCGTGCCAGTCCGCATTCTTGTCCACATATGCGGTGAGTGACCGCACTCCCAGACGATCAAGAAATTCGGGCAAATGCAGACCCGTACGAATGCGATTCATTGTCGGCGCAACAATGTGCGTAGAGATCTGCGAACAAACGGCGGAGCGAACTCCTTGCAACCCAGCCAGCATCGCCATAGTGAACGTGGCCGAGCCGTAACAGTGAGCCACGATTTGCACGGTGGCGGAGCCGGTTAACTGTTGCATTGTGGCGACCGCAGCGGGGTAGTCCTTCGTTGCCACGTCGTCGGCCGTGAATTCAGTTTTGGAGGCGGGCAGATCGATGCTGGCACGATGATCCAGCAGCCAAACATCGAAGCCGTGGGCGAAAAGATATTCGAGAAGATTGGTCTCGATGGTGTCGATGGAGAAAATCAGGCTCGATACGCCCAGACCGTGAGAGAGGATCACTGGTCCTTTGCTGCCGCCGCGATACCGTGTGAGCTTCAGTTGAACGTTGTCAGAAGTTAGAAAGAAATGCACCTCCGGCACGTCGACGCGCAGTGGGCGCTTTCTTCTGGGTGGCGCTGCAGGATCGAATGCGCTCTCTGGAGCCAGGACACCCCCATAGCTTTGCCACAAAACGCCAGCAAAGAACTTGCCGAAGCGGGTCACTGCATCGACGCGCTGACTCAGGCTTGTGGCGTTGGGCACCTTCATCGTGGTCATCTGGCGCGCAAAGTCCGCCGGCGCAATTCTCAGGATGCCTTTGCCCAGCACTCGCTTGTCGGCGGCAATTCCCTCGTGGACCGTAACATAGAGAGTAGTGGTCTGTTGCCAGGCATGGAGCATCGAAGTATCGTCGACGGTTTTGAATCCTTCGAAAAAGAAGTTTTGCCCTTCTTCGCTGGTGAGGCGCATGCGATACCACATGTTTCGTGTATCGACGCTCTGCGGGTTGTCGACAAAAAGATTGAAAGTGCCATCGCTGACCGCCAGGGGATTCGGTGATAGCGCACTGGCTGTCACCGTTCCAGCCAGACGGGCCTGGTGCTGCGGGTTCACTAGCATGTCATCCAGATCATCGGAGGTGATGGTCAGTATGAATTCCATGGGTGAGCCATTTGCTTTGCCTTGCTCAAAGCCATGTTCATAGCTGTCGGTAGTGTTGACGCTGAAATAGCCAGCCATCTTTTCTGTAAACTGAATGCCGATCTTTACTTCCTCGGCCTCTTGGACCAGCGGCTTCTTTTCGTAGTTGATCGTCCACCCATGATCTTTGGCGATGAGCTGGCAACAACGCTCAGCTAACCCCGAGATAGTGAGAAGAGGATTCACGCCTAACGAACGCGGGATTACCGAACCATCGCTGACGTATAGACCTTTGTGGACCGAAGCATCTCCCTGACCGTTGAACACTTCGCCTCGATCGTTTACCACTCCATCCTTGGCCGAATCCGCCATTCCGCATCCGCCTAACGGATGCACGGTAATGAGTTCGTGGCGAAGGATCTCGCTCCAGATCGGGTTGCTGAAGAATGTGCCAGCCAACGCATCGGCGGCATTCTTCAGGTTTTGTTTTACGCTCTGGAAGATTGGTTCATCGCCAACACCGGGCCACTTGATCCGCAGCCGGTCATTCTCGAGATACATCTCTCCGGCGGAGCCGTCGTGGGTCATCACGAGGTACGTCTGAGTATTGTGTACGGCTCCACGATACGGACCTTGCTCGAGACTCTCCAACTCCCGTGCCGCAAACCGAATCTTCTTCGCAAGCGTGTCCGCACCGTAGGGGCTGGCTTCTCCGAGCGCAGTCTCCGAGGTTGCTACCGAGGCGAGTGCAGCGGGCATGAGAGCGGCGAGCGCTCCCGGGATGGAGCCTTCTTCGATGACCATGCCATCGTTGAGCTGGGGACGCTCCCGCATATCGATAATTCCCGTGATGCAGGGGCCAACCGGCTCCTGAAATGGAGGTTGTCGACGGCCATAGCCGATACCGCTGATGACGCGCTCCGAGTTGTAGGCAAAACCCAGCACATCGCCGTTGCTGCTGAAATGTTTGCCGAGCGCATCGGAAACGCTGAGACCCTGTTGACGCGAGCGTAGAAGAATTTCGGTGCTGCCCACAGTACCGGCGGACAAGACGACAATATCCGCGGTTACAAACAGAGGGGGCGCATTAAATTCTTCGCGATCGTCGCCGAGAAGGTTGAAATGCACAACCCACTTATCTCCACTGCGTTCGATATAGCGAATGCTGGTCTGGGTGAAAATCTCGGCTCCATGATTTTTTGCGTCCGGCAGGTAGTTCATGAGAACGGTGTTTTTTGCGCCATAGTTGCAACCAGAAACGCAGTCACCGCAATTCGTGCACTTGTGTTGCTGCACGCCCGCAAAATTTATTCGGTCCTCAAAAGTTACATTTATTGGCGGACGATAAAAGCAGGCATTGAGGCCCTTGGCGGACTCGGCTTGCGCCTCAAGCTTCGGAAGCGGTGGATAATTTTCCGGGTAGGGTTGAGGCTGCAGCATCTGCTCCGCCAGCTCGTAACCAACTTCGAGCAGCGGCTTTTCGCCAGAAGGATGGGCGATGGCAGCGGCTTCGGCCCGAATAGCTTCCGGCCAAACTGCATCGGCAAAAATTCTAGGCTCCGCCCGCAGCGAGACATTGGCATTGACGAGAGATGTCCCTCCTAGGCCACAGCCAAGAAACACATTCATGTCGTCGTTCACGCGAAAATCGTATAACCCAGTCTTGCAGCCAACATGCGCGGCTGGGGTGTCCATCTGCATCTCTTCGGCGGCTCTCAGTTGTGTGTCGGGATACTCGCCGGGCTGGAATTCTTTTCCTCGCTCCAGCACGCAGACGGCCTGCCCCGCCCGCGCCATGCGCGAAGCAGCGATTCCGCCGCCGTAACCGGAACCGACCACGACCACCGTGTAATGCGGTTTGATTCCATCAATGCTGGAAGAAAGTCGTGGCATGGTCTTATCCTCCGGATGTTAGGACGTGATTAGAGGTGCATATTCCACACCGCGAAAGTCGAGGATCACCTGGCCAATGGAGATTGTAGAACCGTTGTTGGCCACGTAAGTCGCATCAGCTACTCCACTCGTGGTGGGACGATCTAACAAGACGTGTGGAAAAGATTTTATGTCAGACAACTCGATTCGTCCGCTATCCAGCGGGATGTTGTGTTTGTCAAGTTTTCCGACGGTCACGAACAGCGGAGGAATCGAGCCTGAACCGTATCCGTACACCAGAGACTTATCGCCGATGAGCGCCGCGCCATGCTTGATATCATCGGAATCCGTAACATTCACGAGAACGCCCGCGCCCGGCGAATTTTGTGGAGGTACACTCGCAATCGCCGCATAATTGGGCAGAAAATCTCCAAAATGAGTGGAGGCGTATCCGATCGCGCGATCTAAATTAATCCGGGTGCCGTTTAGCTCAATCCAACCGGATACTTCTGTTTTCAAGTAATCCATGGCCGTCATGTGAGCCAACACAAGGCCGCATTCTCCAGTTCCCTTGCCTGGAACCAACACCTTCAACTGCAACATAAACGACGCGCTGTTTATCGATTGACCGGAGACAGAAGCAGAACCCGCGACCCAGTTTTCTCCACGCCCGATCACTGGCTTGTCCTGAGTCAACGATGGCGGAGCATCTGTAACAAAGGGTGCCCATTGCGAAGATGGACCTTCCAGAATCAGCGATGCGATATCTCCTCCCGGACGCACGGCAAATACTCGCAAAGCTCGTCGGTCCATATCGTCACTTCTCACTGCATCAAGGCCGATAAGTTGTCCATCGGGTGTATGAAACCAGTGGAAGCTGCACGTGTATGGAACCTTGTGCGGGCCAGAATCCGGCGCCAGAAAGTTATAACGGTTCTCAAACAACGTGGCCAGTAAGCCAGTCGCGTTTGACATGTGATCACCTCCACTTTCTACTAGAACCCAGCATGAAAGTCAGGATCGGAGATCAGATTGACTTAGGCATGCTTCAGGGGCAACAGATCTAAGATACCAATGCTTCCGACGGCGCGGGGGCGCGCACTTTAAAAAGTCGGGTAAATCGGCGAGTAGAATTCCCCTCTGACGAGAAGGTCGACCAGCTTCATCGTCAGTTCACCGAATCGGGGGCAGCATATGCGACGGCCTTAGAAATGTCAACTAATTCCCTGACACATGCTTTCACGCTTCAGCAGAAGACTTTTGCAACTGTGTTCAATACAGCAAACTTAGAGCGCGGCCTTTTGTTGCCGTCGATCTGATTCCATCCTGCTAGACTGACGCAGTGCGGCGTCTGATTGTCAACGCGGATGACTTTGGCTTTACCTCGGGTGTGAATCGCGCCATCGTCGAGGCTCATGCGCACGGGATCGTGACCTCATCCACGCTGATGGCGAATGGGCCGACATTCGAGGAAGCCGTAAAGCTGGCAAAAACTGTCCCAGATTTGAGTGTGGGGTGTCATGTAGTGCTGATCGATGGTCAATCACTGCTCGACGCAAAGAGACTACCGACGCTTACGGCAGCTCAGCAAGGCGGCAACCAGTTTCGAGATTCGCTGAAAATATTCGCTGCTCGCGCATTGACCGGTCGCCTGAATCCATCAGAAATCGAAGCGGAGGCTACAGCGCAAATTCACAAACTCCAATCGGCTGGCATTTCCGTTTCGCATGTGGACACTCACAAGCACACGCATCTATTTCCCTCTGTGTTGCGGCCTCTATTGCGCGCCGCACAGGCCTGCGGAGTGCATGCCGTTCGTAATCCGTTTGGTCCGCGCAGGCCGCTTCGCTCTAGCGAATTGTTAGCACGTCCCAATCTTTGGGCTCGTTATGCCGAAGTGCGAATTTTGCGCACTCTTGCCGGTAAATTCCGCCGTACAGCAAAACAAGAAGGGTTTACTGCTCCCGATGGCACGCTCGGCGTGGTCGTGACGGGTGTGCTCGATGAAAAACTCTTTCGCCATCTCGCCGCAACTATTCCGGAAGGCACGTGGGAGTTCGTTTGCCATCCTGGGTACTATGACGAAGAGTTGCAGCGGACCAACACTCGATTGCGGCTCTCGCGGGAGACGGAATTGCGCGTCTTGACCATGCCGGAAGTGCAGGGGCTTCTCGCGGACTCAGAGATTGAGCTGATTTCCTATCGCGACCTGGTGCCCCAAAACCGCCTTCCAGTAAGCAAAATTGCTAATCTTGCAGGTCGCTAGAATTACCTTCGTAACGGTGAGAAAAACCTCCTGCGGGTTATGATCGTATTAGATTGAGCTTAGACCACTGAGGCTTGGGAGGCCTTTCTGCTATGTCTGCCCCTGGGGCAGCCCCGCGCGCCACCTTAGATTTGCGCCTACGTGTGTGGGGAATGGGCGCAAACAATCAGCCTTTTCATCAGAATGCCGTTGCCCAAAATGTCAGCGTTACAGGCGCCTGCATTTGCGGCATCGAGCAAGGGTTGAAGGTGGGCGATGTAATCGGGGTTCAATACGAGGCCAAGAAAGCTCGTTGCAAAGTAATTTGGGTTGTGGATGGCGGCGGAATCAAAAAGGTGCAGGTTGGAGTTCAACTGGTAGCAGACCAGGAGTGCCCCTGGTTATCGCAATTGCCGGCCGAAGTCCGGTCGAACTTGCCCGCTCCGACTCCCGACAATCGCAGGAAATTTCAACGTCATAAAATTTCGTTTCCGCTGGAATTCCGCGACGAGCGGGTGAACACGCCGATGCGGGTAAATGCCACTGACATCAGCGGAAACGGTTGTTATGTTGAGACCGCGATGCCCTTGCCTGTTTCCACCGTTCTGCGAGTCGATTTCTGGATCGACCAGGAACGTCTTTCGGCCACTGCTACCGTACGCACTCGAGATCCAGGAGTTGGTATGGGCATTGAATTTACCGGCCTGCCGGATGATTCAAAAAAGCGATTCCAAACCCATCTCGACAAACAGGACCCTGGCATCGCCAAACAGAAGGCTGCTGAATAGTCTCCGCAACCCACTTTTCATTCCGCGAAAATCAGCGCCAGTCCTATAGAATCTGCATCTTCTGTTGTTTTCTGCCATCGAATGACAGAACCTCGCAGTGCAAGATGGGAAGGGCCGGGCTCGACGAATGAAGATCGGTATTACCTGTTATCCCACCTACGGCGGCAGCGGAGTTGTGGCCACGGAGTTGGGTCTCGAACTCGCCCAGCGCGGGCACGAAATTCATTTCATTTCCTACGCCCAGCCCATCCGGCTCAGAGGTGCGGAGCCCAACATTCACTATCACGAAGTTGAAGTCTCGCGGTATCCTCTGTTTGACTATCCGCCCTATGATTTGGCTCTGGCGACGCGAATGGCTGAGGTCTCACAGCTGTACGATCTCGACCTGCTGCATGTGCACTATGCGATTCCGCACTCGGTGAGCGCATTGCTGGCGCGCCAGATGTTGGCGGATGGTCCGCGAGGACGCCGGCTGCCCTTCGTTACCACTCTGCATGGTACTGACATCACTCTAGTGGGATTGGATCGTTCGTATCTGCCGATCACCCGCTATTCCATCGACCAGAGCGACGGGGTCACTGCTATCTCCAATTATTTGCGCGACCGCACCATGCGCGTCTTCGATGTCAAGAAAGAAATCGAAGTCATCTACAACTCGGTCAACTGCGACGTTTATTGCAGAAAAGAGAACGTGGAACTTCGCGCCGAGTATGCCCCTAAGGGAGAACGTCTCTTAGTTCACCTCTCCAATTTTCGCCCGGTCAAGCGAGTTACAGATGTGGTTGAGATCTTCGATCGCGTGCACAAGCAAATTCCGTCCAGACTTTTGCTGATCGGTGATGGCCCCGATCGTTCTGTTGCGGAGTGGCTGGCAGTACAAAAAGGAATTCACGAAGACGTTCTTTTCCTGGGGAAGCAGGACCAGGTGCAGGAAAAACTGGCAATCGCCGACATCATGCTGATGCCGAGCGAACTGGAATCGTTCGGTCTGGCCGCGCTCGAAGGGATGGCGTGCGAAGTGGTCCCGATCGCGACTCGCACGGGCGGCGTGCCGGAAGTCATTGAACATGGCAGTAGCGGCTATATGGCTGACGTGGGAGATGTGGACACGATGGCGCGTTACGCAATCGAACTCTTGAACGATGAAAGCAGGCTGCGCTCCATGGGCAAAGCGGCTCGTGCTGTCGCAAAGGCTCGCTTTTGCTCCAGCAAGATCGTTCCGCAATACGAGGAGTTTTACCGCCGTGTGCTTGAACGTTCTTCATAGAAACTCTCCGGAACCGCACCCATGGCCTGCAACAACGGCAAGCGGATGCGGACCAGAGTTCCCTTCCCTTCGCGGCTGTCGATGGTCATGCTCGCAGTATCTCCATACAAAACCTGGAGCCGTTCGGAGATGTTGGCCATGCCGATTCCGGCGCCTCGCGAATTCGTCGACTCGACGAGTTGCCTGGTTGCAATGCCGACGCCATCGTCTTCCACCTCA
>CAYOVU010000217.1:0-2845 GCA_964407505.1 uncultured Acidobacteriaceae bacterium | reverse complement strand
CCGCTTGCAGCAGCTCTCGCAGCAGGGGAAACGCCATCGCCCGAGATGGTCGCGGCCGCGGGCGAAACAGAAGGGCTCGGTCCGGTGATTGCCTGGGGCTGCCTGCTGTTGATCGTTCTCGGGCTGGCCGCGGTGGCGGTGCTATCCCAAAAAACTGAAATGCTAAACCTTGTTCCGCTTCCCAACCCACCGGAAGTGCTGGCGGCGAAAGCGCGCGACATGGCTCGCGAATTTGGCTACACAGACACGCCGGTTGATACTTTTTATTTGTTCGACTCGCTTCCTGGGTATCGCGGCTACGTCGAGAAGAATGACCGCAGCCTGACGCGCTGGAACAATCTTTCTTCCGGCGTTCCACCAACCGTGGAGTTTTGGTACCGGGAGAGTCCCCAGTTCATGGTAAGCGGTACGTTTGATTCTAGCGGTGTGATAGATGAGGACGATCCTCCGCACACGATTTCTGGAATGTGCTTGGTAGTTCTGGACACGCAGGGACGTCTAGTAACATTCGTGGCGGTCCCGCCGCAGCTCGATACTTCGACCGAGACGGCGGCCGCGCCAAATTGGGCCGCACTGTTTACAGCGGCGATGCTGGACGAAAACCGCTTCAAGGCCGTGCCGTCGCAATGGACGCCGCTGGTGACAAGCGACGCGCGGGCAGCATGGGAAGGAACGTGGCCCGGGCACCCGGAATTGCCGTTGCGCGTCGAAGCGGCGGCGTATCGCGGGAAGCCGGTGTATTTCAATCTTGTTTCGTCATGGACCAAGCCGCGTCGCATGCAGCAAGAACAAACGAGCACGTGGGAATCGATCCAAACCGCGATCATATTTACAGTGCTTTGCTCGATTGCCGTGCTGGGAATTGTGATGGCGCGGAACAACATCCGCTCCGGGCGAGGCGACCAGCGTGGCGCGACAAGGTTGGCTGTGCTGATCTTTCTTTCGATGTGGGCCGGGAATCTGCTTATCGTCCACCATATTCCAGCAGCATCGGAATACGTTCCAGTTCTGATTTCAACTGCATGGGGGCTGGTCGCCGCAGCAATCTCGTGGGTGCTGTACGTCGCGCTCGAACCGCACGTCCGGAGGCGCTGGCCGAATTCACTGATTTCCTGGGGCAGGCTGCTGGCTGGGCAGATGCGAGATCCCGTGGTGGGCCGCGATCTGTTGGTGGGAATTCTTGCGGGAATTTTTTGGACGGTGGCGGACAGAGTGGAGATATTGGTTCCGGGCTGGATGGGAAGGGTGCCCACGTCTCCAGACGCCAACTTCTATCATGCGGGGCTGTTCGGGCTTCGCTACATAATCGCCGGCATTCCACTTAACATTGTGATCTTCGTTTCTCTGTCACTTTCTTGTTTTTTTGTTTTCTTTCTCATCCGGCTACTGCTGCGCAAGGAGTGGCTGGCAGTCCTGGTGGCGCTCCTGCTCGTTGCTTTATTTTCGGTATTAGGAAACCGGGAGCATCCGGTGCTGCATACGGCTTTCGAAGTGGTCGTTTGGGGTATGGCGTTGCTGATTCTGACTCGTTTCGGGCTCCTGACACTTACGGTGGCGCTCTGCTTGAATAACCTTCTGGAAGTTTCTCCTCTGACCACGCATCTTTCGGCCTGGTACGCGGGGTCGACAATTTTCGCGTTCTCCGTCATCGGGGCTCTGGCCATTTTCGGGTTTTACACTTCGACGGCAGGGAAGCCTCGGTTTCTAGGAGTTTCCCTCGACGCCTGAGCCGCGGTCGCACCTGCCTATTCTGCCAGTGCCCGCGACTGTCACCACAACCATCGAACTGCGCCCACATGCCTGCTCGACTAACGTTTGTTGAAAAACTGTTTTGGCTCGCCATTCTGAGGACCGAAGTGACGAGGAATCTCTTTTTGTTGGCTTTTGGCGAGCAGTAATTTCTTGCCGTACTCGCAACAGCCGGTTGGAGATCCTTCCGGAGTTAGGATCCGCGTCGAAGATCGGCTGATTGAATCACCGAATTAACGAATACCTGCGAGCGCAAACGAAGCGGGTAGTAGAATGGCTCGCAATAGAGGTTCGATTGATGAGCGCACTCCGAACGATCGGGAAGTGGTTCTTCCGTTTTTGTCTTCTAGTGATTTTCCTGGTGGCATTCACGTGGTTAGCCGTTCACGTTTCGCGTGCTTACTATTTCCGCCAGGCGAAACAGCCGCCCTCAGCTTTCATAGTTGAAAGCGCACCGGTCATCGCGCTCACCCACGCACGCATCATCGATGGCACCGCGTCGCCGGCGCAAGCCGATCAGACGCTGATCCTTGAAAATGGAATGATCGAGGCTGTTGGCCCGTCGTCGTCGATGAAGGTTTCTGCAAGTGCGCGAGTGATTGATCTTTCCGGCAAGACCGTTTTCCCTGGCCTTGTGATGCTTCACGAACATCTCTTCACCATTTCGCCTGATAGCACGCCAAAGGAGATTCTGATCGTTGAGCAGCCTGTTTCGTTTCCGCTGATGTATCTCGCCGCGGGCGTGACCACCTTGCGTACGACCGGAAGCATGTTTCCGCAAGCCGACCTCGCGACCAAGCGCGCCATCGATTCTGGCGAGCGCCCCGGGCCGGACATGTTTTTGACTGCGCCATATCTGGAATCGAATCCGCTCATTTTTTCGCAGATGCATGCGATCGCCGGTCCGGACGAAGCTCGTCGCGCGGTTGACGAAGGCGCCGCCGAAGGCATGACATCTTTCAAAGCGTACATACATCTGACGCCGGAAGAACTCAAAGCCGCCATCGACGAAGCGCATAGTAAGGGCCTGAAAATTACTGGGCATTTGTGCTCCGTGGGATTTACGGAAGCGGCCAACATGGGAATCGATGGTCTT
>CAYOVU010000216.1:0-17888 GCA_964407505.1 uncultured Acidobacteriaceae bacterium | reverse complement strand
CCAGAACTTTAACGCCCTTTACCTCTTTTTTCTGATCTCCAATGTTCGCCGTAGAAGACGACGCTGACTTCATGCGCACCGAATACCGTTCGCGCGTAAGCCGCTTGATCTCCGACTCTTTCTTTTCGAGTTCGAGTTTCAAAGACTCAGCGGGCGATGCCGACATCTTGTCGTCCGCGGGTGCCCCATCCTTGCCCTTCTGTTAGGCAAGGGTGGGAGATACCACCGCCGACACTCCTTTCTCGAGTTCATGATCCTTGCGGAAATGAGCAAGCGAGCCGGTGCCAGTGACTGCCTCCACCCTCCGCACGCCCGACGAAACACTGCCTTCTTTCAGAATCTGGATCAGCCCAATTTCGCCGGTCGCGCCCGTGTGCGTGCCGCCGCAAAGCTCGGTCGAGAAATCGCCGATGCGCACCACGCGCACCTTGTCGCCGTACTTTTCGCCGAACAGCGCCATCGCGTGATATGTATTGATCGCCTCGTCGATCGGCACGTCGGTGATGGTCTCAACGATCTGGTTGCGCAGCACTTCCTTGTTGATGATGTCTTCGATATCCTGCAACTCTTCGTCTTCGACCGCGGTGAAGTGCGAAAAATCAAAGCGTAGATGATCCGGCGCCACCAGCGATCCCGCCTGCTTCACATGCTTGCCTAAAACTTCTCTTAGACCAGCATGAAGCAGATGAGTCGCCGTGTGATTTCGCATAGTCGATTCGCGAATGTCAGCGTTGACGGCTGCATCGACTTTATCGCCAACCCTGATTCCCTGGGACTTCACCACAACCTGATGCGCCCGTACTCCCTGAATCGGCGAATAGCAACCAGTCACGTCAGCGACAACAGTATTGTGATCGTCGGAATAGAACCATCCCTTGTCGCCGACTTGCCCACCGGAGTCAGCATAGAACGGCGTGTGATCGAGGATGACCTCGCCGGATTCCCCAGCCCTGAGTTCTCGCGTCCCGTGTCCGTTGTGGATGATGGCCAGCACTTCACAGCCATCGGAGCGAGTCTGTCGGTAGCCTTCGAAGACTGATTTCGGAAGCTGCTGGTAGGCAGGATTGGCAGTCTGTTTCGCGCCGCCTTTCCAGGAAGCGCGGGCGCGCTCGCGCTGCTCGGTCATGGCACGATGGAATCCGTCTTGATCAAAAATTAAACGGGCGTCGCGAACTGCGTCTTCGATGAAATCGAGAGGGAGCCCGTAAGTGTCATAGAGTCTGAACGCGTCAGCACCCGAAACGCTGGCCCCCTGAGCGAGAGCTTTTTGAAGGCGACGCTCGAGCTCGTCGCTGTCCCCGAGGCCAAGAATTGGCTTTAGCTGAGCCAACAGAAGCGCACGACTCTGCAGAGGGTCTACTGTAAAAACACGGAACACCTGATCCGGATAGGGTTTGCCGTCCCGCCGCCATTCCGCGGCGACCCTCTGCAAGCTCTGGGACCGATGTTCTGCAGCGGCTGCCTTTATCAATTCCTCCAGCTTCTCTAGGCCTACCTCCAGAGTATGAGAGAAACGAATTTCTTCGGAGTCTATGACCTTAGATACCCGATCCGCTGTTTCCTTCAACTCCGGATACGCATCCTGCATCAGATCGCGGACGGCAAATACCATATCATGCAGGAACGGCTTCGTCTGCCCGAGCATACGGCCATGCGTAATGGCGCGGCGGATGATTTTTCGCAACACATAGCCGCGGCCTTCGTTCGATGGCGAGACGCCGTCCGAAATGAGAAATGTCGCTGCCCTGGAGTGGTCGGCGATCACCCGCAACGAGGCAAGTGACAGGGTTCCAGACTGCGAATCAGTTGTCAGTTGGAAGGCACGATCTATGAGGGGACTGAAGAGGTCAGTCTCGTAATTCGAAATCACACCCTGCAGCACCGCCGTTACGCGCTCCAGCCCCATCCCCGTATCAATCGACGGCTCGGGCAGCGGATTCAACTTGCCCGAAGCGTCTCGGTCGAACTGCATGAACACGAGATTCCAAATCTCGACAAAACGCCCGCAGTCGCAGGTGAAAGCACAATCAGTGTGCCCCTGATCTGACGCGGCCGGGCCCATGTCGTAATGAATCTCGCTGCACGGGCCGCACGGGCCGGTGTCGCCCATTTGCCAGAAGTTATCTTTAGCTCCCAATGCGAAGATTCGGTCCCGCGTAACGCCTATTTGTAACCATGCGTCCTCCGCTTCTCGGTCGCGAGGAATAATCCCTAGCTCCTCTCCCGCCCCTTCGAAAATCGTCACGTATAATTTTTCTTTGTCGATCCCAAACCACTGCGGCGAAGTGATCAGCTCCCACGCATACGCGATGGCATCTTTCTTGAAGTAATCGCCGAAGGAAAAATTCCCCAGCATTTCGAAAAACGTGTGATGCCGGTTGGTAAACCCAACGTTCTCCAAGTCGTTGTGCTTGCCGCCGGCGCGCACGCATTTCTGCGAAGTGGTGGCGCGAGAATAGTCGCGCTTCTCCAGGCCCAGAAACACGTCTTTGAACTGGTTCATGCCCGCGTTGGTGAACAGCAGCGTGGGATCGTTCGCTGGCACCAAGGACGACGAATGCACCTCCTTGTGCCCCTTTTGCACAAAGAAGTCCAGGAATTTTCGGCGGATTTCAGAGCCAGTCGGCATATTAAGGAGACGTTTAATTTTAGCATCCGAAAATTAAACACCCTTCGACCAAGCTCAGGGCAGGCTCCGTTCACAGGGGAACACAAGGTAAACCGCTGAAGGGCGGTCTTCTGTGCCCGGAGCTTGCCCTGAGCCCAGTCGAAGGGTGTTTAAGCTTTGGCGGCGCTATTTCACCGCGTCTTCGGTCTTCTCTCCGGCTTTCTTCACCTCGTGGCCGGTCGCTTCGGCGCCCTTCTTGATGCCGCTGCCGGTTTTCTTGGCAACGTTTTCAGTGCCCTTCGCGGTGTCTTTCGCGACTACTTTGGTTTCATGACCGGTTTTGTCTGCAGCCTTCTCCGTACCTTTGGCGGTATCTTTCGCAGCCACTTTGGTTTCGTGGCCAGTCTTATCGGCGGCTTTTTCCGTGCCCTTTGCGGTATCTTTCGCGACGACCTTAGTATCGTGGCCTGTGGTCTTCGCGGCCCTCTCGGTCGCTGAACCTGTTTTGTCGGCGGCTTTCTTCGTATCCGTTGCTACATCCTGAGCGAGAGCGACTGGCACCGCACTCAGTAACACTGCGGCCAAAAATGCTTTCCAACTGAACTTCATAACGACCTCCTTTAGAGCGGTAAATGGAATCGGTCTTGGAGTATGCAACATTGCCAAGGCTCTTGCCAAGTCGAACTTGATACGGCAATGCCTCGTCGCTCCGAAATGGGCTGGCCTTAACTGGCTTCTCCCTCCAGCTCGCTCAGGATCTCGTCATCGACGTTCCAGTTCTTGAGGATTGTGAAGACCGTCTTGCTGCCGAAGCCGGCGCGAATCAGTTGCCGGAAGATGCGCGCCGTCGCTTTCTGATCACCTTTCGGCGGTTTCACCATGCGCTTTTTTCGCAGATATTCTCGCGCCTGCTTTTCTTCGCTCACGCCCTCGAAAGCCGCGTCCACGGCTTTGTCGATCACATCACCATGCACGCCTTTAATTTTCAGATCGGTGATGACGCGCCTCCGGCCCATTTTTTGGTTGTCGCGGCGCAGAGAAGAAAAATAAGCGGCATACTGCGAGTCGTTCAGATAACCACGATCTTTCAATCGACGAATCACCAACTCAATCAACGTCTGGCCGTACTCCGATTCCGCCTCCTCCACGCGCGCCCGCAACAGACGCTTCAACTCGGCTACGGTCCGCATCCGCCGCGCCAGCGCTCCCACGGCGTACTCGTACAACTCATCTTCAGAATAGAAGCGCTTCTTGGGACGCGAGAACGGCATGCGCTAACGATAGCGCAAAATAGTACCTAGTACCCAGTACTCAGTACCGAGACAAAGAAAAAAGGGCGCGTTCTCACGCGCCCTCCAAGGAGAAACCAACAATCGCAAGCGAATCTCGCTTCCCGAAAGCTAAAAGCCAAAGAGCTAGAAGCTAGCAGCTAAGAATTGCTCTATCGCCCGCCGAAGCCCGCAGACTGCATCGACTGCCGCGAAATATCGGCGGTGGATGCAATACCCTGCATGCGCAGCTTGAAGTCGTCGGCGTTGGAGGCGTTCTCCAGCGCGGTTTCGTAATTCACCAGGCCCGCCTGGAATAGATCCCACAGCGATTGATCGAAGGTCTGCATGCCGTATTGCGATGTGCCGGCTGCGATGGCGTCGCGAATCGAGCGAGTCTTCTCCGGCACCAGGACGCATTCCCGGATGAACGCCGTGTTGATCATCACTTCAACCGCGGGCACGCGCCCCTCGGCGTCGCAGCGCCGCACCAATCTCTGACTGACGATAGCCCGCAGCACGGCCGCCAACTGCAAGCGAATCTGTTTCTGCTCGGGCGGCGGGAAAATGGAAATGATTCGGTTTACGGTTTCAACCGCGTCGAGAGTATGCAGCGTCGAGAAGACCATGTGGCCGGTTTCAGCCGCGTGCAGCGCCGTGGAGATGGTTTCCAGATCGCGCATTTCGCCGACCAGAATCACGTCGGGATCCTGACGCAGAGAAGCTCGCAGGGCCGAACTGAACGAAGGCGTATCCACGCCAATCTCGCGCTGGTTTACGTAGCCTTTTTTGTCGCGATGCAGAAATTCGATGGGGTCTTCAATGGTGATGATGTGCTCGGCGCGGCTTGAGTTCACGCGATCGACCATTGCCGCCAGCGTGGTCGACTTACCGGAACCGGTCACGCCCGTTACCAGCACGAGGCCGCGCGGCATTTCGCAAATCTGCTCGACTACTTTCGGCAGGAATAATTCATCGAGCGCGCGGATCTTGGTCGGAATGACGCGCAGCACCAATCCCACATTGCCGCGCTGCTGAAAAATGTTCACACGGAAGCGTCCCAGCCCGGCCACGCCGTAGGCCATATCGATTTCCGTGGTCTCTTTGAACTTCTGCTTCTGCCGCGCCGACATCATGCTGAACGCCATGGTCAGCATGTCTTCGGCGCTCACGCGCGGCTGGTCGGTGAGCGGCGCGAGTTCGCCGTCAACGCGCAGGTGAGGATAGTTGCCCACCTTCAAATGCAAGTCCGAAGCTTTGCGTTCCGTGGCAATGCGCAGCAGGTCGTCAATATTCATCGAGGAGTTTCCCAGGGAGGCGTGCTTCGCCCCGCAAGTTCTCCCTATGATGGACCGAATCGTAACTTTGCCCAAGATGACCTAGGTAATGGCCGTGTCTTGGCGATTGGACAGCAGTTTAGGTTTGGGACAGAACCAAACGTTCGGGAAGGGCACGACTTCAGTCGTGCCGCGACTGCCGCAGAATCAGCGCGGCTTCAGCCGCTGAGGTCTGCCGCTGGCGAGCAAGTGAGTTTTTCAGCAGCCTAGCTGGTAACCGCGCCAGGCTAGAACTTTTTCAATGAGCGAGATAGGGATTATTACCAACCGTCCAAACCTAATCCTTCGACTGGCGGCTGAGCAGAGACCAGCAACCCTGGTGCGGTAGGATTGCAAGAAAGTAAGGTGAAGGGTCTAAATGGGTCAACAAATCCGGATAACTGTCTTTGCCCTGATAGCCTGCGCAGCTTTTGCTCAGAACGGTCCCCCCGCTCAGGGCGAGACTGCGCTCAAAACCCAGTTCGTCGCCGTTCAGCCGGATGTAAAACTCGAGGTGCTCGACTGGAGAGGGACTGGACGCAACCTCGTACTTCTCGCAGGTCTCGGAAGCACAGCTCACGTTTTTGACAGCTTAGGGCCGAAGCTCGCGGCGCATTATCATGTCATTGGGATCACGCGGCGCGGGTTTGGTCAGTCCTCGGCACCCCAAACGGGTTTTGACGCAAGGCGGCTCGGAGATGATGTTGTGGCGGTTCTTGACGCCCTGCACATCGCTGATCCTGTCCTCGTCGGGCATTCGATTGCTGGGGAAGAACTCAGCGCCATCTCCACTTACCATCCAGGGCGCGCTGCAGTGCTCATCTATCTTGATGCCGGAGGCACTTTCGCTCTCTACAACCCCAAGCATGGCGACTACACACCGGCTTTGACCGAGCTCAGAGACGATCTTTCGGCATTACAGAAGCACCTCTACGATGACGCCCTCATATCGAAGACATTGACGGATATGGCGCTGTTTCAGATCAACCTTGCCGAACTTCGAGGCGAAGTCGAAGGCGCAACGGGCCCCTCTCCGAAAGCTGGCGACCTTGCCAGCATTTCTGCCTACCAGAATTATATGAAAGGCTACTACGGTGGCATCATCCCCGAATCGGAGGTTCGCCAGCTTCATCGAATCGGTGAGGACGGGAGTGTCGGCGAGTGGCTTGGGCACGGGTATGCAAACCAATCTGTGATGCTCCAAGAAGAACGTTTCCACTCCATCGATACACCCCTTCTAGCGATTTTTTCTTATCCTTCAGCTCCCAATTCAGGCCAGACGAGCGACCCGGCAAAACTCGCAGCCTATCGAGCCTCAGAAACGAGTCGCAAGGAAGCGCAGATTGCTATCTTTCGGGAGCAGCCCCATGCCAAGGTGATCGTGATTCCCAACTCCACCCACTTCATATTCCTCTCAAACGAGGAGGAAGTGATCTCACAAATCAGTGACTTCGTGAATAGCCTTCCTACAAGCGTTAAGCGGAGCCAGAAGTGAAAGTTTACGGCCGGCTGAGCGATACAGGTTGTATCCGCAAGTAATCGGACTGTCGGGCTCGCGACACTGATTCGTTGTAGATCGGTTCGCAGTTGTTACCAACAGGCGTTTACATTCATTAGATTTATCACAACCCCGAGGTCGCTTCTTCTACGCCTCAGCGCCAGCCCTCGCGGCAGTTCCTCTACCGATGCCCACCGTCGTTCCCTCACCCTGCCATTTCCGCGCGAGTCCTTCCATCTGGGCCAACACCTTTTCAATGTCCTTCATGCGGTCGGTAATGCCGTAGGTCACGGCTGGTGGGATGGTCTGTTCGTAGTGCCGGAAGACAAATCCAGCGCCTTCGAGGGTGCGCAGACGCTCCGTCAGCACGCGCGCGGAGATGCCATCGATCTGCTTCCGGAGCACGCCGAAGCGCAGCGGCCCTTCGTGGCTCAATGCCCACAAGATGTGAAGCGTCCAGGGACGCGTGAGCAGCTCAAGCATTCCTCCAATCGCACAACCAGAAGGCGTTGGTATGGTTCGTCGTTTTGGACTCATATGGTTACTAAGTTACTCTAAAGTTCCTAATATTTAAAGAGTCACTGGTTATTTATTGTAACCATATCTGCCGTCCCGCATCCAAAGCAACTGTGCAGCAGAAGGGCTTCTTGTCCTTTGCTCTGCCAGACTTTCTCAGTGACGAGGAGAAGCAAAATGTCAGCCAGCAACGCAGCAGTACTCACCCGATCGCAATCCATCAGCGTTTCATCCGCGGCCTCGGGCCCTATCGTCCTGCTAGGCCGGTTCTTGTTTGTACTGATCTTCGTGATGTCGGGCCCGCGGCACTTTATGAACCAGACCATTGGCTACGCCGCATCGCAAGGCGTACCCGTGGCCTCAATCGCCGTGCCTCTTTCCGGCGTGCTTGCCCTTGTGGGAGGTCTTTCGATTCTGCTCGGCTACCGCGCGAAAATCGGCGCCTGGATGATCGCGCTGTTTCTGGTCTGCATCACGCCAATGATGCACAAGTTCTGGACGGTCACCGATCCCATGATGTACCAGATGCAGTTCGTGATGTTTATGAAGAACCTGTCGATGCTGGGCGCGGCGCTGTTCATCACGCAGTTCGGCTCGGGTCCGTGGAGTCTCGACTCGCGCTCAAAATGATTTCGTGATTCGTCGAGTTGTCCGGAGTTTCACCGCAGTCAATCTCAAACTTTAAGAGGAGAAAACATGTCGGATCCAACCATTCAAGTTCTGCCCAAAGGTCCATATCTTGTCGCTGGAAAATTCACTCTTACCGATGCCAGCGGCAACAAAATTGAAGCGGGAGAAAAAATAGCCCTCTGCCGCTGCGGCGCTTCCACCAACAAGCCCTTCTGCGATGGGACTCACACCAAGGTAGGATTTGAGGCTGCTGCCGCCGCCGTTCCCGGCAGCGCTGAATAGTCGAGCCAGCGACGACCGTTGGCTCAAACAAAGGCCGCCCCCGTCGGGCGGCCTTTCAAATCGCCAATTAAACCGGCTGCTACGCTGCGTTCTCCGCTGCCGCAGGCGGCTGGAACGGCTCATCGTAGCTGCCGCCGTAGATCGAAGGCACCTTCGATCCCATGGGCCGCAAGTACGTTGCCAGCTCACCGCGATGGTGAATGCTGTGATTGTTGAGAAAGCCCAGATATAGAACCGCCGGCAGGTTGAAGACACCGAAGAAATTGATGGGCGTCAGCAACTGTTCCGGCGTCATGGCCGCGATGCGTGCCACGCCGCTCTTCATCTTCTGGTCGTACCATGCCGCTACCTCGGCCGAGGTTTCCGGCTTGTGCTCCGGGTTTTCCATGTTGAATTTCAAGTCGGCGATTCCGTCCAGGAATTGAATGTCGGTGTTCGCAATATGCCACGCTAGTTCTTTCGCCGTCCGCGCACACGGATCGGGCTTGTAACTGGAGGCCGCGTCGGGCACGGCCGCAATCACTTTTTTGGTAACTTCCGCTTCGCGCGCGATGCCGTCCAGCATCATGGCGCAGTAACCGGCAGCAAATTCTGAAGTTAAACCTTGTGGAGCAGACATATTTCCTCCTCGTCAGGGTGTTATGTTTCGTTTGGGTCCAGGAAGCCGAATGGGGCGCCGCACGCGCCCCAAGCTCAGTTTGGAATCGAAGGGATTATACGCCGACCGGCTGTTTGCTGCTCACCGGTACTGAAGTAAACCAGCCGTGCCGGTCGTTCTTCTCGCCGTGCACGATCGCATAAAACTCTTTCTGAATCGCCTTGGTGATGGGACCCATTCCGCCATTGCCGACCTTGACTTTGTCGACCGAGCGGATCGGAGTAACTTCAGCGGCCGTGCCGGTAAAGAAGGCTTCGTCGCAGATGTAAAGCATCTCCCGCGGAATCATCTGCTCGACGATTGGAATATTCAGATCGCGCGCGATCTGCAGCACCGAATCGCGCGTAATGCCGGGAAGAACTGAGTTGCCCAGCGGCGCCGTAATCAGTTTATCGTGGTGCACGACAAAAACATTCTCACCCGAGCCTTCGCTCACAAAGCCATTGACATCGAGTGCAATGCCTTCCGCGTAGCCGTTGACGATCGCTTCCATCTTGATGAGCTGCGAGTTCATGTAATTCGCGCCCGATTTTGCCATGGCCGGCAGCGTGTTCGGAGCGATGCGCGTCCACGACGAAACGCAGGCGTCGCAGCCCTCGCCTTCGCTGCCCAGATACTTCCCCCACGGATAATTGATGATGTAAACCTCGGTCGGCGAGTTGAATGGATTCACCCCTGCTTCGCCATAGCCGCGCAGAATAACGGGCCGTATGTAACACGGCCACGCGCCGTTGCTGGCGATGGTCTCGATCATGGCCTTCACCAGCTGGTCGCGAGTGTAATCCACATCGATGCGGTAGACCTTGGCGGAATCGAGCAGCCGCTGAATGTGATCGTTAGCGCGAAAAATCGCTGGGCGCGACTGCGGCGCGTAGCAGCGAATCCCCTCGAACACCGAGGAGCCGTAGTGGACCACGTGCGACATTACATGAATCGTCGCTTTGTCCCAGGGAATGAGCTTGCCGTTGTGCCAAATGTTTTCCGATTTAACGATCGCCATACGAACTCCTTAGCGGATTAGAACATTATAGCCGACGCAGCGAAGCCTCCGCAGTGCCAAGAGTCATCTGGGGATAAGTGACCATGTGGGACGGACGCATTCGGGTGCCTGCCCTGAGCGAAGCCGACAGGCGTTAGGTTAGTGAGAGCCGCGAGCGATGGCTTGCACCCAGTTGGCCAGGTTGTGGAAGGCGGTGGTGCTACCGATGGGGACGCGGAGTTGTCCCACGACTACAACGAAGGCGGCGGCCCAGGCTGTGGCGCGATGCACTTTGCCGGTGGACCAGAGATCATAGCCGATGAGGAGCAGCAGGAAGAGGAAGATGAAGGTGCTGTCGAAGAACGGGCGCGCGGTAATGACGGTGAAGGGTGGGCGCCCGGTAGGAGCGTCGAGCAGCGCGATGGTGGCGATCATGATGAGGCGCTTGTGCGCGGCGGGATTGAAGCGGGCACGATAGGCGAAAAAAATCAGCGTGGCAAAGATGATCATGCCGCCGATCGGGATGGCGTAAAAGGTGCGAGGATCGAAACCGGAGCCGGGAGGCGCGAATCCGCGGACAAGAGAATTGCTTGCGGCTAATACGCCGAGAATCACCATGAGACATGCCAGGCCAAAGCCGAAGAGGCCGAGACGCTGATGAATGTCGACGCGTCCAGCGGAGACGAGCAGGGTCTGCGTGATCAATAAAAGGATCCAGCTCGAAAAGACCGCGCCGTGAATGTGGATGAGCAGGTTCGGCAAAGGCGCGCGAAAGACTCCCGCGAGAAAATATGTGCGGGCAAAGCCTACAAAAACTGTGATCAGGATGAGGAACGCCAATCCTGAGAAAAAGTAGTTGTCGTATCGCGCTCCGGGTTTGTGAGCGGTACTCCGTGGCAGGGCGGCTGTAGCCATTCCGTCTCCGTTTTTTCGCGTGACTTCCGGTTTCGATTGGAAGGCGGGAGAATTGTATACCGGAGACGTAGCGGGCGGAAATGCTCGTTGCGGGGCTGTCAGAATCTTGATCTCCTGCAAAACATTCCTAGCGGTGCAATCCGCTGGGGGAGTATGTGCGTACTCAGGATGCACGGGAGAGTTGGCTCGGAATCCAGCCCTTTAGGCCGCGACTTCGGATCTGCCAACCCCTCCCGAAATCAAACCAGGAGATTGGTATGAACCTGCCCAAGGACATAAATATAGACAAAGATACGGAAGCGACCGGACCGGTCGATGAGAACTCGTCCGGAATGTCAAGACGCTCGTTTTTCAAACGGGCAACGGTAGTTGGAGCTACGAGTGCAGTCGCAATTGGCGGGCTGGTCACGCTGGCTTCGGCATTAGACAAGGGAGCAAGCGCCACCAGCGATGACGAAATCGCGAAAAGCAGTTTGGCGAGTGGAGATCGCCAAATCCTGCTGACGGCTGAGATTGCCGAGGCGTTGGCGGTTACCACCTACACCAATATCATCAACACCTCTCCCTTCTTTACCCGGCTGCCAACCGACGATCAGGGCTACCTGGTGGGTGCGCGGCAGGAGGAGATGTCGCACTACCTGCTGGAGCAGTCGGTGACGGATCAGTTGACGCCGTTTACCTCGTTCTATTATCCGTTCAACATGTTCGCCGATGCCCAGACTACGTTGAACACTCTGGTTGCCCTGGAGGATGCGTTCATTGCGGCTTACCTGATCGGCGTGCGGAATTTCAGCACCGGACAACTGCGAGTGACGGCGGCGCGCATCATGGGCATCGAGAGCGACCACCGCACTCTGGCGCGCGTGCTGGGGCCGGATGTGGCGGCGCAGGACGGCGGGCCGATTATGACCATCACCGGCTTTCAGGGAGTGCCGGAAAGCGTTGCTCCGCCGAACAACAATGGATACGAGAGAACTCTGTGCCTGAGCCGGATCGACCAGGCAGTGAATGCGCTGCTGCCTTTCGTCGACGTCAACGCGGCTCAGGCTGCCGGGTTCGATACTTCAAAGTCGTTTGCCTTCGAACCGTTCAATCCAACTTTGCCAAATCCGCTGGGGGATTTTATTTCCTTCAAGGGTTGCTGAGCAGAGTTGTGGAATTGGCTTGTCCGGCTGGGGTCGCAGGTTCTTCGAGGACTCGCGGCCTTGCCGGAAAGTCGAACGAAAGCCCACCCGAAACATTTGGGAACACCCCAATCGAAATTCAAGGAGGATCTGTGATTGAAGGATTGTTTCAGCCCATGCATCTGATCGTGATCTTCGCCATCGCGTTGCTGGTATTCGGCCCTAAGAAACTGCCCGAGTTGGGCAAGGGATTAGGCGACGGCATACGGGGCTTCAAAGCGGCAATGAACCCGGCGGAAGAGAAGAAAGAACACCCGGAGGTCTAGATCGCAGCGGTACAACTCGGGAAGGGCACGACTCCAAAGCCTGCCTTGAAGCCGGAGGGCGCCGCTAAAGGCTCAAAAAACGCGGGCTTTAAGCCCTGAGGGCGGTGGTTCCTCATGACTTGTGGGGACAGCCGCCTCAAGCCTGTGGCCTAGACCTAACGGGCAGCAGCTTTTGCCCGGACGCCGGAGATTTTATCGGCCGCCACCTTCGGCGCTCGCCGTTTCGCGAATCGAGTAACTCCCATGCCTCTTTGTAGCGCTCATGCACGCTTTCCTCGCGATGCGGACTGAGCACAACCACGTTTTGGCCCATAAGCCTCTTCGCCGGAAAGATATACCAGATGTCCTCCCGTAGCAGATAGATGGCGAAGTAATCAATCTGCTTGGTCGTATACGCTTTGAGCTTGTTGCTGGCCAGCATGCAGCTGTAATTGTTCCCTTCGCGGCAATCCGTGCCCTTCACCTGCACTCGCTTGAATCGCCCGTCCTGTTCGATCCCCACGTCGTAGCGAGCCGAGTCTCCCCACGGCTTCGATACAACGTATCCACGCTTGGCCGCTCGCGTCATAAACAGCAGCTCTACCCACTCGCCGCGCTGCTTGTAGGTCTTAAACACTTCCATCCCCGTCGCCGGAGATTTCTCGCGATTTTTTCCCAAGACTCACACCTCAATTTGTCATTCATAAATGGTTTCGGGAAGGGCACGACTTCAGTCGTGCCGTTAAAGGTCCAATAAAGACGCGGGCTTTAGCCCCTGAGGGAGCCGGGCCGGGCGATGCACGCCCGCGCGTTCTTCTTGAGCGGCATGCGGTGGTGAAGATCGAAAGGCGTTCCGGAAGGCCTCTTGAGTGGGTAAACATCCTACTACCAGTTTAGATAGGGGCTGCAAGGTCAGATGTTACACGGAGGGTGTGGAAAAACCGATGTGGGAAGAGTAAGCCTGGTCGCTCCTGCCGAATCTCTCGCGCCGGAGAGAATAATCCCCACGTCTCGCAAACGGCCTGAGAAATCGGATACCCAGCTACCAGCGCTGCCTAAAGGACAAGGTCTCGAGTAATCGGTCAAATTCAGCTGCGTCGTCCGACGTCATGTCAAATCTCAGCACGTTTCGCAAGAATATAGGCACTTCGCAATCGGTTAGCAGCATGGGCACGATCCTGAGCTGGATTTCACCTGAGAGTTGCAGACTAAGGGCAACTTCGAGTTCCTTGGAAACCCAGCGAGAGCCAACGGATGCAGGCGAGAGAGCGACGAGGAGGAAGCTTGATCTCGATATGCCCTCCGAAATCCGCTGAACCAGGGAGTCACCTCCATGAAAGTCCCAGTCTCCCCCCAGTCGCACACCCTTCGCGCGGAGCCGGCTGGTGATCTTGTCGACGAGATGTTTGTCCGCATGCGAGTAAGATACAAATGTCGGTGAGTACTCAGGCAACCAGCACTTAAGTGCATTCAGGTTCTCACTACCAGTTCTTCCGAGCGGTCTGTACATCATTCGCTCGAAACGAAAGTCGAATTCGCCTTCGACTCCGATAGCTTCGACGAGCGCTTGGAATCTAAAACGAGACATACGGCTCGCAATAGAGTGCACCAACACGTCGTTAGCGTATGAACTCAGGATCCCCTCTTCGTCATCGTACTTCAGGCTGAGATTGTGGTGCCTGCATGTAGCGCTCCAGTCCGCAGGAACACCGACCTGCGACCGCCTCCCAGATTCGTCACGGCCCCAGCCGGAGTAAAAATTCTTGATGAATCTCTTGCGGTTGAGACTGACGGAGCTATGCACGAAGTGTGACATCCCCATTCTGGTTAAGCCACTTTCATCAACGATCCGGGCGGAACATGCACCAAGTGCTTTCGCGGATATCGTACTAACGCGGATTTCGAAGGACTCAGGGTCAAGCCAGACGCTTGCGCCTCCTATCTGGTGCCAGCCTTGCAGTTGTTCTTTCGCGCGGCCACGAATCAGGAGACTGTCGAACTCATCGGTCGTGACCTCGCCCGAAAGATAGGCAGGCGCGTCATTGAAAGGGCGTAACGCAACCGGATCAATTCGATACGTCTCTAGCAAGGATTCCCCCTCTACGGGCTCGCACAGCTAGGTCGGCCTGTCTGGCCAGCAATGCGAGACAGAGTCGCACTGACGCTGGCGGAGGCAAGAATACTATAATTCGCCCCACATGCACCTCGGGCTGAAAGAGAAACACGCTGATCGAACGTTCGCTCCAGGCGATCAGTTGCTATTCCGCGCTGGCGCGAGTGCGGGGGCCGCGTCTGAGGCCAGACCTGCCTTTACTGTCACGCCCGGTAATTCATCCCCGCGAAAATATTTTTCCTTTGCCGCCTTCATCTCCGGCATAGCCTCGTAAGGCTTCGAGTAGTCGTTGGCGGCGTTCCAGAACAAGAATCCGATGCCGCCTTTTTCCTTGGCGGTAGCGACTTGCACTTTGATGTATTCCGGCGAATAGGTTTTGGTGCGCCAGTGAAAGGCTTGCAGCCAGGGGCGAATCACCACCCCACTGGACCTATTTCCGTCAGGATGGGTGATCAGTTCGAAACGCTCCATGGATTCGCCAATGAAGTGCTCGGGCGCGTCGCCGGGGTGCGCGATGTTATCCATACCGAAAAAGTGCGAGGGATAAATCATGGGCGAAAGCACGTCGCAGTATTTCGCCATGCCGACGATGTCCTGGCCGGTGTGCGAGAGATCGACGGAGCGCTGCCATGCCATCACGCCGAAAACGTCGAGTGAGAGCAGCACGCCGGTGGGATGGAGTTCGCCGTAGGCCTTCTTCAGGAAGCCGGTGATTACGTCGGAGCGTTGCGGACCATGCGTGGCGACCGACGCTTTGCATCCAGCTTTTGTGCCGTCCCTACGGGACTTGCTCCTACTTTTATCTGCTACCCGGGGCTTACGCCCCCGGCTATTATCTGCCGCCCCTACGGGGCTGGACTGAGTCGAATCCATCGGTTCGGCTTTGCAAGGCTCGGCTTCTGATTCAGTGGCGGCTGCATCTGCCGTGGAGGTTCCGCCTTGCTTCGCATCGGCGGGACGAGCGGGAGCCTGCCCTGAGCCTGCCGAAGGGCGCCCGTCTCCACACGGTCCATCGTTCTTCTCGGCACAAATGCCGGACTGAAACACGAACCCGGCATCTTTCTGGTCGCCTTCGGCCGGGAAGCGGACGTAGTCGAACTGAATTTCGTCGGCGCCGGATTGGGCTACAAACTTGGCCAGTGCGATGTCATATTCCTGAACTTTGGGTTGCGAAGGATCGGTCCAGACCAGCTTGCCGTTTTCGCGCCACGGCTGGCCGGTGCGCTTCGACTTCACGGCGAGTTCGGGATGCTCGACCACGAGGCGCTCGTCGCGGAAAATTGCGATGCGGGCGATGGCGTGCATGTTTTCGGAATGAAGAAAGTGGATAAACTTCGGCAGGTCGTGGATGTAAACCTGGTGCTTGCCCAGCAGCGGGTGCTCGAAGGGAATGGTGACGCTGCCGTCGGAATCCTTGATGTCGAAGACGACGGCATTGCCGCCCACTTCGCGCCAGTGGCGAATGATGCGGAGTCCGTGGTCGCTGGCGGCCATGATGCCGGTGAGGTAAATGGCGCGCACTTCGAAATCTCTGGCGATGGGAACAGTCTTTTCGACGATGGGCTCAGAAAGAATTCCAGGGATTGTAATCTGCTCGCCGGCCTTGAGGATGTTGCCGGTACGATTTCCATTCACTTTGCGGATGGCGTCGGCCAACTCAGAAGAAGTGAGATAGGACGTCTGATGCAGAAATTGGCGCGCGACCGCTGGAATACTTTCACCGCGCTTGGCAGTATAGACCTGAGTAGCTCCGGCGACTGACGATTTCACAGGCGGAATGTCGGCGGGCTTCACGGCCTCGGCTACCGTTGCACTCGCCGGGTGAAGCTGCACGGTACTTTTCTGTGCGGTCTGCGATTGTGCCGCGAAAGCGGAAGACGGTCGCGGACTCAGCCACAACGCGGCTGCTCCATAAAGAAGACAGGCTACTGCAATAATGTTGAAAAGAGACGAGCGGCGCACGAAATCCTCCAGGCAGAGCGACCTACCCGGATGCTATCCCGCACCTCCCCGCCTCGCCTAGTTACTCCCGGTCATCTCCCCCCTGTCCATGGCCGGCGACCGCGAGCGAGTCGGAAATGTGGTTTGGGGATGGTGGTCAGTGAGTGGTTCATTAGAACCAAGGCAGGCCGAGCTTGTCTGGCTACCATCGATTCGCCACTCGGTACATGCTCTCCACCCATGCGCAAACAATTTCTCTTCCGCACTCTTAACTTTCCACCGGGTTCTGTTCTAATATCGTCGCCTGTCCCCTAACTCCTGCCTATGCAGGGTTTTCGCTGGGCCGTATCCGTGCTGATTCCGTGGCCAGAAGCTTGCTTATTCCCTTACACCACGGACGCTACATCGGCTCTGGCAAACGCAGGTTCTGGCTGACAAATTTTGTCACTTGCGGAATGTTGGAAGGGACGGATGAGAGTCCGAGAAACGCAGACAATAGGGCGCAGGATGCGACCCGGGAACAGGAAAGCGGACCGCCACTTTATGAGAACAAACCTCGCTACCGTACTCGATCCTAACCGCCGCAGCAGCGATGCTGGGGAGTTTGAATCCGCGCTGCGCCGCCGAATTGTTGGCCAGGACCAGGCGGTGGAAAAGGTCGCCGAGATTTATCAGATGTTCCTCGCCGGGTTGAACGCTCCGGGGCGTCCGGTGGGAAATCTGCTGTTTCTAGGGCCGACCGGCTCCGGAAAAACGCGCGTGGTGGAAGCCATGGCGGAATCACTCTTTGGCGATGCGCGCGCCTGCATCAAGATCGATTGCGCCGAGTTTCAGCACTCGCATGAAATCGCCAAGTTGATCGGTTCGCCTCCGGGATACCTTGGACATCGCGAGACTCATCCGCTGTTGACGCAGGAAGCGTTGAACCAGTGGTTCACCGAGAAGTTGAAGCTTTCGATTCTTCTCTTCGACGAAATCGAAAAAGCTTCGGACTCGTTGTGGCAGTTGCTGCTCGGCATTCTCGACAAAGCGACGCTGACGCTGGGCGACAACCGCCGCGTCGATCTTTCTCAATGCATCATCATCCTGACCTCCAACCTGGGTGCCAGCGAGATGACCAACCTGGTGGACGGCGGTTTCGGCTTCGCGCCCAAGGCGGTGGAAGTCGACAACAACTTCGACGACAAGATTCAGCGCACCGCGGTGGAAGCGGCGCGGCGCAAATTTACGCCGGAGTTCATGAACCGCATCGATAAGACTGTGGTCTTCAAGACTCTGCGCGATGAGCATCTGTCACAGATTCTCGAGATCGAGCTGGGCATGGTGCAGCAGCGTGTTCTGATGGCCGCCGGTGCGAATCAGTTTGTGTTCAATTGCACCGCCAGCGCGAAGCAGTTCCTGCTGAAAGAAGGCACCGACCCGCGTTACGGCGCGCGTCACCTGAAACGGGCGATCGAACGGCATCTCGTGTTCCCGCTGGCGAACCTGGTGGCGACTGCGCAGGTAAAGCTGGGAGACTTTGTCCGCGTCGACATGGCTTCCGAGAATCAAATGATTTTCGTGAAGGAGGCAGAAAACACCATGGCCCCGGTCCTGCTGGAACGTTACGGAGCCGCTGCCGCGAACATGCCCGCCACTCGCGCGGCGCGCACCGCAGCCAACAACCGCCGTGACCTTGGGGCCAGCCCGACCGCGGAAAGCAAATAACTTTTCTCGAATTTAACGAACTCGCTTG
>CAYOVU010000215.1:0-6339 GCA_964407505.1 uncultured Acidobacteriaceae bacterium | reverse complement strand
GTCCGCCACGAATGTCTACATCACTCCCAACGGACAAGCGACAGGAGCCTGCACCACGAATCCTCAGACCCCAGCATGGTTCAACAGTGCCGCGAATTGGGGATCAGGCGCCTCTCAGATTGGACCGGGCACCACGGTGACTATATGTGGAACCTTCACAGGGTCGGCTGGATCCACCGAGTTCACGTTCCAGGGAAATGGGACGAGCGGGAATGTGATCACCCTCTTGTTTGACAACAACACTCAACTTAGTGCTCCATACTGGGCCCCCTCGAGCGGCGGAGCAGGGTGTGGAGGAGCGATCTGCATGTATGGCCGGAGCTATATAACGGTCAATGGCGGGTCTAACGGGCTTATTCAGAATACGGCCAATGGCGATGCACTCGCAAACCAAAAGGACAGCGAAGCCATTGAAGCGACTTCCTGCAACAACTGCACGATTCAGAACCTTTTGATTCAGAACATCTACGTTCACCCAACGAATGGAACTGGTTCGATTGACCAGACGCAAATGCGTTGTATTTCGTTCTCGGGGTCAAACTGGAACATAAACAACAACTCGATGCATGATGTTGGGTGGTGCTTGTTCCAGGCCTATTCAAATGGTGACACCAATTCCGTTATCTCAGGCAACAATATCTACAACATGGACCATGGCTGGATGCTGGCGACGAGTGCTGCAAACAGTTATACGAACGCATTCTTTTACAACAACCAAGTGCATGACTCGGGAAATTGGGACGCGAGCGGATGTCCTTATCACCATGACGGGATTCATACTTTTGGAACGAGCGGCAGCTCCATGTCTGGTGTGAACGTCTATAACAACTACTTTTATGGGAATTGGGGAAACTGCCCGACAGGGTTTATTTTTGTGGAAGGGGGCGGATCAAGCACCCCCTCGCACATGCGAACCAGCGCATGGTGGAACAATGTGTTCATCGTGAATACCTCAAGCCCGATTGTAAATACGAATGGGTGGTTCGACATCGCCTCGGGAGACAGTGGCACACAGCAGGTTTACAACAATACTATGCTCGGTCCGAATAACAGCGACAATACGCTTTGTCTCGGCATGGAGAATCTTTCCGGGTTGACTTACGAAGACAATACAATTTCGAGCTGCGGCGATCCCGTTAATATCAGCAGCACAACGGTCACGCTCGCGGATTACAATTTTTATGGAACGTCCTGTGGAAACGGGAACAATTGTTTTATCTGGAATGGATCCTTCACAGGTTCATTTTCATCTTGGAAGACGGCTTGCAAGTGCGATTCTCACGCGCTTCAAAATTCGAATCCAATGTTGAATGCGAATGGGTCTCCCCAATCGGGATCCCCGGTAATTCAGCAAGGTCTAAATCTGACAAATTTGGCTGTGGGTAATATGGCATCGCTGGCAAGCGATACGAGCATGGGCAATATGAACCCTGTAGCTCCACGGCCGCCTGGAACATGTGCGACGCGTGGGACGGCGTCTTGCTGGGATGTGGGCGCATTCCAATACGGCCCAGGCGCCCCGACGTCATTGTCAGCCGTTGTAAACTGAATCCTACGCGATAACGTTTGATCCTCATCGCCTTGCCGTGATCTTAATCCGGGGGCAGTCCTCCGTCTGTGTCGACGATCCGCACGTCTAGTACTTAAGGCCTTTCTAGGGGGCGACAATGCCCTGTAAGCCGATACGATGACTACACAAAATATCAGGTCTTCTGGAACGCCACAGAACCTTGCCGCGTCGATCGGCAAGAACACTCTGTTCGGTTTTATCTCCAACTTCACCCAGATGGGCACGCGCTTAATTACAGTACCGGTAGTGATTCATTTCCTTGGTCTTGGAGGATATGGCATTTGGAACATAATCATGATGTCCGCAACCTACATGCGATTCGGCAGCGTAGGCGTGAAAACCGCTTTCCAAAAGTATGTTGCTGAAGCAACGGGGAATGGTAATTATGAAAGAGCTAACAAGCTCCTGAGTACGGGATGCGCGCTAATGATGGCGCTGTCCGTGGCAATACTCATCCCGGTCTCTCTATATTCCCGCAGTATCGCAAGATCAGGTGGCGTCCCACCGGAATTTCTGCAGTCAGCCGCTGGTGCGATTGCATTGCTCGCTGCCATTATGACGATGGCGAACGTCGGGGCTGCCTACGAAGCAATCATTATGGGTGGCCACCGTATTGACTTAGCCCGAAAGTTTGGAACAGTTTTGACGGTCGCGGAGGCGATTGCAATTGTTGGTGTCCTTCATTTCGGCTACGGACTCTTTGCGATGGCCACTGTCATGGGGACTTCTGAACTCATATACATTGCATGCTGTTATTTAGCTTCACATCGAGTCGTTCCGCAGATTCATATAGCGACCCGATATCTCGACAAGAGTGTACTGTGGGAGTTATTTCGATTTGCTGGCAGCTATCAATTGCTGAATCTTATGGAGGTTCTGTACGGCTCAATTGTACCTTTTACAATTCTGAAGGTCTTTGGGGCCATCCTTGCGGGAGTTTATGCGGTTGTGACTCGAATAACCACGTCGGCAGTTGTGCTGCAAGATGCATTTCTGACGCCGATATTATCCGGCGGAACGATGGTGTTTGCTTCAGGTTCTGCCGAGAGAATGCAAGCGCTCGTTACAAAAGCGTTCAAGGTCACCCTGGGATTAGCTCTCTTCCCGTTGGGATTCATATCGCTCTTTGGCTCAACGATGGCATACGCATGGACTGGACAGAGTGATCCATCCTTTCCGATAGCATTTTCGCTGGTTTGTGCTGCGTTTTTCTTCCGTGCGTTTTCCATGCTTTCCTTTGTCTTATACAGGACTTCAGGAAATGCACTAATGGATAACGTGTTGCAGGTGGTTCGGAGTTTGGTTTTACTTTCGATTGTTGTGTTCGCACATAGACTCGGCTACTTCGGAGTGTTGGCCGGCATGGCCTTTACAGAATTTGTTGGCATGGTTTTCATGTTATTTGCCTTGACTCGTACTTTTCATTTGTTTTATGCCAAGTCCCTACTGCCGAACGCGATCAAGCTGATGACTGCCGCAATTTTGATTCTTGGTGCTGGCGTGATTGCCGCTAGAATACCTCTTCCCGGAGGTCTTAGTGGTCGTTTGCTCGCGACCATGAAGCTTGGCGAAGCATGTCTCGGCTGTTTGATTGTTGCATGGCCGGTATTAGTGCGGACGGGTTCTGTAACAGCCACAGAAGGTCGCGCTTTATTCAGTGCATTCCTCGTAAAGCGGCAAAATCCAACTCCTGCTCTCGCTCACACTGCCGCTAAATAAAAATGAAATCTGATTCATGCGCTCCGGTGGTCAGCGAAGATCCACTATCTTTTTATAGTCGCGCAGCGACTAGGCTTCATACCTTGTGGTTGGGTAAAACGTATCCGTTTGTCACTTTTGGCAGTAGAATCTCGATCCATCCGACATGTGACATATCTCGTGTGACTTCCAATCAGGTGCAACTGGCTGACGACGTGTACATGGCTCGGGAGGTTTGGTTGAACGTAGCAGCGGGGTCGGAGGAACGGCGTCCCAAGATTGTTTTTGGCAAAGGCTGCAAAATCGGCCGGAGATCTACGATATCCGCAAGAAACCAGATTATTCTCGACGATGACGTGCTGCTGGCCCCGTCAGTTCTTATTATGGATCACAACCATGAGTTCTCTAACCCAGACTTGCCCATACATTCCCAAGGGATTACAGAAGGTGGCTCGATCCGAATTGGCAAGAATTGTTGGCTTGGATATGGATCGGTCATATTTTGCGGCAAGGGTGACCTGTCGCTGGGGCAGAACAGCATTGTGGGCGCAAATGCTGTTGTGACCAAGAGTTTTCCGGCGTTCAGTGTGATTGCAGGAAATCCTGCGAAGCTAATCAAAACGTATGACCTGTCGTTGAGGCAATGGGTTGTTGCGGATCGTGACAAGACTTGAGGTATCTAGATGCAGACAGAAATTGCTGAATTGACAACACCTGCTCAGGTTGGCTGCCCAACCTGTGGCGATGAACGGGGAAGGGTACTGCTCCGTGCCCCGGATAGATATCACGGTCGGCACGTGCAGTATCAGTTATTGCGATGCCCGTCCTGTTCGTTGGTGTGGCTGCAGGATCCACCCAAACCATACGAAATGGGTGAGCACTACGGCCCTGATTATGATCGATCAGTTGCGGCGGCTGGCAAGTCGCCGGACCGCTGGCGTGGACGGGTCGAAACATTGACCCAATATAAAGCTGGAGGATCGATCCTCGACCTCGGGTGCAGTTCAGGCGGATTTTTAAGTGCCTTGAAAAACCCGGCCTGGAAGCTTTACGGGATAGAAATGTCGGACGAGGTTGCGCAAAGAGCGCACGATGATACCGGTGCGGATGTATTCGTTGGAGACATTCTGGACGCGCCTTATCCGGCGGGAAGTTTCGATGCAATCACCTGTTTTCATGTTTTTGAGCATCTCTATCAACCCCGAGAAATATTAGCCAAGGTGTCGCACTGGCTTAAGCCTGGTGGAATTTTTTATGCGATGATGCCCAATATTGATTCTGCGGGAGCTCGGATTTTCAAATCTTACTGGTACGCGCTGGAACTCCCGAGGCATCTCTATCACTTTTCGCCGATATCGCTAAAAAATACGGCGCATTCGGTTGGACTCGTTGAAGTGTCAGTCACGACGCACAGGGAAATGTTCATCGAGCAGAGTACGCGATATATCGTTGACGAGATGTATCGTAAAATCGGGCTTTCCAGGCCTCCACTTTCAAAGTCGCTCCATCGTAACCTGGCGCGAAGGGCGCTTCGTAAGGCATTTCATTTGACACTTTTGCCCGTGCTAGCGGGCATGGCTTCCGTTGTCGGGGATGGGGAAAGTATTCATGCTATTTTCGCGAAACCTGGCCTCTGAATGTGACTTTGTTATCTAGCAGTAGTCTCCAACAACATGCCTGATCAAAGTCACTTTATTGGCGGTGGCACGACCGATAGCGTTCTGAGCCCAATCGTTTTGGTCGGAATGTTGATTGGGATTCTGCTGATGCTGCTGTTACCACGCAGATTTGTGATTGTTCCTTTTCTGCTTTGCATCTTCTTGATCCCTCTCGGACAGCAGATTTATCTTGGTGGGGTTCACTGGCTGGTTGGCCGCATCCTCGTTCTCGCTGGATTGCTCAAGATCTCGATTTCCAAGGTAGGCTCGAAAGGCAACTTTCTCCCCGGCGGCTACAATTCGATTGACCGTGCTTTTCTCTGGTGCACGCTGGCTGAGTCGATTTGTGTGGTATTGCAGTACATGCAGTCGCAAGCCTTGATCAATCAATTTGGATTTCTGATTGATTACTTGGGAGCATATTTTCTGCTGCGTGCGCTGATTCAAGACAAAAAAGACATCTACACTGCGATCAAGTGCATGGCTTTGTTGTCCGTCATCCTGGCGTTTTTTATGGTGCGCGAGCAGCAAACGCTCCACAACGCTTTTGGAACACTTGGAGGCGTTCAGAGCGTACCTGATGTTCGAGAAGGTAAGACTCGTTCGCAAGGGGTATTTCAGCACGCACTGATGGCTGGGACCTTTGCAGCGTCTCTGTTACCGCTTTTCCTCTTGTTGGGCAAGAATGGTAAATCTAAATTAATCGCCTTCATCGGCATCGCCGGGTGCACTGTGATGACGATCACATCGCAATCTAGCACTCCTCTTTTGGCGTACGTCGGAGGATTAGGCGCAGTCTTCCTTTGGCCCGTCCGCAAAAAGATGCAGTTGGTTCGCAGGGGCATCGTGGCGGCGCTCCTTGGATTGGCCGTGGTCATGAAAGCGCCCGTCTGGTTCGTGATTGCACACATCGATTTGACTGGTGGTTCTTCCGGATATCATCGCGCTGAACTCATCGATGTCTTCATAAAGCACTTTAGCGACTGGTGGTTGATTGGAACCAAAGATATTGCGAGCTGGGGTTTTGACATGTGGGATACACAAAACCAATATGTCAACGTTGGCGAGACGGGAGGATTGGTAGCATTTATCTTATTTGTTTGTATGATTTCTCGTTGTTTTGCCAGAATCGGGGTTACCCGGAAAGCTGCTGAGGGAAGAAGTAGTCGGGTATGGTTCGTTTGGTTTCTCGGGGCCGCGCTTCTTGCGCACTTGGTGAGTTTCTTCGGTGTCAATTATTTCGATCAATCGAAAGTGAATTGGTTCTTGCTGTTGGCAATGATCTCGGCGGCGACAGCTCCCACCCTGGTTCGGACGGTTGCTCCTCGAAAGCCTGCTGCTATAACTGAGCCGGAACCGGCGGATGTATCGGTATCTCGATGGGAGACAAGCGGTATCCCGATCTAGGCTACG
>CAYOVU010000214.1:0-35745 GCA_964407505.1 uncultured Acidobacteriaceae bacterium | reverse complement strand
TGGAGTTGCCAAAGACTCCAAGTACCACGATTTATCGGAAGCCCCAATTGATTTCATGTATCTTTCTGTGGACCAGAGTCCTACCGAAAACATGAGCCTCCTTCTCCGAACCTCGCGCGCCCCGGAATCCCTGATAGGGCCGTTGGCCCGTACAACGCATGCTTTCGATGCCCACTTGGGATTTCAAGAAGTGGTCACTTTGCGGACACATATCAACCGCGAGGCGTTGGCTACGCAGCAGATCGTCGTAGCTCTTCTCAGCGTTTTTGGCGGAATCGCATTGCTGTTGGCCGCGGTTGGACTCTACGGAGTCATGTCCTATTCAGTCTCTCAGGGCAAACGTGATCTTGGGATGCGAATGGCGCTTGGCGCCGATGCCAGCCATCTGTTCCGAATCGTGATGTCGAATGGTCTGACGGTAACGATAGGCGGTATGTTGGCCGGGTCCATTGTCGCTGCAAGTTTGACTCGCTGGATAGATTTCAAGACCCTCCTTTACCATGTCAATCCACGTGACCCGCTGGCTTTTGCCGTGGCCTCCGCAGGATTGATGCTCATCGCAGCCATTGCAAGTCTTTTGCCCGCTTGGCGTGCCAGCCGCACCCAGCCCATCCAGGCCTTACGTGATTGAGTCGTAAGTGGCTGGTTTCTGGCCGAATCTGCAACTTGATTTCTAGATTCGTTGACTTGCAACCGAATGATTCCGAGACCGCATGTTCCGTGCTTTCAAATCGTGTAACTATCACCGCCGTCATCCCGCAAGTGTTCAGTCCCACAGCTTCCTGCAAGGAGAAAACCAGTGCGCAGAGTCTGTTCTCTATTCCCCCGGCTTGCGGCCGTTTTGCTTGCCGCTTTGGCGGGCTTGCCTGCTCAGTCTCAGACTCAACTTCCACCTGACGTTGGCGAGAAGATAGATAAACTCGCCACCGAAACGCTGGCCAGAACTGGAACTCCAAGCGCGTCGTTAGTGATCGTTAAGGACGGGCAAATCGCCTTCCTCAAGGCCTACGGCTATGCGCGTCTTGATCCGCAAACTGCTGCGCATTCGGAAATGCGTTACTGCCTTGCCACTCTTAGCAAGCCATTCACGGCTGAGGCAATTCTGTTGTTGCAGGAAGAGGGCAAACTGTCGCTGGACGACAAAATTTCCCGGTTTCTTCCCGATCTTACCCGCGCGGACGAGGTCACGATTCGCCAGGTACTCTCCCTGACGTCCGGCTATCAGGATGAATGGCCATTGGACTATCTGCCGCAAAGAATGCAACAGCCAATTACCCCGCGCAAGATTCTCGACCAAAGGGCCCGCAAGCCATTGAACTTCGACCCTGGAACAAAATGGGAAATCAGCGATACTAACTATGTGATTGGTGGCATGATTGTAGAAAAAGCCAGCGGCATGTCATTGGCTCACTTCTTGCAGGAGAAGGTATTTGGACCGTTGGGGATGGACAGTGCAATTGATATAGACTTGGAAAAACTCGGTCCAGGCGATCCCACTGGCTACATTCGCTATGGAATAGGTCCGCTGCGCCCGGCGCCACGGGAAGGGCAGGGTTGGAATTTTGGCGGAGAAGAACTTGCGATGACTGCTCAGGATCTGGCTAAGTGGGATATTTCCGTACTAAGGCACAAGGTACTCACGTTATCTTCTTACCAACAATTTGAAAAAGTTGTATTGCTCTCGAATGGCATGGGAAGCGGCTTCGCACTCGGCAATGGCGTCGATCTATACGCAGATAGGATCGCGCTCTACAGCGTCGGCGATATTTCAGGTTTCAGCGCCGCTAATACGATTTTCCCCGACGACAACGCAGCTATCGCGGTGTTGGCCAACATGGATGCAGGTGCGCCAGTCGAAATCACGAAGGGCATCATCCCGTTCCTCTTTCCCAAGGAGACAGATGCCGATCCGGATGCCTCTCAGAAACTGGAGCAGGCACGTAAGATCTTCGACTCTCTCCGGCACGGTACTCTCGACCGGTCCTTGTTTACTGAAGACGCAAACAGTTATTTCAACGAGCAGGCAATGAGCGATTTTGCTTCCAGCCTAGGGCCGCTGGGGAGCCCACAGGAGTTCGTCCAAACATCGCATTCTGCTAGTAATGGGTTGATCTCCCGCACTTATCGCATAAAATTTGCCAATCAGACGCTCGCGGCTCATACCGCCGAAGTGCAGACTGGCAAGCTCGAGCAATACGTGATAGAGCAGGAGTGATCACGGAGACAGCCGCCGTCGGGTCGGCGGGATGAAACAGCGCAAGCAGGAAGGAGTGCCGCGAAATGCGCAACGTCAATTTCATCGAAAATCTTGCCCGTGACTTTCGCTTAGGATTCCGCACGCTGCGCCGCAATTCCGGCTTTTCTTTTCTGGCTATTCTCTGCCTCACAATCGGGATCGGCGCCAATGCCGCCGTTTTTAGCTGGACCGAAGGGATCCTGTTTCGTCCCTTTCCTGCTGTGGCCCACCAGGACAGAATGGTGTCCTTTATCGCAACCAAACCGGGACGTTACGACAAAGGCGAAGGCAACTTGGGTTACGACGACGTTTCCTGGTTTGATTTTCTTGACTTCCAGAGAAACTGCAAATTATTTGAATGGTTTATTGCGGATCACATTACCGGAGCTAAACTTGACATCGGTGGCCGGGCAGCAGTCGCAACTGGCAGCGTTGTCTCCGCGAATTATTTCGATGCTCTCGGAATGCATCCCATACTCGGGCGAGGATTCCGGCCCGAAGAAGACTGGGGCCGCAATGGTCACCCCGTAACCGTAGTCAGCTATTGGCTGTGGAAGGAGCGATTCCGGAGCGATCCCAACATCGTTGGCAAGAAACAGCTTCTCGATGGTGATCCTTACACTATTATCGGCGTGGCACCGAAGGGCTTTTATGGCACCTTCGTCGGCTATCCCATGCAATTCTGGATTCCGGCCTCAATGCAGGAAAGATTCGTCGGAAACAACTACAAACTGGAAAATCGTGGCGACGGATGGATTGAAGGTTTCGCGCGTCTCAAACCCAGCGTCACCATGGAACAGGCGCAAGCCGAGATTTCGGCTGTCGCCAAACGCCTTGAAAATCAGTATCCCGACACAAACCGGGGACGCGGCGTTAAGCTTTTTCCCTTGTGGAAAACGCCATTCAACCAGGCCGGCACTCTGGCGCCGACTCTGGGAATCGCGCTGGTTGCTGTATTCCTGGTGCTGTTGATCGCATGCGCCAACGTCAGCAGCCTGCTGCTTGTCAGGTCGCTGGCCCGTCAGCACGAAATCACCGTGCGCCTCGCGCTTGGCTCCGGACGTGACAGATTGCTGCAGCAGCTTATCACCGAAGGACTGATTCTCTCATTGATTGCCGGTGCCTGCGGACTCGTACTTGCATATTTATGCCGAAATCTCATTGCGGCCTTCTTCCCCCAGTCATCTGTTCTCGCAACCAATTTGTCAGGGAACATAGACTGGCGCGTCGTGGCATTCAACGGCGGAGTTGCCCTGCTTTCGACCCTGATGTTTGCGCTCATTCCGGCGCTTCAAACCGCCAGGTTGGATATTGCCGGAGCGCTCAAATCTGAATCGGGCACTTCCTCCGGAAGCCGCGCAAAATCCCGCGTTCGCTCTGCCATGGTTCTGGTTCAGGTAGCGCTCAGTTTCATCCTGGTCGTAGGCGGAGCTTTGCTGATGCTGAGCCTTCACCGGTTGCAATCGGCCGATCCGGGCTTTTCCCCTGACGGGGTCGTTACAACAGGTTTTAATCTGTCCGAGGCAGGTTATGATGCGGCACGCGCAGAGCGCTTTCGCAGCGATCTTATTGATCGTGTGAAGGCCATCCCTGGAGTCGAATCTGCTTCCTTCGCCAAAGTCATGCCATTCAGCTACCAGGGTACTTTTTCGGCACCCATCGCTGTGGACGGCTATGAACTAGGCCCTAACGAAAAGGCCGCCGTGGCATACAACCAGGTTGGCCCGGGCTACTTTGAAAATATGCGAATTCCCATTGTTTCCGGCCGGGAATTTACTCGCAACGATAACGAAAATAATTTTCTCGCCGCTATCGTGAACGAGCAAATGGTGACTAAGTACTGGCACGGCGTAAATCCGGTAGGCAAACGCATTCGGGTGAATGACAAATGGATGCAGGTGGTGGGAGTCGCCAAAACCACGAAGTACCTGACCTTCGCCGAATTACCTCGGCCATTTCTGTACGTCTGCTTGGATCAGTCCTCGGTCATCGACAGCTATATCATGGTCCGCACATCTCAACCACCAGGCGCCATGTCTTTCGCCCTCGCCGATGAAACTCATTCTCTGAATGCTGGGATAGAGATGCAGGAAGTCATTACCCTGCGCGAGCACATGAATCGTCTTGCGCTGGCGACACAGAAAATTGTGGTAGCTCTCTTGTCTATTTTTGGCGGAATCGCACTGTTGATGGCCGGCGTTGGACTTTACGCAGTCATTTCCTATGCGGTCTCGCAGAACAGACGCGAGCTTGGCTTGCGGGTAGCATTGGGCGCAGGAGCGAACCACCTGTTTCGCACTGTGATGTTGCGTGGATTGGTGCTGGCGCTTGCTGGAGTGGGGCTGGGCTCAATTGCAGCCGTGTTCTTGACCCGGTTTATTGCAACTGGAACTCTGCTCTATGACGTAAATCCGCGCAGTCCCGTGGTTTTTATGGTTGCCTCGCTGGTGATCCTAACGATTTCCCTCGTGGCTTGCTTTACCCCGGCATGGCACGCATCCCGTATCGACCCAGCTCGCGCCCTGCGCGAATAGTTAGACCTGAAGTGCCAGCCATCTGGCATGAGGAGATTATGAATACTGCTCAAATGGAATCTCGCCTCGTTTCTGCTGCGCAACAACAGCGATCTTCAGCGGCATCACCGTGGTTGGCCGCTGCAGTGTGGGCTTGCATTTCTTTGCTGGCGGCACTGGCAATTTTGGAATTGAAGGCTCCAGATGCGGTGCCCGCGAGCGCACCTCAAAATGAATTTTCTGCCGAGCGCGCACTCGACCATGTCCGCGCGGTTGCCCACGTACCTCATTCCACAGGAACGGCCGCAAATGCGGAGGCGAGGCAATATATCATCCGCCAGCTTTCCGGTCTCGGAATGAATCCTCAGGTTTTCACGGGAGTTGGAATTTACAACGGCTATGGGGCACTCGTCGCAGGCCGGACAGCGGATATCGTGGCCCGGCTCCCAGGGGTAGCAAACTCCGGGGCCATCCTGCTCATGGCCCATTATGACTCGGTGTCCAATGGTCCGGGCGGAGCCGACGACGGGTCGGGGGTTGCCGCTATCCTGGAAGGCCTCCGCGCAGTGAAGACCGGATCGCCATTAAGAAATGATCTGATCGTCCTGATCACAGACGGCGAAGAGGCTGGCCTGCTAGGAGCAGATGCCTTTGTAGCTTCTCATCCCGAGATGAAAGATATTGGTTTGCTGATGAATTTCGAAGCTCGCGGCAATCACGGCCCTTCGCTGCTCTTTGAGACTAGCGCCAACAACGCTGCTTTGATGAATGAGGTCGCTAAGGCCGCCCCCTATCCTGTCAGCTCTTCGCTCTTTTATTCGCTTTATAAGCTGCTGCCCAACGACACAGATTTCACCGTGTTTCGACCTGCAGGAATACCGGGACTTAATTTTGCTTTCGGCGGACATCTTGAAGCCTATCACTCAGCGCTGGACACTCCGGAGAATCTCGACACTGCATCGCTTCAGCATCAAGGTTCCTATCTTGTTTCTCTTGTCCGCCACTTCGGCCAAATGGATCTCACTAACCTCAAGCGAGAATCCGGCGAAGACATCTTCTTTGATTGGTTTGGCAGCAATCTCGTTGCATACAGCGAACGCTGGGTGTCGATAAGTCAGATTCTGGTTACGTTTCTCCTGGTTCTGGTCATTGTCTACAACGTTCGTCACACGGCAATAAGACCACGACACTTTTTCGCAGCGATAGCTGCTTCCTTCGTGACTCTGCTTGCGATTCCAGTGGTGATGGCCGTTGCCGGTTTGCTGTTTTTCCTGCTGCTCAAAGGACGCATGCTGCTGGGTGACACATCGGCCAATTCTTTTCTGCTCGTTGGTTTGGTCCTGTTGGGAGTTGCGATGGGATCCGTTGTTCTGGTGAAGTTCCGCCGGCATTTTACTCTTCGGGAGCTGTTGCTCGCAGGTCTCACCGTTGTTTGCATTCTGAGCTGGGCGCTTGCTCTGCTGCTACCCGCGGGGAGCTATCTAATATTCTGGCCGCTATTTCTCGCTACCGGCGGATGCTTAGTCCTTACAATTGTGAAAGCAGCATCTCCCAAAACTGAGGCAGCGATGGCGCTTCCGGCCGCGGCAATCACGGTACTGTTGTTTGCCCCAGTAGCGTACCTCCTCTATGTTTTTCTGGCTCTGAATCTGGTGAGCATTGCTGCTATCGGCTTGCTCGTCGGTCTGTTTTTTCTCATTTGTGTTCCTATCGCAAACATCGCCACGCCGGAGCGCCCGTGGCGCGCGATCCTGCTGCCAATCCTTGCCGCAGCGGTAGCCTGTGTGACGGCAGGAATTCTCCTGTCAACCTTTAGTTCGCAGCATCCGCGACACGATAATCTTCTCTACAGCTTGAATGCGGATGATCATACGGCTATATGGATTAGTGACGATCGCGCTCTCGACGGATATACTGCGCAGTTTTTAGGCAAGACTCCCAATCGCCAGCCGATTCCGAATTATCTGGCTGGATCGCAGGACCGTCCGTTTTCCGCATCGGCGCCGGCGATGGACTTGCAACCGCCGGTAAGCGAAATCAAGGCGGACGAACAACAGGGTGACCTTCATCATCTCCGCATGAATGTAAAGTCACAAAGAGGTGCGGATCTCATGGAGGTTCGGTTTGATCCCAGCGTGAAGCCGGTAGCGATAGAAATCTCCGGACGCAAGGTGAAGTCTCAGCCCAATCGGCCGGTGTTGTCTATGCTGTTGTATGGAAGCGGTCCACAGGGGGCCGACCTGGATCTTATGGTGAATGCGCCATCAGGGATTTCATTCTGGATCAGCGATTATTCTTTTGGGCTGCCCACAACCGTCCAGCGTCCGTCCGAATTTATTGCTGCTCAGGGTAGTGATCAAACTGTGGTGTGCCGGAAATACACATTAAGGTAGATGTAGAGACGGCACTCGACACTATCTCGGGTTACGCGATACTTACCACGCAGAAATAACTTCACAGGTTGGTCGCATTAGATCGTTCGATCGCTTCAGCCACTCGTAACCTCACTTTCATCAGAAATTTTCTCCACGAAGTTGGCGCTCGATGAAGTTGGAGCTCGATTGCGCATGAGCAAATGCCGACCTCTGGCGATCCAACATCTTCACATACGTCAGCCATAGACGAAATCTCATAAATACCTTCCGCCAGTGAGCCGATGGAAACGCAAGAAGGCTCTACGGGAACACCTGATCAGCGAAACCAAACAAGAAAATCTTTCCACATTCGCAAGATGAGCGCCATGAGCAGCCAGCGCTGGCTGATTACCCTGGCCAATAACCTCGAAGTCATTGTCAGCAAACGGCAGGCACATAGTGTCCGTCAATTGCTGAGCTTCTAGACAAGTCTATTAACAGCTTGTCGAGATGGTGGAGCGAGTTTGGGTGCTGCGTTTTAACACATGACAGGGATGAGTCGATGGATACGGACTCTGCCCTCCGGGTGGATGTCGCCCTTGCAATGGGCGCGCGATCAGACACGGTGAAGGTGACAGGTACTACCGGAGCGCAGGTCGCTCGAGCATTTCGCAGAACAATTGTTTGAAGCGCATTCCGTGCGGGGCAACACGGTGCGTGACAATCTCGAAGGGGAACTAAGGTGAAACATATTGCCACAAGCGCGATCCTGTCTTTGGTGGTTGCCCACCTTCTTATCTTTGGCTCGTTCGCCCAAGCCCAGAGCGGGCAGGGGAGTATTTCAGGGACGATAAAGGATGCGACAGGCAGCGTAATTCTGGACAGCCTTATCAACCTTCGCAACAGCAACACTCAGGTCGAGCGGACCACCCGAACGGATGCGGGCGGCTTTTATGTGTTTCCCAGCGTTTCGGTAGGACATTATGAAATCGAGATCGCGGCCACCGGGTTCAAGCCCTACAAACGCACCGGCTTGACGATCGACGTGGGTACGAAGTTGCAAGAGGATATATGCCTCGAAGTCGGCAGCCAAACCCAAAAGGTGATAGTTTCCGACACTGCAATCCGTGTCGAAACCGCCGATACCCAAATCGGCGGGGTGGTGACGGGCAGCGAAATTGTTGGCGTTGCGCTTAACGGCCGCAGTTATACGGATCTGCTGGCCCTTCAGCCTGGCGTCGTGCCGATGTCGACTCAAACGCCCGACTCTGTCGTGATGGCAGGAGCTACTGTTGCCATTAATCCTTCGGGAGCTTTGAGCCCCGGCAATCAGTCGATTTCCGGGCAGCGCGAAGATGCCAACGGCTTCCTGGTCAATGGAGGCGACGTCAAGGAATTAATGAATGGCGGCACACTGATTATCCCTGACCTCGATTCGATCTCCGAGTTTCGGATATTGACGGACAATTTCGACGCCGAATACGGGAACTATTCGGGCGGAATCATAAACGTCGTTACCAAATCCGGGACCAATCAGCTGCACGGCAGCGTCTTCGAATTCGTTCGCAACACGTCACTCGACGCGAAAAACTTTTTCTCTCCAAGCGTAGAACCATACATTCAAAACCAGTTCGGCGGTACCCTCGGCGGGCCGATTAAAAAGAGTAAGCTTTTCTTCTTCGGCGACTATCAAGGAACACGCACGACCGACGGCCTTTCCACCGGGGACATTCCCGTCCCTACACTCTCCGAGCGATCGGGCAATCTCTTAGGACTCGCTAGCTTGTTCGAAACTGGATGTAACGGCGGCCCTTGCACCGTATCGCCTTGCAACGTTGCCGGCACCTGTCTTGCCACGCAGCTCTCAAATAGCCTGTCGAGTGCTGTAGGCGCCCCAGTGACAGTGTCTCCCGGCGAGAACTATTACGTGGCCGGATGTACGACCTATCCGCAGTGCGTCTTCCCCAATGGCGTATTCCCCATGGGTGCCTGGTCCTCCCCTGCCCAGCATCTGCTACGGTACATCCCTCTGCCAAATGTAGGAGACTCTATCTTCTCCACTGGTTCCGAGGCAGAGACTGTACGCGATGACAAGTTCAGCGTCCGGCTCGATGGCGGTAACACGCGCTGGGGCCAGCTTACCGCCTATTACTTCTATGACAATTTCAAGGTTAATGATCCATTTCCGATGGAACAAGGAGGCTCCTCGGTCCCCGGCTTCGGCGCCCTGAATATCGGAAAGGCTCAATTGATCAGTCTTGGCGATTCAAAGACAATCGGCACTTCCAGCGTGAACGAGGTTCATTTGGACTATATGCGGACCTACAACAATGTGGGTCAGCCTTCAGGAGGAGTTGGGCAAAGCCTGGCATCGCAGGGTTTTGTAACTGGGGTTGGAACCCAAGGCATTGTTCCGCTGGATCCTTCCATCGAGGGCCCTGAAAATATGATTTTTAACTCATTTGTCGTCGGGATGCCGATCACCAATCTGACGCAAGAAAACAATACCTACACGGTGAGCGACAATTTTTCAAAGGTCGTAGGTAAGCATTCGATAAAGGCGGGCTTTCAGGGGATCCTCGACCAGATTAACGTTCACCCGGATCCCGAGTTTAACGGGGGTTTTACCTTCAGCGGCAGCGAAAGTGGTTCGGACTTCGCAGATTTCCTGGTGGGGGCACCCAATCTCTATAACCAGGCCGATTCGCAGTCGTACTATCCACGGCATAAATATATCGGAGGCTTCGGGCAGGACAGCTGGCAGGTTTCGCCCAATCTTACCCTGAATTATGGAGTCCGCTGGGAATTGATGGAGTACTGGTCCGAAAAATACAATCAAGTCCCAACCTTTATCCCAGGAGAGCAATCCCAAGTCTACCCGACAGCGCCGGTCGGTATTGTGTACGCGGGCGACAAAGGTGTTCCCAATACGCTCGTGCCGTCCCGGAATCGTTTTTCACCGCGGCTCGGTCTGGCTTATTCTCCGAATAAATCGGACGGATGGCTCGGCAAGATTCTTGGCAGACCACAGCAAACGAGCATACGAGCCGGCTATGGGATTTATCATTCGGTCATTCAAGGAAACACGATCGCATTCGATGAACCGCAGCCCCCGTATGGATTGAGTCACACCAGCCCAGCTCCCCCGCTCTTCGCTACCCCCTTTACCAACGCGACTGGCGAAACGAACACCAATCCGTTTCCGCTGACCTTTGTTCCGTTCGGCGCTTCTGTCTCGCATCCTATCTCAAACATTAATTACTCGCAGTACGAACCGATTGCCGGCATGACGGCACCGCCCCCTACGAACACTTATCCGTACACTGAGCAGTATTTTCTTTCAATCGAGCGCGAACTGAGTACAAACACCGTGTTGCAATTGAACTATGTCGGCTCCGAGGCTCATCATCTGCTACTGGTGTATTCGGCGAACCCCGGCAACCCGGCTCTTTGCCTCACATTGCCCGGTTGTGGTCCAGGCGGTGAGAACACTTCATACGTCACCTCTTCCGGTCAGACCGTAAATTGCACTCGTATTGGTCTTGGGTGCAACTTCGGCAATGACGATTACGAGGGAAGTGTTGGCAACTCCAGTTACAATTCATTTCAAGCCAACCTTCGGCATACAGGCCCCGGACTCAATTTCACGGTTGGGTACACGTACAGCAAGTCGCTCGACCAGTCATCGAGCCTTGCAGATGTCGGCGATCCTTATAACCTTGCGCTAACACGGGCACTTTCAGCCTTCAACCTGACGCAAAACTTGGTGGTTACTTATCAATACACACTACCTTTGGAACACCTGTTTCGACATTCCAATCGCTTAACGCAAGGCTGGGAGTTGTCAGGAATCACCCGAGCGAGTACAGGTTTCCCTGTGACGCTTTCCAGCGACGACGACAATTCTCTTCAAGGAAGCAATCCCAATGGCGTGAATAACCGCTATTTCGACTTGCCGGATGTTGTGCCCGGCCCATTGGAAATTAACCACGATCCGGCGAACGGCAAGCCCTATTTCAATACTGCACTATTCACTCCAAACGCATTGGGCACCACCGGCGATGCCTCACGGCGATATTTCTCCGGGCCAGGGATGTTCGACACCGACCTTGCGCTGCTGAAATCTATCCGTATATCCGAAGGGAAGACACTTCAGTTACGGATGGAGGCGTTCAATGTTTTCAATCATCCTCAATTCTTCGGGCCATCGGCTGTCAATGGTAATATTTCGAGCCCCCTGTTCGGCCAAGTAGTACAGGCTTCTCCGCCTCGGCTTTTGCAACTCGCAGCCAAGTTCACGTTTTGAACGGCGCTTGGCATCGATCATTTCAACATGATGACATGAATGAGATCGTCGATAGTCGATAATTGGTCGTGGCTGCCTAAAAGCATTCAACGCATTCAATCATGCTCAGTTCTACGGGGTCGCTGCTGTGGACAGCGAAGTGAATAATGATCCTCGCTTCGGACACGTCGTCGGCGCAACCGCGCCAAGGTTGCGCAAGGTCGCAGCCAACTTCCACTTCTCGAAGTACGTAAACCATTTTAACTTCGGCTGTGCCCCGTAACTGCCGTATCCAAACCAGCCCTGCGCGTCGCTTTGGCGAGACCGCGCTCACGGCTTCGGTTGTTGCTCTTTAAGGAACCTCTGAGCAACCTCCGATTCTCGGAAACCCCGAAATAGCTGAGCCGACGTGAATTATACTTCTTTTCCGAATTCCCATTCCTTCATGCCGATTTCTCTACCCGCACTCCTGGCTTTGCGTTCGATTGTTCGTTCACGAGCCGAACTCCAACTCGAGAACTTGGCCTTGCGCCACCAAATCAGTGTGTTCCAGCGGTCGGCTCGGAAACGCTCGAAGTTGACGCCACTCGATCGCCTCTTCTGGGTTTGCCTCACTCGCTTCTGGAGCAATTGGCGCTCCACCTTGGTCATCGTGAAGCCGGAAACTGTTGTGGCCTGGCATCGCCAGGCGCCTTCTCAGACTTGGCGTACCTTCCTCCAGAACCATGTCTCACAGCTCGTCTCCGTCGATTTTTTCACCGTGTCCACCATTCGGTTTCAGGTCCTCTACATGTTCCTGGTGCTGGCTCATGATCGTCGCCGGGTGATCCACTTCAACGTGACCCAACACCCGACGGCAGAGTGGACCGGCCAGCAACTGCGGAACGCTTTCCCCGCTGACCAACTCCCACGCTGCCTGCTGCGGGATCGCGATGGCATCTTCGGCCAGGAGTTCCGGGAACAAGTACAAAACACGGGGATTACGGAAGTGCTGTCGGCGCCGCGCTCACCCTGGTAACGTGCGTATGTGGAGTGGGTGATTGGCTCGATTCGGCGTGAGTGCCTCGACCATGTGATCGTGTTCGATGAGAGATCATTGCGGCGAATACTTGCTTCGTATGTTGACTATTACCACCGATCCCGAACCCATCTGTCGCTGGGGAAAGACTCCCCCCGATCCACGACCGGTTCAGCCGCCCGCAATCGGGCCCGTCGTGGCGGTGCGTCAGGTCGGCGGACTGCATCACCGCTACGAGCGCCGCGCCGCCTGAACCCACCGAAAGTTCCTCCGGCCACCCGAGAGCGCCGGCAGGACCGTGTCTGCAGATGCGGGTCATCATTCACTTTGGCACTTTGGGCTCTCCGAATCTCGTTCAGTACTCGAACTTTTCCCAACCGAACCGCGAACATCTGGCTTCTTGTCGAGTGGCAGCATTTAACAAATTGCTGGTTTGAGATTTTCGGTAGACATACTCAATCTCCACCACGTTGCCGACAGGGAAGCGCCGATGTTCCATACTTCCCTATGCCGACTTATGGCCCGGAACAATTTCCGGTAAGCCCGTTGTCGGCTGGAACACTGTTCAGGGAATATGAGTCGAAACCGGCGAATTCACGCTGCATCTTATGTTTGCAACAGGTCAATTCATTCCGCGCTTGGTCGGAGGAGAAGAAATAGTACGTTTACCGAGCCTGCGACACGAAGGCGGTTCATGATTTGTCGTTCGATTGATAGAAGCCGACGGCTCGCTGGTGTTTGTCCTGCCGGGTGAGAGAAGCGTCTCTACTTGCAACATGCCCTCTCTTTCCCACGTCGCTTTCTTGCAATGGATGTTTTGTTTCTCCTATAGATAGATCCAATACCCGGCTTACTTGGTTAAGCGATGGCGTATTTCTCTCGCGATGTTTCGCGGCGTATAGACCTTCCAAAAGGGGAGCGCCTTCTGCACGGAGACTGACGGTGATTCTTGACCCGTGCCTACGAAGGTGCCTTTCTCCTGGTTGTCGAGGCTGGTCATCTTGTGGACCAGCACTGCATCTTCCTCGTTGCCTGCGGCCACCATGGCTTCCTTCAATTGACTCGCTTCATACTGTCGTGGCTTCAGAGAGAAGATTCCTAAACTGTTCAGGTTCTTGGGTTTGGTCCCAGAGTTGTGCATCGCCGACAGACGCGCATTGTTGTAGCTTTGAAAGAAATCCGGTTCCACCTCGTATCCTTCGATGAGCGCCTTCTGCTGCCGGGGCAGTAAATAGTAGTGACGGATCTTCGCTTCTTGGTGCGTGATTCCGATTCCGAAAGCCACTCTCACTTCAGAAGTAATGTTAGGCGGAGAGGCGTGGATGGTTCGATTGTCGAATACAACGGCTTGCCCGGCCTTGAGTTCGAGGATATTCAGATAAGGAAAGATCACGAACAATTGGTCTTTGAATGGCGGAGCAAACTGCGGCGAGGGTGAGGGCCGCACATGATCATAAAAACGATGGCTTCCCTTGATTACTCCAAGAGCCCCGTTGTCGATGCCGACATCCACCAGCGGGCACCAAATCGTCGCGGACCAGAACTCACTCTCATCTACAAACGTCCAGTCCTGGTGTGGCGGCACTACGCCAAGCGGCGCCTTCGACTTGGTGACGAAGCTCGACGTGAAGATCCTATGATCCTTGAAATGCTTGTCTACGCTTGCGCTTACCGCTGTGGCCAGCCGTTCTGAGACAGTGCGGACGAAATCCGGGCTGGCGTTATCTAGGCTGACCTGGAAGCCCTGCCCCGAAACCGCGGCCTGCTCGAGCCCGCAATAGAAACTCTTGAGTTCGTTGACCTGCGCCTGATCGATCAGGTCGATTACGGTGTACCCGTCTCTTTCGAACTCTTGCTGGGCATTGGGGTCGCGGAACAGTTGCTTCATCGGTTTACTCCCTGCAACGGGAAAATGTTCGCGGATTTTGGCCTGTAGAGTTTCGTCGGTTACCGGAATGTGTCGATAGGGACGGCGGTAGAGCTTGCGGCTTTTTGCCGGCAGACCGCCCTTCGCCAGTTGATCGATATGAGTCAGGTAGAACTCCTCATCCGCCTGATAAACATCGACATCCCGATCACTGGCTTTATGGAAATACACCAGTTCGGCTTCTGCCTCCATGACCTGAGCCGTCACTACGATGCGGTCGCTCGGTCCGTTATTGGCGTAACTGCCGTGAAACAGATCATCCGAATACAGAATCGCCTCACCAGCTCTCAACGGGACATCTAAGGTATGTTTGTGCAGGTCGGGAGGAAGAATTAATCGATCGCTGGGATAGCTCCCCGAACCGAGCGACTGGAAATATTTATGACTGCCCGACAGGACGAACAGGCACCCGTTCACCCGTGACACATCCACGAGCGGACACCACACAAAGAATGTCTGATATTTCTCTGGCTCGACGATGCTCCAATCGCGATGCAGCGGAAGCACCTCGGAATCGGTATGCGATTTCACCATGAAGGTGCCGCCATAGAGCTTCGACGGAAGAAATATTTCCGCGCCGGCGACTGCAATCTGATCGCGAATGGATTCGTTGATATGCCGGTTCACGTCATAGGAGTTGTGGCGACTGCTCTCGTACAAACCCGAGACCTTTTCTCGAATGTTTTGGTGATACAGGTCCAGCAGGGCGCTCACTTGAGCGTCTGAGAACAGGCGTGTGACCACGAATCCCTGGCGCTCGAAATCCGCCTGGAGCTTAGGATCTTTCAGTAGCGCCTTCACGCTTCCGTCCTCCAGCGTCGGCAGAATTCGACCTCACGCATCCGGTCGGCGGAGAGAGTCCTCTCTGCCCGGCCAATTCCGCTGTAAGAAAGTCCCCAAAAACCAAGTCATCTTAGCATTCCCTGCACCCTGCCGGAAGAGACTCGCGCGTTGTTCGCGCACGCTTGACCCTCTACAATGACCTGCCTGGGAGCAACGCGAACCAGTGACGACGACATTAAGCATGGACCACCGTGAAGACCTGACTCGGTTTAGCGTTCACAAGGTCGTCGCCACCGTTAAACTGGAACGCTGGTGGAAGCCTAAGGCCGCGAACCTTCTGGCCATCCTCTATTCTGTCGTGCTGATGACGGGGCTTCCTTTCCCGCGGTCCATGCTCCTGCTGATGTTTTCTGTGTTGACGATCATCGGGATCGGCAGTTGCGGCCATGTTATCAACGATTGGTACGACATAGACGCCGATGCCGCCGCTGGCAAAAAGAACCTGCTGGCAGGCATGGCCGAATGGAAGCGATATGTTTTGTCGGCCGGCCTGCTCGCGATAGCATCTCTCCCGTGGCTGGTGCTGCCTTTCGACGGGGTGTCGGCTCTACTCCTGCTGCTCGAAGCCGTGCTCCTGCTGGCCTATTCCATTCCTCCGTTCCGGCTGAAAGCCCAGCGCGTTTTGGCTATATTGGCTGACAGTGGCTACGCGTATTCTGTTCCAGCGGTGTTGGCCGCGTATACGTTCTTTCTCGCCGGGGCGCGAGCGCCCAACCGTCTGTTCCTGGCTGCTCTTTTCGTCTGGCAATCCGCGCTTGGTGTACGCCATTTCCTGAACCATCTCGCGCTTGACCGCGTCAACGACATCAGGAGCGGTACGCCGACGCTGGCGACTCAAAAAGGAAATCGATACATCCACGAACTGATCCGTCGTGTCGTCCTGCCGGTTGAGTTCCTCGGTTTCCTTGCGTACCTGTTCATCATCTCCGAAGGCCGAAGGTCCATCGTTCTTGCCATCGTCGGTCTCTTCTTTGTGTCAACATCGTTTCATGCCTTGCTCATCCTCGCCCGCCGTCACCCGGTTCTGACCTGTAGCTTCTCGAAGATTCCGGCCGATCGGATGTATCAGGACATTCTGCCTCTGGTGCTTCTCTCGTACCTCGCACTGACGGATTGGCGATTCGGCCTGCTCCTTCTGGGGCACGCAGTCCTGTTTTATTTCGGGAGCCCGGGTGTTCTTGATCTTCGCCGTCTGGCTTGGCCTCTGATGATGCTGGCGCATGGTTCAGAGGCCGGCGCTAGATCTGAACTGGGTTCGGACAATGGAGCCGCCAGCGTCGTACGCAACAACTCCAGCGGACAGCCAAATGCAGCCAAAGTTGCCGGCCGCCCCAATATTGCTGTGGTCAATATCAATCGGGCCAAGTACACGGAAACATTCGTTCAGGGATTGGTCCCCCACCTCCCCTACAACATCTACTATCTGCATGGCGGAGAACTCCCGAGATATGACGACGACCATCGCCATTTCCTACCCAACCTGCAATCTCTCGCTCAGCTCCTCGAGGCCGGGCTGCATTTAGAATCCGACCATTTCCTGAAAAAAAGTATTGCCAGCTACTTGCAAGCGAAGCGGGTGCGACTGATCCTCGCTGAATTCGGTCCGGTCGGCGTCGCGATGCTGCCAATCGCAAGAGACCTCGGTGTGCCGCTGGTGGTGTGCTTTCATGGGTATGACGTCTTCCACAAAGAAACACTGCGGCAGTGCGCCTCGGGGTACGCAACCCTGTTTCGGGAGGCCGCGTGCATTGTGGGTGTGTCAGAGACCATGTTGGACCGTCTCGAACAGCTTGGCGCTCCCAGAGAAAAGCTCGTTCATCTACCCGCTTTCGTCGACCTCGAGCGGTTCCCCTATTCGGACCACAGTGCTCTGCCGCCGCGGTTTCTCGCCGTAGGACGTTTCGCCGAAACCAAGAGCCCTCACTTGACCATCCTTGCCTTCCACCGTGTCGCGCAGATTCTCCCGCAGGCCACGCTCACCATGGTTGGGAAAGGAGGAGGAGGTGAGCTGTTCGAAGCGTGTGTCATCCTGGTCAAAGCGCTCGGTCTGCAGGATCGCGTCGACTTTAAGGGAATACTGTCACATGAAGAAGTTGCGATAGAAATGCGGCGTTCACGGGTTTTCGTGCAACACTCCGTTACCACTCCGGAAAATGGGGACATGGAAGGAAAGCCGGTGGCGGTTATGGAAGCCATGGCGAGCGGACTTCCCGTTCTATCCACTCGTCACCCTGGAATACTTGAACTGATCGACCATGATGTAACCGGTGTGCTCGTCCCCGAGTACGACGTGGAAGCTATGGCGGCAGCCATGGTCCGTCTCGTTCAGGACAACGATCTGGCACAACGTCTGGGAAGAAATGCCAGCGCTGCCATTCATGGTCACCCGCTGATCAGCCGGCATGTCGAGATCCTGGATGAGGTGATCGCGCGGAGCATTGCCAACGCCTGAGCCGTCGTTCCCCCAACCGTCCCATAAGTCGCTAAGGCTAACGAAGAATCGCGTCGATTTTTTTCTGGATCTCCGCGCACTGAGGCGCGCCTACAAGTCTTGCCGCCTGGATTGTGTAAGTGTAGAGAAATGGCTCTGCGATGCCATGCTGGCGCAAGGCTTCCACGAAAGCGTTTTCCACGTGATGATAAGGCGATTGCATAAGCGTTGCGTAATTCCGTAGGATCGGGATGCTGGTCTTTGTGGATCCGTCTTTGTTCCTGAAGCCTTCTGTCATCACGTCCTTGCATGCGTCACTCAAGAACGGGAAGTACTCCGAAGTATCGGTTATCACCAGCGATGTTATCACTGACGAAGCATCCATGAAGATCCGGACGTATTCGCGTTGTCGGATCGCAGCCAGAAACGCAAAGAAATCGATCGGCGCCCCCCGCGTGTCGCGGTATGTAAGGTTCCAGTAAGGATCCTGGATGATGAGACGCTTTGCTCCCTCGAAATCGACTTCAACCAGGACAATGCTGTGGATAAACCGCTCGTATGGCTTCTGGGTAAATCCGAATGAATACTGGTAAGCCAGGAAGCCGAATGAGCGCAGCAATTTCATGCAGAACAAGCTCGTGACGCCGCATTCAGCGGGCAGGTCGTGGCTCTTGAGCGCGGAATAGACATCGGCCAGATCGACTGATGCGAAATCTTTTATCCGAAGGCGTCGGAGAGCCTGCGCATCCGGACGTCCGATCGCTATCAACCCGCCGGTATACTCTCGCAGAAACGTCGTCCGCTCGAATTCCGAATCCAAGGTCAGCAAACGCTGCGTGAGGCTCTTGAGTTCTGCTTCCCACTCCGCGCGGCCCGGGAATCCCACGGACCCTCCGCCGGCGCGAGGTGAAGCCACGCGAGACAGGAAGCTCCGGAAGTTCAATCGACTGAGGAATGGTCTCAATGGCCCCTCGATCCAGCGGTGCAAACGACAACTCGCGTTAAGCATACCCGAATCGCAATCGCGATCCTCCCAGATGAATCGACCGAGTTCACTAGCGGCTCAGAATGTTTCGGGTCATCGGTTGCAATCTGCATCGCCGCCCAATGGGCTGCTGTGATATTCTCCAGATTCTCTGCGCGGAACCCGAGTTGCAGGATGGTGCGCCAATGGCTGAAGCGAGCCGGCCAAGACTTGTCGGGACGAGGTTGAGAACAATTCCTGCTCGCCGCTGGGCAACTCATATCAAGGTGAGGGGCTGACCGTGAGGCGTTACGTTCCAGCCATGTCGGAGATGCCCAACCTCCTGGACTTACCGGTTAACCTCTCCAGTTATGTCGAGCGCACCCGGCAAGGATTACGCGCACGTCTTTGCGAAGCTCCGGCCGGCGATTTGCTCTGCCGATATTTTGAGCGGGGAAAGATGCTGCGCGCCTTCATGGTGTTCGCGGCGGCTATGTCGGTAGGCGGCGACCCGGAAGATGTGGTGATGGCGGCTCAAGCGGTCGAGTTGCTCCACGGTGCGTCCCTTTTCCACGACGACATTATTGACCATGCTTCGCACCGCCGCGGAATAATCTCGCTTCATGAATTGCTGGGTGTCGGCAAGGCGCTAGTGATCGGCGACGATCTGCTCCTGCGGGCGTTTGCCGCGTTATCCGAAGCGCATGCCTGTCACCCGGCCGCGAGGGTGCTTCGGGCCATGGAGGCTCTCAATTTTCTTGCCATCGAGTGCTGCCGTGGTCAGTTCGAAGAGCTATGCGCCGAGCGTTGGATTTCCGAAGAACAGTATTCCGCCATCATCGCCCGAAAAACTGCGGCTCCCTTCGTTGCGGCCGGGGTTTTGGGAGTGCTCCTGGGCGGCGGAAACAGTGCGCAGCTTGACCAGATTCGCTTCTATGGGCAACAAGTCGGCATCGCATTCCAAATCGACGACGATCTTCTCGATCTGATCGGCGAGCCGGGCGCGCTGGGCAAGCCGGTGGGCAACTCGCTTGCCGAAGGTCGTCCCATGCTCCCCCTGATCTATCTTCGCAGATTGGCGTCCGACGACGCGGTCCGGAGCAAGTTGGACCAAGTGGGCAATGGCGAGTGCAGTCGCGACGAACTGATCGACCTGTTGGAACAACATGGCATCGTCGATCGTGTGCTCGAGGTCCGGCAGCGACATCTGGACGCGGCGATTGCTACGCTCAAGAATTTCCCGAACTCTTCAGGGGTGGATGCGCTACGCGTTCTGGCCTGTCGCACATTCACCCGCGCAGCCGCCTAACATGTTGCTCCTCTATTGCGGGCTAGTCCGCCGCCGGAGAGCGCCCTCGCACCGCAAACTGTAGAGGGTCGGGATGGCGGGAATCTTCTTCGCCACGAATCTCATACTCGAACAAATTGCCAAATTGCCTGTGAAGAACGGCCATCACTGCGGGGCTTTCGTGAATCACGACTCTTCGTCCCGCCCGAGCAAGCTGTACCGCGAGCGCCAGCGGCTGAGATTCTTCCAGGATTTCGGTGCCAGGCTTGTAGGTTACCGACTCAAAATGAATTGACTCGTCTTCCGGGTACGCGCGTAGGTATTCGTTCACCTGGAATTCCAGGTGCCGGAGGTTCATCTCATCAGTCGCGATAGCCAGCAGCAACTCGTGGTTGGTCTCGCTTGCAAACAAGTTCAATGCCCGGTTGTCGCGGGTCAAACAGGCTCCGCCATAACCGAAGCCATATTTCAAAAACTTACTCCCGATGCGTGAATCCCCGCCCACGACAGCAAGAATCTGATCAGGCGAGGCGCCGGCAGAAGTCGCCAGATCCCCGATCGCGTTGGCAAACGCGATCTTCATGGTGAGTGCGCAATTGGTCGCGAGCTTGGCGATCTCCGCGCTCAAAGGTGTCATGCGATGTATCAGACGCCGGTTGATGCACATCCGGAGATAGACGTTCGCCAACTTCTCGCCCGCAATTGCGTCAGCCTCGCCAATCAGGACTTGATCGGGAGCCCGCTGGTCCCGAAGTATGGTTCCGTGAGCGATGAATCCAGGGTTGTAACTCAAAGCATACGAGTGGACTCTCGCCAGAGTCGATTTCGAATCACAATAACCAGGGAACGTCGTACACACTAGGGCGAGTTCAACCCGCGGCTGCCACGGCTCGAGGCTGAACAACTCCACCAAAACACGGTCGACATGACTGTGATCGTAGCCGCCACCTTCGGCGGTCGGGGTATCTACCGCGACGAACAGCAGATCGGGTGCGAAGTCTCGAATGGAGCTGGCGTGGTCGGAGACCTGGAAGTTGCAAGCCGCTTTCAGAGCCTCTTCGACTCCGGGTTCCGGGGAGCGAAGCGTTTTCTCCCCGACTTGCCTGACGTACTCCGCATTCTGGTCGACCCCGAGCACGTCATAGCCCACCCGCTCCAGGTTCAGGGCCAGGCACAGACCGATTCTCCCGATCCCGATGACGGCAATTCTTTCCAAAGGATCACCCACCTACCGAAATTGTCTGGGCTTCCGCGTGACTGGTGTCCGAGGCCCCTGCGGAAAACACTGCATCTTGCAACTCCACGTCAGCGTAGCCCCAGTTCGGAGGATTCAGATCGAGGGGCTGCTTTTTCTCCAGAGCGTACAGTCCTACTTCCTGCACCAAGGCGTAGTCAAGCGCTGGGCGATCGGCCATCAACCTGACTTTCTCAATTGGCGAAAGTGCCTCCCATCCCGTGGCGTGATCGATGTGATAGGTACAGGCCTCGGGCGGAAAGACGTGCTGCCGGTAACCCAGGGCTGCCGCAGCGACTAATCCGAGGGAATCGATATGCAGGGAGTATAGATCGAGTTCAACGTATCCCTGGATCGCGTGCCATGCCTCCCGTGACATCAAGGTAAAGTCTCCGCAGGCGAACAGATCCAGTTGGTGAAATGATCGTTTTTGCGGGCTCCAGTAAAAGCCCATAGCGAGAGCCATCTTGTCGAGAAGCCACTTCGTGACGTTGCCCTTATTCTGCAGGCCGAGCAACTCCAGATTGAAGTGTTTATACCGAAGGTCGCGGCCCAGCCGGCGAATGACGTTCCGTTCGCACCAGTTCAGCTGCTGAGAAAGACTCCATCGCGGATCGAGACCGTCGGGAATGTCGCATCGCTTAGCCCGATAGTACGCACCTCCGCTCAAAGTTTTATCGGCCAGAGTGCGAAATAGTGCATCCGAGAACAACAAGTCAATGTTGGTACACAGAATGAAGGCGCCTCGCGCCCGGCGAATCCCAACATTTTTGGCGATCATCTGAAAGAGGGGAATGTCCGATGCGCGGCGATGGCGGCGGTGAATCTCGGCAGGTACCGTGATGAAGCGAAGCTCCAGGCAATCGTTTTCGCTCGGTTTTGGGAGCACTTCCTGCAGTCGCGGCCGGTCCTTCGGGGGATTCCACTCTACGATGAGCAGCTCGATTGGGAAGTTATAGCGGCGTGTCTGCTCCATCAGGCCATTCTGGAAAAGCCGCATCCTCTTCAGGATATTCGCTCCATGGTCGTCGTTCCGCGAAGTAACGACCACAGAAAGGTAGGCACCCTCACGGCTCTTCAGGGTGTGGCTTGTCATAACTCGAGGGATTATAGTATGTGCGTCAAGCCGATCGGTTATGAGATTGCGCCGATCGGCATGGGATTGCATGAATACCAAGCTCACAAATGAACCGATCGCCGCAGACGAAATCTGTGAGCCTATCGTGTTTGGCCAGCCGCAGATTCTGGATGACGAAATCAACGAGGTCGTCGCGTGCCTACGCTCGGGCTGGATCGGCACCGGACCTCGCGTGGCTCGGTTCGAGAGGGATTTTGCGGCGTTCAAGGGAGTGGACCATGCCGCGGCCGTGGGATCCTGTTCCGCCGCCCTTCACCTGAGCATCCGCGCCGTCGGCCTCCAGCCAGATGATGAGGTCGTTACTTCGGCGCTGACATTTTGCAGCACGGTGAACTCGATTATCCATTCCGGCGGCCGTCCAGTGCTGGCGGACATCGATCCGCTTACCATGAACCTCGATCCTCGAGATGTTGAAGCCCGGATTACCTCCCGGACTCGCGCCCTCGTGCCAGTTCATTTTGCCGGGCGGCCATGCGATATGGATGCACTGACCTCGATCGCGCGCCGCCATGGTCTGCGCGTCGTGGAAGATTGCGCCCACGCAATCGAGGCAACCTACCACGGCAAGGCCAGCGGTACAATTGGTCATTTCGGTTGCTTCAGCTTTTATGCCACAAAGAACATGACCACCGGCGAAGGTGGAATGGTTATCGCACGAGATTCACAGGACCTGGATGAAATCAAGATTCTGGCCCTTCACGGCCTTAGCAAAGACGCATGGAGCCGATTTCAAGACGCGGCCTATAGCCACTACTACGCGGTGGACGTCGGATTCAAATACAACATGATGGATTTGCAGGCGGCGCTCGGCATTCACCAACTGCGTCGGTTGGAAGAAAATTGGCAACGACGGAGCGTGATATGGTCGCGCTATCAGGAGGCTCTTAGAGATCTGCCCGTTAAACTTCCAACGGACCCTGAACCCGGCACACGGCACGCCTGCCATCTCTTCACCCTGTTGATCGATAAGGCGAGGGCGGGTATCACACGGGATGAATTCCTGGAGGGCATGACCCAACTTGGTATCGGCGTAGGGGTTCACTACCCAAGCATCGCCGAGCATCCTGTTTATCGCGAGTCATTCGGATGGAAACCGGAGGCTTGGCCGGTGGCATGGAGTATTGGCGGGCAAACCGTCAGCTTGCCGCTAAGCCCGAAGCTCACAGACGATGACGTAGAAAGAGTGATTGGTGCCGTTCACAAAACTCTGCGGACTAGCGTCAGATCGAGCGGCTTCAGCAACACACCGAAAAGTGTGTTGGACTAAATGCTTTTGCCTTGGATTCGTGATGAGCATGATAGCGATTCTGAAGAAAATGCCTATCGAGTCTTTCACTCAGACTGAACTCCGGCTTCATGCACTTGATCTCGAAGAAGTCCACCGGAAATACATATTCATTCCAATCCTGGATAAGCGCCAAGCCCGTCAGTTCCTGAAATTCATTAGAAATGGCGAGATCTTCGAACTGATCCAAGTCCAATTCGACGGCCTTTAGTGAGGTAAGCAGAAATCCATGGGCCCGCAGGTCATCGAGAACCGCGTTCAAGTCGGCAACCTCATAACGATAGGCTTGGTTGATCTTGCGGATCTCATGCCGGATCTTTTCCTCGTGCTCACGCCGCAGGGGTATGCGCGTGAAGAGATCTTTGACATAGAGTGTTCCTCCAGGTTTCAACATATCCCAAGAGGCCTTAATTAGCCTTCTCTTGGCGGTCGAGTGACCGAAGGATTCCAGAAAATACACGATGTCATAGACACCTGCATCGAAGTATTCTTTTAGTTCGTGGTAATCACCATGCCTAATCCTTACTCGATCCCGAAGGCCAGCCTCGTCAATTTTCTGGTTTGCAACGTCGGACTGAACTTTAGAAATGGTAATGGCATCGATAATGATGTCGGTTCGGCGCGCAAAATATATTGCAGGCGCTGCGGTGCCGCAGCCAGCATCCAATACGCGCTGTCCGTGCTGAAACCCGATCGCCTTAATCTGGTGGTTCAATAAGTCGGTGATGTCCTTCGTTCGGAAGGCCTGGATCACATCGCCGTACACCTTCATGAACTGATCGTGGTAAGTGTCGTAAAACTGTCCGACATTCTCGGCATGACTGCGGTCATAGGCGATTTCAATCTCCGATTGATCGCTGGACTTGGACCGGAACCTCGCCAAGGACGATAACCGGAACTTAATTTCATTCACAATATTCCGCGGGGTATAGGTTTCCCAGAAGGTTCGTTGAACTGCTGGTCCGCGGCCTGTCAAACTGTATTGACCCACAGGATTTCTGGGGGTACTATAGCACCCAGTCTGCCGCATCGGAGTGGCAATTATGCGTTGGATGCGCTTAGTCTTGATCGTCCTCGTGGTGTTCACGAGCGGATGCCGCGGTCGAGGTGAGCGGGGCGAGCATGACGGGGTAAACTTGGGTCAGAACGTCACGGTGAATAGCAAACCCGTGGACCCGGTGTTCAAAGATTTCCCGAAAACCTGGCGGCAGTTTATCAGCTCCTCACCGGACCTACTCTTGGCTGTGGCCCCCCCCGAAAAGCGCGAACCCGCACCTCCAGAACCCATCACTTTTTCCGAATGCGTCTTTTCTCCAGACGCTCGTGGATATGTGCCACAAGTGACAATCAGCTGGAATGAGATGTCCGGACAGGTCATCGAGGCGCGCGCCTCTTCGACGCAGGCCACGCAAACGGAAGCGCAGGTCCGGCGCTTCGATCTGGGCCTTCATCACGATCCTTTTGCGCGTAACTTTTATTCCAGTGCCTTCTCAACAGACAAGCTTAAGCGGTTCACTCTACCGTCCAACAGCGCTCTGGTAAACAATCCCGAGGCCGTGTTGCTGACGGGTCCGGGGTTGTTTCCGAAACTGATGGATTACAGGGCGGTGTTGCTGCAAGATCCAGCAACGAATCGGCAGTTTACCAAGCAAACAGTGGTCGTCCGGGAGTTGAGCGAAGGAATCAGCAACACCATGCGTGTCAGTCATTTGGTCGGGAAAGAGTGGGCAACCGAGCAAGAGTTTATTTTTCTCGCTCCCGTATGCCCAGTTTCATTTTGAAGGAAGAGCGCTCTTATGCCAGATACTGCGAGTGTGGCAGAGCATCGAGCCCGCCGGGCGGCAATGTTCCTTACGATGTGGTTGGGTGTTTGCGTTTCAGCCTTCGGACAACTCACCAGCACGTGGTTTGACATCAATCCCAACAACTCCAACGGGGACAGGAACAGCTCCAGCAGCGGCCGGATCAATCACGTGGGAGCGGCCGGCGACTTCAGCAAGGTCTATGCGGCTTCGGAATGGGGTGGGCTCTACCAGAGTTTTGACCAAGGCAACACTTGGGTAAAGATCAACACCTTTATTCCTTCGGCCACATGGGATGTCAAAGTCGATCCCCAAAATAGTCAAAAGGTATACGCGACTTCTTTCTTTGATGGCCGAGTAAATCCACAGTCGGGAATAAGCGTAAGCAACGACGCGGGGGCCACCTGGACGGTCGTCAGTGTTGCAAAAACAAATAATCTGACCTGCGCGAAAGCGATTCGAAAGACGCAGCCTTCGGCCTGGCAGATAGCCATCGACCCGACCAACACAGCGACCGTATTTGTCGGAACCAGTTGCGGCCTGGCCCGTTCGCTCGATGCTGGTGGGAGTTGGACGTTCATCGACCCCTCACCCGTCGACGCCGCCGAGCAAATCTACGCGGTCATCGCCCAGGGTGGTGGGACGGTCGATGTGATCGGCGACAATGGCCATCTTCGTTCCACGAATAATGGAGCGAGTTGGACACCCATTGGCGGTACGCCGCTTGGACCCTTGCCCGGCAATAGCGGCGACATTTCCTCGATCGTAGCGTCGCCCCGAGAGAACTATGTCCTGGTGGCGGAAATCGGCGCCAACAACATCTTTGAGTCTGACGACGGCGGGGCGACTTGGCCAACAACGCTGACCCTGCCTTTGCTCGGAAGTGCTTCGAACGTACAAGGACGCATCCCCTTTCTCAAGACCAACCAACTTTCGAGTTCCAGTCAATTCGACGTGTGGTACGGCGATATCAATATCTTCAAAGCTACGGCGGTTACGCCTTCGACTCTTGCTCCCGGCGGTGGTCCTCGCGTGCCTAGGAACAATTGGTCGAGCGTGCAAGATGGCGCACACGACGATACTGGGGACATCCTGTTCGATCCGCGATTCACCGCAGGTGCGTGTCCCGCTGTGTTCAGTGGCGATGGCGGTATCTACCGAAACACCAATCCCAATAACCCCGGATGCCAAAGTCCCAGTTGGACACAACCCAAAATCACCCCGCACGCGACCTGGATTTGGGGATTCGATGGCGTAAAAGTGTCGCAGGGGCAGCACGCTCTTACCTATGGTTTGCAGGACGACGGGGGCTGGGCTGCAACCAACGTCGCCGAAGGGCAAAATCCTCCCGCGCCAAACTGGAACAACTATGTATGCTGCGACCTCATGGACAATACCGAAGGAGCCGGCAAGATTGTCGCCATCGAGGGTTTCTCTCAGGGTAACCGGGGCGGTTTCCCTATGGAAATCAGAAACCAGGATGGCTCGGGCGGAAATGGGCTGAATAATTATCCCTCCGCCCAGAACTTCACGGCTTTTAACAATGGTCGCCAGAACGCCCCATTCGGGGATGTGGGATACGTCGTCAATGTCTGCGGACAAACATCCTGTAGTGGTGGAGATGTGTACGCCACCAGTAACATGCTCGGGCCGGGCCCTTTATGGACATCTCTGAAATCTCCGACTTCGGCGACGTCTGGTACGGGAAACATAAAGGTTGCTAACCTGGGCGGACAGCCCAATGTTTTCTACCACACCGGAAATGGCGACCCCGAATCACAGGGATTGATCTTCCGATCCACGATCGTTGGTGCCACACCCGGAAGCAACTGGGCTCAGTTACCTTTGCCCGGCAATATCGGCACTGTGACAGCTTATGATGTGGATCCGACAGATGCGAATCATGTGATTATCTCGGGGATCGATAACGCCACCCAGAACTTCCAGATCTTCATCACGCCAGACTTTGGCACGACCTGGACTCGGTTGCAAAACCTGGAAAATCTCATGCTGGGTATTTCGCCGACTGGCGCCGGTGCCGTATTTGTTAACCAGGCCAGTCAAGGCAGAGCCACTGGATTCCTCAATTTCAGCACCTACTGGCAGCCTTCCTTGTTCAAATTCGACCCACTCGATTCCACTACGATTATGGCTGGAGCCATCGATTCGGGCATATTTGTATCACTGGATAACGGCGTCAGTTGGCAGACAGTCAGCAACAACATCAGCCCGACTTCAGCATCTCCAGGGATTCCGGCACCCATCTTTGCTTACTTTAGTCCGGGAAGATTTAACGCCTCCACCAATGCTTTTGATGTCTGGGTTGGCACCAGAGGCGCGGGGGTGCATAAAGTTGTGCTCGAAAGGCCTGCTCCCGCACCGTAACGCACGCTGTTTCGATTCAAGTCTCATTCGGGGCGTCATTAGACGCTCTTGCCGAGCCAACATCAGCTTTGGTTGGCTCCGGGTTTCGGTGATAGTCTTTGGGGCGTTGAGGCCGACTCGCACAATGCTTCGCCAAGCGCCTGATACAAAGCTGATCGCCGCCTTTCTGTTTTTCTTGGCATGTCTTCAGTACTGCAACACAGTCAGCTACGACTATGCCTGGGATGACAAGCTGGTCATCACCGCCAACACTTACACCACAAAAGGCATTAAAGGGCTACCGGACATCTTTACGAAGCGCGTGAGTATTCCCTACAAAGGCGAGTACCGGCCGCTTCCACAGGCGCTTCATGCTATTGAGTACGATCTCTTCCGGGGAAGCCCTCACGCCGGACACGTGTTCAATATTCTGTGGTACGCCATCACTTGCGTGATTGTTTTCGAGTTTGTTCGCTTTGTCTTTGTCGGGTTGAATTGGTTGTTTCCTTTATTAACGGCTACCCTGTTCGTCGTTCATCCACTTCACGTCGAGGTGGTCGCGAACATCAAAAGCCGCGACGAGATTCTCGCACTTTTTTTTGGCCTTTCGGCGGTAATGCTACTGGTTAAAGCGCTCGAGCAGCGCCGTTGGCTGCTGGCGGCTTCCGGTGTTCTCTGTTTTCTGGCAGCGTGCTTATGCAAGAGCAATGCGGTCACACTACTTCCGGTCGTGCTTCTTGTGGCCTGGTACCGCGCGAAAGAGTCAAGTCTGAGCCGGAGACAGTTATTGACCGGAGGTGTCATCGCGGTGTGCAGCCTGGCTTTGGTTGTGGCGATCAGGCAGATCCAAAACACGGTCTCCAACGAGACGCCATTGCACCTCAATTCCAGCGTCCTGAACAATATCTTCCTGTGGTCGGCGCACACCGAAACCATTAAGCCGACGGCGTTGGTCATTATCGCGCGCTACGGACTCTTGTTTCTTTATCCCCACCCGCTGATTCACCAATATGGATACGACCAGATTCCGCTCAGCCATTGGAGTGATGCCACTCTTTGGCTGGTGATCGCCGCGCTGGCCGGCTTGGTAGGGTTGGTTTGGAAGCACTGGAAGCGCAAGCTTCCGCTATGCTTTGGGCTGGCTTTTTTTGCTATTACCTATTCCGTGTATTCCAACCTGCTGTTCTTCGCCCCTGACACAATGGCGGATCGCTATATGTTCATTCCGTCGGTAGGGCTCGCGATATTAATGGTCTACTGCGTATTTAAGACAGCATTGCTCGACTTGCGTTTCCCTGTGTTGAAGTCTGCACGTGCAATGGTGGTGCTCTTTCTCTTTGGGATGGTGCTTACGGCGTATTTTGCGCGAACCGTTGTCGGAAACCGGGACTGGAGGAATGATTCCACGCTCATCCACAATAGGATCCGCTACATGCAGAACAATGCTGCCGCGCAGGCTATTTATGGATATACCCTTAACAAAGAAGCCTACGAAACATCTTCCCCCGGACTTAAAGCGGAACGACAAGCTGCCGCGATGCGGGCGTTCACGGCGGCGATACGAATCTATCCTGATTTTCAGGCGGCCTGGATCGAAATTGGCAAACTGTTTGCCGAGCGCGGTCTTTACGACAAGGCCGAACTGGCGTTCCTCAAGGCGCAGAGCCTAGAGCCTCTCAGCCCCGATAGTTACTATTGCCTGGGAGCCTTGTACGCGACTCAACAGGACACCAATCTGGCGATTCCCTATCTTGAGAAAGCCGTTTTGCTGAATCCACAAATGGAAGAAGCATATGTGGCGCTTGGGCGTGCCTACCTCCTGGGGAATAAGATCGAGAACCTGGGCGCGATGACGAGCACCGCTCGGAAATGGTTCCCAGCAAACATCAGTCTGGAAGCACTTCAGGCCAGCTATTTCTTTCGCACGCAGGATTATGGTCATGCGCTCGAATTGGCGCGGGAGGTTGTAGCCAAGGATCCGCAGAACACTCTTGCACTTGCAGTGCTTTCCTCGCCCAGCGTCCAGGCTTCTTTGAAGATCGACTCGCGAAGAGCTCCATAGGATGGATGACAGAATTCATATTGCTCATCTCATCAATCCGGTGCGCCTTCCGGTGGATAGCGACCTCACCTACGCGCAACCTCTCACCTTCGAGTCGATGAGGCACGCCGCGGTCCAGGCCAATGGCGTCGCCCGCGTAGATTTGCTGACCACTCAGTTTCCCGAAGATCGTGAAATCATTCCGCCGTTTTTTACCCAAACCCGCGACCTGGAACGATCTGCGGCCGACATGCACAAGTTTTCTGTGAACAGGAAATTGCCCCTGATCGGCGACTTGGTTGAGCGGCTTTACACTGAATCCACTGCGCCTTATCTCATCTACACCAATGTGGACATCATCTTGCATCCCTCTTTTTATCAGGAGGTGGCGGCCAGAATCCGAACTGGGCTGGATGCTTTTATCATCAACCGTCGCCGGGTTCCGGGTCATTACCGGACAGTGGACCAGCTGTCTGAAATCTACCGATTGCTGGGCTCCCCACATCCGGGATTCGATTGCTTCATCTTTCACCGCTCGCTCTATCCCAGGTTTAGATTCGGATGCGTTTGTGTGGGCATCCCCTTTATAGAGATGATCTTCTCTCAGAATCTGTTCTGCCACGCGCAGAGATTCGCTTTGTTCGACCGCGATCTGCTTACCTTTCATGTGGGCATGGAGATCTTCAAGAAGCGAGACCCGGAATACCTTAAGTTCAACAAGAGTGAGTTCTGGCGCACCATTCGCATCTTGTGGCCGGATCTCGACAGCCGCAAATTCCCCTGGGGTGACCGCAACGTGCTCTACCGCATGGTGCGATGGGGCTTGCATCCTGCAATTCCGATTCGGCTGGCCCTGCTGCTCGAACCCCGGCGCTGGCGATCAAGTTCAACCGCTTCATAGCTTGACCTGAAATTCCTGGGGCGACGATCTCTGGAGTTGCTCTATCCGATCGGATAACGATGGGTCCGGCTCGTTGAGAATCGCTGAGGGTCCATAAAGCGACAAGGCCGCTTGTCGAAATACTCTGGCGCATTTCAGGTACCGCTCTGCGTCGACTCTGGCGCACCAAAAACCGTCTGTTTCCTGGCCAACTATCTGATAACCTAACTGTTCGTTGAATCGAGCGATTCCCGGCAGGTGGGGATTGTAGTGAGCTTGCAGGGACTGAAGTTGCAACAGGAAGAAAGCGAAGTCCATCAACGCAAGAGTTGCCCGCGCCGGTTCCGGCCGGCCCAGCAACTTCGGGTCTCCGACGAATCCGCCTGACTCGCCGAAGGCTTGCGTCCAGTCGATGTCCCTGATATGAAACAGCCCGAATGGGACATCCCGTTTATGGGCGACGAAATACCAGTTCTTGCCTGGATCTATCGCTTCGAACCAGCGTACCTGGTCTTCGGGCTGGATCACCTCGCGATAACGCATATATGGCAGGACGAGATCGCTGTTTCGCCAGCAGCGCACCTGTTCGAGATATTGGCGCTGCAGTTTCTCCAGCGTTATGCCAAAACGTGTGAAACGCATTCGGCCATTAGACCATGGCCTTGATAATAAATGCGGGCTCTCCGGATCCCATGGTGTGAATTCGTGAGATGTACTCTCCGATCATGCCCAGGCTAAAGAGGATCAAACCCGAAGAGAAAGTAATGGTCACAATCAACGCAGAAAAGCCCATCGGGGCGCCCACCGTGAGTTTCAGGAACAGGTAGTAAAGTCCCAGCGCAAATGAGACGATTGATGAGAGAAAACCGAATACCGTCATCAAGCGCAGCGGCAGCTTGCTGTAGGTGATCAACAGAGTCCAGGCGATTTCAACGAGTCTGACCAGCGAATATCCAGACTGGCCAGAGCGGCGACTGCCGTGCTCCACTGGCACAGTGGCAATGTGCGAAGTCTGCCACGCCAACACCGGATCGACGAGCACCCAGGGTCCTAGCCGCGTCGCGATGGACTGCAACACTTCGGAGCGGATCAAACGAAACGATGATCCATCTGGAAAAGCTGGCGCGACTCGCCTCAGCAACATCCGGAACAACCAGGATCCGGTGCGATGCACCAAACTATGCCTGCGCCTGCCGTAGATCCCGTACAAAATGTCAGATGGCTGTTCCTGGGCGTGTTGCCAAAGTTTGATGATCTCGCGCGGGTGCGGCTGTAAGTCATCATCGAGCGTGACCACCCACTCGCCCCGGGACTGGAGGAGGCCGCAATAGGTAGCGGCTTGTTGTCCCGAGTTCCTCGCAAGCCGAAAGCCGCGCACTAGATTGCCATGGTCGTTCTTCAAATTGAGAATGACACTCCAGGATCCATCCGTGCTGCTGTCGTCGATCAACAGAGCCTCGAACTGGAGGTTTAGAAAAGCCATTGCTTCCTGAATCCCAGAAAACAGTTCGGGAAGCGTTTCTGCGCTGTTGAAAACGGGAACTACGACGGAAATATGCGGTTTAAATTCCATCGGCCTCACTGATTTCGAGCGGCTCCGGGCAGTGCACGGACCGCGCGCTGATTAGGGCGCTTCCCCAGGAAAAACCCGAACCAAAACCCGACAGAAGAAGCCTGGTCGAGCCGCAAGTCAACTGTTGGCTTAACCGGCGGCACATCGTGACCGGGATGCTCGCGCAGCTTGTGTTGCCATATTCACTCAGCGTTTCCGGGGCCTTATCACCGGGAATGCCGAGTTGGCGCACCAGACAATCGTTCACGATCCGATTCGCCTGGTGCAAGACATAGTAGTCCGGAGTGCCTCGGTCGACATTGGCGAAGGCCAGCAGTTCTGTGATATTTGGCACCACATACTTCGCGCAATAGTGGAGGACATCGATGCCGCGCATCGAAAGGTGGATTGGAGCCCGAACTACATTATCTGATTCCTCGCTCATTACGAGACTCTCCGGACCGAACGGCTGCCTTGCCCCTCCGCCTTTAACTTGGATGACGTCAGCTCCCTGCCCTTGGCTTTCCAGATTGAAGTACATCAAATCGGATCCCGGGTCTCTTTCGACGAGAGTAGCGGAGCCTGCGTCGGAGAATATAGGCAGGGTGCTTCCATCACGGGAGGACACGATGCGCGTAAGGGTATCACCGGCCAGAAGCAGGCCCTTCTCAATGCCGGTTGCGCTCATGAGGCCAGCTAACGAAGCCAGTCCGTACACATACCCAGCGCAGCCCTGATTCAAATCCAGCAGGTAAGTCGAGGCGGGCAAGCCCAACTGGCGCTGGGCTAGCAGGCTGTTACCGGGCAGAGGATAATCGGGCGTCTGGGTTACGAAGACAAGGAGTCCGATATCTGCCGGGCGCAATCCCCCCCGGTCCAGCAGCAAGCGGGAAGCGTCGGCGCACAGATCCGATGCGCAAACCGAGGCCGGCGCGATTCTTCGAGTTCGAATCCCAACAGTTCGTGCGAAAGCTTCGATCTGGGTTTTGCTCAGCAGATCCAAGTCCTGATTGCGCACCACTTGAATCGGCAGAGCCGCGCAAACCGCGCTGACTCGAAGATCAGGGATCGAGAAAACGGCCATTATTCGGCCATTCTCCGCACAACCACGCTGTAGAGGTCGTGGACCGTATTCGCCTCCCGGAACTCATCCTCGGAAACGGTGACACCGTAGTCGCACTCGAAACCCGCGACCACGATCAGGGCTTGCAGGGAGGTCCAGCCCGGCAGATCCTGAAACCGCGTTTTGATGTCCAACCCTCTGGGAGAGGGATTATCAAGGTAGCGTTCAAGGTTACGCGCGAACGTTTGCACATCGATCGCCTCTTTACCCATGGACACCGCCCAAAGCCCGGCGTGGACTTTGGGGCATAATTATCGGACAGGCGTCAAAAACTGTCAATCAGGTGCAAGCACGTTTTTCGGCACCGGCAGGCGGCACCGTGGACGCCGACTGTCCAGGAGTTATTGGCATCCTGACTCGGACCGCGATGCGCTAGCTTTGCTCTTGGTCCTACGTTTGTCCCATTTACGCTGACGCGAGACCGCTCGTAAATTTCCGAATCCGGGCATTATTTCTGCTAATCCAACCTGCTAAAATGTAAAACTTCGCATACCTTTCTTCTCGCAGATTCTACAGCGGCTGCACGCGTTAGGAGGTGCCCGGTATGACCGAGAAGGCAAGTTCGAAGGCAACCCCAGAGCTGCCTCAAGAAGACGATCCCAAAGCCGTTTCCAGGCGCAACTTTATCAAAGGCGTCATCACCAGCGGTGTGGTGGTGTCTTCGGCGAGCTATCTGTTTCGCTCCTCCTCTCTTCTGCACGGCCAGCAGTCGCCGGCGGGTATGGGAGAGCGGCTGATTACGCTCAACATCAACAGTCAGCAGCGGCGCGTTGACGCGATGAAGCAGGAGACTTTGGCGCAGACGCTGCGTTACAAGCTGGGTCTCACCGGTACCAAGCTGGGATGCGACCGCGCCGAATGCGGATCGTGCACCGTTCTTATCGACGAAATTCCTTATTACTCATGTTCCGTGCTCACCCATACAGTGCGCGGTCGCAAGGTTGTAACCATCGAAGGACTGGCCAGCGCTGACGGGACTTTGCACCCAGTACAACAGGGCGTGATCGACGAACAAGGCTTTCAGTGCGCTTTTTGTATGCCCGGCTTCATTATGAGCGCAGTGGGATACCTGAAAACCAATCCCAATCCGACGCGCCAGGAGTTAGCGCAGGGCATCTCCGGAAACCTATGCCGCTGCCAGGACTATGACAAGATTCTCACCGCGATGATGCGCGGCGCCGAGAATCTGCGGAGGTCTCACCTTGGATAACAACAAAGCGGATAACAACAAAGCCGTCGAGACCGCTAAAGCTACTGAGCGCCAGTACGGAGCCGGGTACAAACTGATCGGGAAGAATTACCAGACTCCGGATTTATATGCGAAGGTTACCGGCCAGGCGAAATATGCCGAAGATTTTCGCGTGGCAGGCATGTTGTTTTGCAAACTGCTGCTCAGCCCAATGCCGCATGCCCGGGTAAAGCGCATCCACACAAATGCAGCACTAGCCATGCCCGGGGTCAAGGCCATTCTCACAGCGGACGATCTTCCCGCGCCTGCCGATACTCTTACCGATAATGGAACGGTAATCAAAGCTAGCAAATGGGGCGAACGTGGCCTTACCAACGAACCGGTCTATCAGGGCGAACCAATTCTGGCGGTAGCCGCCGTTGACGAACTCACCGCCGCGGAAGCCATCGAGAAAATTCAGATCGATTTTGAACCGCTTCCGTTCGTGCTGGATCCGCTCGACACTTTGCGGCCCGGTGGTCCGAATCCTCGAACGGATGGCAATGTTTGGATTCGGCCCGTCGGGCAAAATCCAGGCTCGCCCGTCGTGACGGAACTCAAATGGACCAAGGCCGACTTCTCGGATGCCAAGCACGGGCGTCTTCCCATGGGCAAAGCTACTGACGAATGGTCATATGGCGATGTCGATTCCGGCTTTAAGAATGCCGTGCTGGTTCTCGACGAGACTTTCGTGACACCCGACACGAGCCACCAGACCCTGGAGACCCGTAGTGCGATGGCTTACTGGCAGAACGGCAAGGTCTACATTCACACCGGTACACAAAGCACGGCGCAAACGCTGCCTGCGATCGCACGCTGGTTGAACATTAACGCGGACAACGTTGTGTTTATCAGCGAATACACTGGGGGAGGATTCGGCAGCAAGATTACCGGCGGGGTGTCGATGATCATTCCCGCTCTTCTGGCTAAAAAGACGAATGCCCCGGTGATGATGCGGATTAGCCGCGAGGAAGAGACGCTCATCGGACGCGCCCGTCCTAGTTTTCAAGGAAGGATGAAAGTCGGTTTCTCCAAAGAGGGGCGGATTACAGCTCTCGACATGTTCGTGATTTGCGATAACGGTCCATACGACGCGGTGGGTGACGCTCCTTCATCGGGCCGCATCGTCTCTTTGTTGTACCAGCCGCAAGCCATGCGCTGGCGTGGCCTCACGGTGCTGACGAATACACCGCCCCGCAGTGCACAAAGTTCCCCGGGTGGGCTGCAGGGGATTGTCAT
>CAYOVU010000213.1:0-15696 GCA_964407505.1 uncultured Acidobacteriaceae bacterium | reverse complement strand
TAGGCATTAGTAATGCACCGCAAACAGCACATGTATGCTCAATTGTTTATGTTGGGAACGCCCCTCTAAGCCGAACACTGCTCGGATAGAATTAAAGGGATCCTTCGACTTCATATTTCGATGCACTTCGTGCATCGAAATGCTCCGCTCAGGATGACAGGGTTCTATGAAATTGCAGGGAAATGCGGGCATTAGCGGCTTGTCCCTATTTCGTCTTTTTTCTTCTGCGCAGCCGCCGATTCTTTTTCGTGCAGATTGAAGAGCCTCCGCACCACATCAATCACCGTGGTGGCTTCCGACTCGCGCGCCGCAGTCTTTAGCGTAGTAATCGGAGTATGCATGACTTTGTTGATGATGCCGCGGGTCAGGGCCTCCACCGCCATTTCCTGCTCCGGCGTCAGCGGGCCCATGCGGCTGCGCACGCGGTCGATTTCGGCTTGGCGGATGGTTTCGAGATGGTCCTGCAAACTGACAATCGTCGGCACCACATCGAGCGTGTGTAGTTTGGTTTCAAAGCGCTCAACTTCGCTGCTGATGATGGCTTCGGCGAGTTCAGCTTCTTTGCGGCGGTCGGCGACGTGGCTGGTGACGGCCTGCTGCAGATCGTCGATGTCGTAGGCGAAGATGCCGTCAAGCTTCGCCATTTCTGGCGACACGTCCCGGGGCACGGCAATGTCGATGAAGAACATCGGCTTGTTCTTGCGGCGGGAGAGGAATTGTTCGCCGTGTTCGCGGCGAAAAATGGCGTGTGGCGAACCAGTCGAGGTGATGACAATATCGGCGCGGTCGCAGTTCTCGTACAAATCGTCGAACCTAATTGCCTGACCATTGAAACGATTCGCTAATCCTACGGCGCGGTCGTAAGTGCGGTTGGAAACGAAGATCGACTCACAGCCATGCGCGATGAGATGGCGGGCGGCGAGTTCGCTCATCTTGCCTGCACCCACGATGAATACGGTCTTGCCTTCAAGGCTTCCGAAAATTTTCTTGGCGAGTTCGACCGCGACTGACGCGATGGAAACCGATGACGAGCCCACCGCGGTCTCGGTACGCACGCGCTTGGCCACAGCAAAGGCTCGAGTGAAGAGCTGATCGAGCTGTCCGCGAACCGAGCCCACGGCGCGGGCTGTGGCATAAGCCTCTTTCACCTGGCCGAGGATCTGAGCTTCGCCGACCACCATCGAATCGAGACTGGAAGCCACGCGGAAGACGTGCCGTACGGCATCTTTCTCGCGGAACTCATACAGGTGCGGGTCGAGATCTTCCGCTTTTAGGTCAAAGTGCTGGTGGAGAAACCCGCGCAGATCGGCCGAGCCATTGCTGGTATGGGTGATCATTTCCACGCGATTGCAGGTGGAGATGATCATGCCCTCCTCGATTCCGGGGTGAGCGGTAAGATCGCGACAGCAATCGGGCAGGCGCGACTCAGGAATCGCGAGGCGCTCGCGGACTTCCAGCGGAGCGCTCTTGTGATTCACGCCGATGAGCTGGTATCTCATGAGGCGGCGAACCTGTGGATGGTCGAAAAGTAGTTTGCGGCCCACGCTACGATTGCGGCGACAAAGGCGCAAGTCGCAAGCACAGCCGCGCGGCGGCCACGCCATCCTGAATTCCAACGGGTGACGACCATGACCATGTAAACGGCCCACATCAGAATCGACAATAAAATCTTGGGGTCGGCAAAGTCGACACGGCCGTAGGCTGACATTGCGACGATGGAGCCGGTAATCAGACCAAGCGTCATGAACGGAAAGCCGAGCAGCAGGGAGCGGTAGCCGATCTGGTCGATGACTTCGAGCGCGGGCAAGAAAGAAATCATGCTGCTGGGCCTCTTGGCTTTCAGGCGGCGCTCCTGCAACAGATAGAGCAGGCTGGCGCCGAAGCTTAGCACAAGGGCGGCGTATCCGGTGAAGATGAGGATAATGTGGGCGATCAGCCATCCTTTGTGCTGAACGAAGGCCGTCAACAGGACCGGTTGCTGGTCGAGAGCAGCCACAAAAGTCAGAAAGAATACGATCGGAAAGACGACGACTCCGGGCGAGGTGGTCTGGTAGATGGCGTAGATGATCATGAAAAACGTCATCGAAAAAAACGCCAGCAGCGACTCGCCATTATGCACGGAGGCCCAGACGACGTGACCGGAGAGAAAAAGCTCGACCAGCGAAACGAAGTGAAAGACCATGCCCAGGCTGGCGGCGTGCAACGCGATGCGGCTGAAAAGGTCGCTGGTACGGCTGAGTGCGAAAAAAGCGTAGAACAGCCCCACGAAGTAACAAGCCAGCGCGAAGCGTAACCAAAGCAAAGACATAGGCCAGGTAAGTATCAAAGTCCGCGAAGTTTAATGCAAACCCGTGCGACAAGCCAGTCTGAGCAAACCAGAACTGAGCTGGTCAAGCTGAGCTATCAACCGAGCTATCAAATCAGGGAACCCCATCCCTTCCACGCATTATATTCTGCCCATAAATGGGGCGCCGGGAAATGCCAGGCATCACGGGCGGATGTGATTGGGATCACAGTCGCGTTATTCAACACCCAAACTGGCCAGGAATTCTTCCAGCACTTCACCATCAATGACCAATCGGCGGCCGTGAGCCTTCACATCTTCCAGTTCATCGAATACTCGGAACAGGCGGAGTTTAGCCGCAGCGTACTGCTCAGATTCTGTGAGTTGGCGGCCATGAACTGCGGCCCAAGCCGTCACCGATTTTTCCGGCAGAAAGACACTGACGGCATAGGTTAGCTTGCGGTCGGAGGTCACGTCGAAGATGAATTCCGTCGCCGGGGCTTCGGCGTCGTCCGCGAGCGCGGCTCGATTGCCCACGAAGTAATACTGGTAGACGTACCCCTGGGCGCCAGTGTAGGTCTTCAGCCGGCGGACCGCCTTTGCGTTATCTGGAGACATGCGGACATTATGAACGCGTCGCAGACGGTTTGTCCTCCTTGGCGAGACGCTAAATTCCCAGCCGAATCAGCCGATATCTTCTTTGAAGGTTCTGCTCTCTCCGAACATGATGGAAAACTGGAATTGGATCGCTCTTGGAACGCTGGCGGCCCTCGCGATGTATCAGTACTTCCGCGTCTACCAGGTTCGCCGCGAGTCCAAGAAACGGGAAGAGTTATTTCAGATCGTCACAGAAAATGCCGCTGACATGATCGCCCTGGTCGATGTGAAAGGGCATCGGCTTTATAACAGCCCCGCGTACAAAAGAATCCTGGGCTATTCCGCGGCGGAACTGGGGGAGACGTCGGCGTTCGAACAGATTCATCCGGAGGATCGTTTCAAGGTGCTGGAAGCGGCGCGCGAGGCGCGCAGCACGGGAGTGGGGAAAAAGTTGGAGTACCGCATCCGGCACAAAGATGGCACATGGAGGGTGCTTGAGTCGATCGCCGGGACGATTCGCGACGAAAAAGGCGACGTCACCAAGCTGGTCATCGTGAACCGCGACATCACAGACCGCAAATGCGCCGAGGAACAGGCTGAACACAATTCTTTTCACGACGCTCTGACTGGATTGCCGAACCGGACTCTCTTTCTGGATCGGCTGCAGCGACTCTATCTTCGGGCACAGCGAAATCCAGAACGCCAATACGCCTTGCTGTTCGTCGATTTGGATGGCTTCAAAGAGATCAACGACACTCTGGGTCCGGTGGCGGGCGATCAGGTGATCGTCGAGATGGGCCGGCGTCTCGGAGCGCAGTTGCGGACCGACGACACAGTCTCGCGTCCGCAAGACGACTCGCTAGAAGATGCGGTTCTATCCCGGATGGGCGGGGACGAGTTTGCCATCCTGCTTGAGGCTGTGGTCGATCCGAGCGACGCCATGCGGGCGGCACAACGAATCCTTGCAACTGTTGCGGAGCCTTTCCTGCTGGATGGCCGTGAGGTACGTCCCTCGGCGAGCGTGGGAATCGCGTTGCGAACGTCCGCGCACACTCGGCCCGAAAATCTCTTGCAGGATGCCGACGTGGCAATGCGGCGGGCAAAAGCGCTCGGAGGATCTCGCTGCGAAGTCTTTGATGAAGCCATGCATACGCGCGCCGTCAATCGATTGCGGCTGGAAGCAGGACTGCGAGAAGCCGTCGAGAAGAGTCAATTTTGCGTGTATTACCAGCCGATCGTGCAACTTGATAGCCGGCAGATTACAGGATTCGAGGCGCTCCTGCGCTGGCAGCATCCCGAGCAAGGTTTGATTTCGCCCTACAAGTTTATCGACGCCGCTGAAGATACCGGCTTGCTGTGTTCTATCGGTCAATGGCTGATCCTTAAGGTATGCCAGCAATTACGAGAGTGGGAAGAAAAGAATCACGCGACGCATGCCGTAACTATTAATGTAAACCTCTCAGCTCGGCAGTTTACCGATGCCCGCTTCGTGACTGACCTTCGAGCCGCGATCCACGAGATCCGGATCGAGACTTCGAAGCTGCAACTCGAAATAACAGAAGCCGTCGCCGCGGCTGACCCCAAGGTGACGGTCATGGTTCTCACCCAACTCAAGCACCTCGGAATTGGCATGATCCTCGACGATTTCGGCACAGGAAACTCTTCGTTGATCGGGCTAAGGCAATTTCCGGTCGACGCACTGAAGATTGACCGTTCTCTTATCAGCGAAATGCTAGCGGACCGCATCACTCGCGACACAGTGGACCTGATCATCGTGCTGGGCCACAAATTGAAGCTGAAGGTAATCGCCGAAGGCATTGAAACCATGCAGCAGTTCGAGCTGCTGCGCGAACTCGGCTGCGATCTGGGTCAGGGATATTTATTTTCGCAGCCGGTCGTAGCCGAGGCGGCGGGACAACTGCTACGCCACGGTTTGGAAATGCATAAGAAGTCGGCGAGGGCCGAGTGAACTGATATTTCTTCCGTTCGAAATTCCTCTTGATCTTTTGCTCGAACCGCGCCAGCATTCCTGGACTGGCGAACCCCAGACTGGCGAATCAATGATCATCGAAATGCGTACTTACAAAATCAAACCTGGCAAGCGCACGGAGTTTCTGGAGATATTCCGATCCAAGTCGATTCCGGCGCATACAGAAATCGGAATGAAGATCTTGGGTCCATTCCTTTCCGTCGAAGATCCCGACACCTTCTTCTTTATGCGTGGCTTTCCCGATCTGCCTTCGCGTGAGCCGATGAAGGCGAAATTTTATGAAGGTGAGCTATGGAAGCGTGAGCTGGAGAATCTCCTCATGCCGATGCTGGAGAAGTATGAAGTTGTTCTGGTGAATGATCCGGAAGGCATGGTTCGCTGGTAGGGCGAGCGAGTTGCTTCCTCACCGGCTGCCGTTCCCCGGAGAAACCACCCGGCCGTACTCCGAGGCGCGCGCGAGGCGGTCGAACATCCGCCATGCCGCGAAGGAAACCTTGCTGATGGCCTGTTCGCCGTCTCGTTCGTTCTGCAGGAATGCGGTCATCACGCAAATCACATAAGGCCTGCCCTCGACGAAAACGATTCCTGAGTCGTTGCGAACCCCTTCGAGCGCACCCGGCTTATTCGCGATATTGAGGCCGGCGGGAAGATCCCTGGGAATCCACGAATCCTTGTTGGTGCTCAAGACCTTAAAAAAATCGCCGAGATTTTCGTGTTTCAGCACCTCGCCTCGGTAGATGGCGGCGAGCAGACTCATCATCTCGCGCGGCGTAGAGATGTTCTCGCAGCCCTCCTTCGCGGCTTGAAGGTCCATCATCTTACGGCGCAGACGTGTGTTAGAAAGGCCGCGAGAATCGAGCATGGCGTTCACGTTTTCCATGCCGACGCGGTCGATCAGGACGTTGGTGGCCGAGTTGTCACTGACGGCGACCATCATGGTGGCAAGATCGCGCAGGGTGATGCGGGTGACGCCAGGTGTGAGTCCGCCCATGATATCGCTGTCAGGGACGAGATCGCTCGCCTGGACGGTGTAAAGATCGGTCAGCTTGAGCTTGCCTTTTTGCACCTGATCGTAAAGCGTCGCGAGAACGGCGATCTTGATCGAGCTAGCCTGGGCGAAGACCTCATTCTCATGCAAAAAGAATTGGTCTCCAGTCTTAAGATCTTCAATGGCGACGCCCATCACGCCGTCGAGGTTCTGATCGACATCATGAATTGCTACACCGAGTTTCTGCCAGAGGATTTTCGGTTTTTCCGTTGAGGGCTTGGAGGCGGGCGCGGGACTTTGAGCACAAGCTGTGATGAGGAACAAAACGATGCAGAACAGAGGTTTCAAGGATGTTTCTCCTGAGGGCACGGATTGTAGCAGCACCTGGAAAGCTACCAGAGGTCAAAGGCCGCAAGCGTCGTATAAGCATCGATCCGGCATCCGCGAAGATCACCCCTCAATCTTTGCCTCGCGCAGTTGCTTCACTGCGGTCTCCGAACTGACCGGCGAGTAATACACTTCCTTGAAAGTGTAAGAGCGAGCCTTAGCAGAGATTACCGGCATGATCTCGATGTGCCAGTGATAGTCGTCATCGATCGTCTTCCAATAGCCGAGAGTTCTCGAGGGATGCAGACTGTTGGGCGAAGTGTGCAGTACGAGATGAAAGGCCTCTGTGATGGTGCGCACCCGCTGCAACGTACGGCGCAAAAGCGCCGCGAGGTTGACCCGAAGTCCCGGTTTCGAAAGACCCGTGCGTTCGAAAGATGCTTCGTGATTGCGCGGCAGAATCCAGGTCTCATAAGGAACGCGCGGAGCGTAAGGCCCAATCGCCACATAATCGCCGCGGGCTTCGATCACGCGCGAAGCCTGGCGCTCTTCCTGGGTGAGGATGTCGCAAAAAACACATCGCTCTTTGGCTTGAAAGTATTCGCGACCCGCGCGCAGTTCGTAAAGCACGCGACGCGGCACGAACATGGTCGCGGTAATCTGGGAGGCAGGGTGGCTGAACTCCTGGCCGGCACCGGGGCCATAGTCCTTGAAAAGACTGACGTACTTGATGCGCGGATCGCGCTTCAGATCCAAAATGCGTTCGGCCGCCAGACGAAGGAATTGCCCGATCTCATCGTCGCTGGCATTCCACAGATGCCGGTCGTGCCTGGGGTTTTCCACCAGCACCTCGTGCGCGCCGACTGAACTCATGCGGTCGTAAATGCCGTCACCCCGGCGGCCGGGCTCGCCTTCAATGTGATACAGCGGCGTGGGATGCACCACAGAACGCGCCGACCAGGCGCCGGCGCTAGGGGTTGCGGCGATGACCTGCGGCGAATTGGCGGCATCCGGACAAAAACGGCAAGCAGTCTCCGGACCGGACGCGCCCTCGGCTGGATCATCTCCTGTCATTACCCAGGAGCGCGTGATGGGATCTTTGCGGAGTTCCATGCACTAGGAAAGCACCGCGGGAGAAGCCGCGTCAACTGCGATTTCCCAGCGCAGCGAAAAAAGCCCCGTTCCAGCCTTTGTTATAATCCGCGCACAGCCCGCTACTTCAACCGAAGCATGACCGAGCCGTCCACTCCGCTGATGCGGCAATATGCTGCCGTCAAGAAAGAACATCCGACCGCGTTGTTGTTTTTCCGGCTGGGAGACTTCTACGAGCTTTTTTTTGACGACGCGATTGTCGCCGCGAAAGAGTTGCAAATCACGCTGACCTCACGAAACAAGGAGAAGGGTATCGCCGTGCCGATGTGCGGCGTGCCGCATCATGCAGCCGAAGGCTACATTGGAAAGCTGATCCGCAAAGGCTTCAAGGTGGCCATCTGCGAGCAAATGGAAGACGCGCGCCTGGCCAAGAAGCAGATCGGCACGAAGTTGGTGCGGCGGGAAGTGACGCGGGTAGTCACGCCAGGCACCGCGGCGGACTCGCTGCTCGGATCAGAAGAAAATAATTTTCTCGCGGCTCTGGCGCAGGTCGGCGAAAGCGTGGGGTTCGCGGCCCTCGACCTTTCCACGGGAGAATTCCGCGCCACCGAGTTCTCAGGCGAAAACGCTCTGCGCCGTGTGCAGGAAGAACTCGAGCAGCTCCGTCCGAAGGAATTGTTATATGGCTCGGCGGCTCCGCTATTTGATGGAAGGCGCCGCCAAGTTTCGCTCGACCGGACGCAGGAAGCTGCCGCACCCGTACATACGCTGCCCACTCACTTGCCTCAGCCACGCGCCGCTGGAGCCGCATGGGCCGAAACTCCGCTCGACGATTGGATCTTCGCACCTGACCACGCGATTCCGCTGTTGGAAAATCATTTCGGAGTGTTATCGCTCGAAGGGTTTGGACTAGCGGGCCGGACCGCCGCGGCAGCAGCTGCGGGGGCGATTCTCTACTATGTACGTTCGACGCAACGTGGCGCACTCGATCACGTGGACCGCATCGGCTGGTACGAGCGGCAAAATTGCCTTGTGCTCGACGCGGTGACGGTGAGAAACCTTGAGTTGATTGAACCACTCTTCGCCGGGACCGATGCCGGGATTACACTGTTTCGCTCGATCGATTCCACGATCACGCCGATGGGCAAGCGGTTGCTGCGGGCGTGGTTGTTGCGGCCTTCGCTCGATCTTGCAGAAATCAATGCCCGCCTCGATGCGGTGGAAGCGAGTGTAAGAGAAACAATCGCGCGTGAAGAGTTGCGGCGCGCGCTCGATGGCGTTCTCGACCTGGAGCGTCTCTTAAGCCGCGTGACGCTTGAGACGGCGAATCCACGAGACGTGCTGGCGCTGGCGGCGTCGCTCGCTAAGATTCCTGCAATCAAGAATGCAGCCGGAAGGCTTCCGGCCGAGCGGCTGAAGAGTTTGCGCGAATCGCTTGACGAACTGACTGAATTGCGGGAACGCATTGAGAAAACGATCGTGGCTGAACCTCCGCTCAGCTTCGCCGACGGTGGTGTGATTGCGGTGGGGGTCGATCGCGATCTGGATGAGCTTCGCGAACTCTCGCGCAATAGCAAGCAGGTGCTAGCGCAGATTGAACAGCGCGAGCGCGGCCGGACCGGGATCGGATCTCTCAAGGTTAAGTTCAACTCGATCTTCGGCTATTACATCGAAGTGTCGAAGCCGAATCTGCATCTCGTTCCGCAGGACTACGAACGCAAGCAGACTCTAGTAGGCGCGGAGCGTTTTACCACGCCCGAACTGAAAGAATACGAAGCCAAGATTCTCGATGCGCAGGAAAAGATCGTCGAGATCGAGCGGCGGCTGTTCACTGAGTTGCGAGCAGCAATTGCGTCCGAAGCGAAACGAATCCGGCAAACCGCGCTGACGCTGGCCGAAGTGGATGTGCTCACCTCGCTGGCTCATGTCGCAGCTCTGCGAAATTATTGCCGGCCACACTTCATTACCGCAACCGATGGCGGCAGTGGCGATCTCGAGATCATCGAGGGCCGCCATCCTGTCATCGAGCAGCAGGAAATGGCTGGAGGCAGTGAGCGCTTCGTGCCCAACGATCTTTACCTGAATGCCAGCACGCATACGATTCTTCTTCTCACTGGACCGAACATGGGCGGCAAATCGACGTATCTGCGGCAGACCGCGCTCATAGTGATTCTGGCGCAGATGGGATCGTTCGTTCCGGCGCGCTCGGCGCGGCTCGGCGTGATGGACCGTGTCTTCACGCGCATCGGCGCAAGCGACAATCTGGCGCGCGGCCGTTCGACTTTCATGGTCGAGATGACGGAGACTGCGGCAATCTTGCATACTGCGACCGCGCGGTCGCTCATTTTGCTCGATGAAGTTGGACGTGGAACTTCCACCTATGACGGCCTCGCGATTGCCTGGGCCGCAGTCGAATATCTGCATGCGCGCGTGCGGGCGAAGACTCTTTTTGCTACGCACTATTTCGAACTGACAGGATTAGCTGAACAACTCTCTGGAGTGAAAAACCATCATGTCTCGGTGAAGGAAACCGGTGGCGGAATCGCTTTTCTGCGCAAAGTGAAGCCAGGAGCAGCGGACCGCAGCTATGGCATCGAGGTCGCCAAGCTGGCTGGACTCCCGAATGAAGTGATCACGCGGGCGCGCGAGGTGCTGACGGAACATGAATCGGCGGAGCGCGAGCTCACAGAACATCTTTCGCCTGGAGCATCGCCTCCTCCGACGCAGTTGACCATTTTCACGCCGATTTCCCAGCCGGTACTGGAGAAGCTGCGGGAAGTAGATTTTAATCGGCTCACACCGCTTGAGGCGTTGAATCTGCTGGCAGAGCTGAAGAAGGAAATCTGACCAACAAGAGTGCTCCAGAGTAAAAGAAACTTCCGATGGCGGCTACGCGAACAGCCCTCAAAACGTGCACAATCGGCCAACTGCTGATCGTCGGGTTCGACGGCGTGGAGATGACGCCGCGTCTCAGTTCACTGTTCAAGCGTCTGCAGCCAGCAGGAGTGATTTTGTTCGCACGCAACATCGTGACGGCCGAGCAGACATGGCGGTTGCTACGCGATTGCCAGAAGTGCGTCTCGACCCCACTGTTTACCTGCGTCGATCTTGAAGGCGGCCTCGTGGATCGCTTCCGCGACATTCTCGGTCCTACACCTTCAGCAGCGGATGTCTTCGCCACCGGCGACCGCAAACTTTTTCGCAAACATGGACAGATCATAGGAGAGAATTGCCACACTCTGGGATTCAACGTCGACTTCGCTCCTGCTCTCGATCTGGCGTTTGAAGCTTCGCGCAGTGTAATGGCTTCGCGAGTGGTTTCGGCGAACCCGCGTGAAACGGTTGCTTATGCTCGCGAGTTTCTCGCGGGGCTTCGAAGTGCGGGCGTGCTGGGATGCGGCAAACACTTTCCCGGCCTCGGAGAAGGGAAACTCGACAGCCATTACAAACTGCCCGCGATAAAGAAATCGCTGAACAAACTTTGGACCGAGGATCTCCTCCCGTACCGCATGCTCCGAACGCAGCTGCCCCTGGTGATGATTTCGCACGCGGCGTATCCGCTGGTCACGCCGGCTCGCACTCCGGCTTCGATCTCCAAGAAATGGATTACAGACATTCTGCGCAAACGTATCGGCTACCGCAACCCGATCGTCTCCGATGATCTCGAGATGGGCGCGGTCTTGTCAGCGGCTTCGGTGGGACAGGCCGCAGTTGAGTTCGTGCGTGGTGGCGGAGATCTCTGCCTGATCTGCCATCGAGCCAACTACGTTGCACAAGCTTATGATGAGTTGGTAAAGATGACGGAGGGTGATTCCAAATTTGCAAAGCGCATCGATGAATCGGTGCGGCGCGTGCTTGCGTTCAAGAAGAAGTGGGCAAAGCCACTGCGGCGAAAGTCGGCGCCCTCCTCGAGAATGGTTGAGAAGCTTACGCGGAACCTCTGGGAGTTCGGCGAAGAAGTGAGGCTTGCGGCTCTAGACCGGCGGGAGAAGGGTCGTGAAAAAACTTATTCCGCGCAGACTTCGCCTTCGCCGCGCCGATTATCGCACCGATGAAAAAGCAAAACGAAGACATGATCGTGGCCGGAGTGATGAGCGGGACCTCCGCGGACGGCATCAATGTAGCGTTGGTGCGCATGCATGGTGTCCATGCCCGCGCCGCGCGTCCAAACTTCGAACTGCTCGGGCACGCTGAACACTCCTATCCAAAGAGAGTTCGTGCAGCCGTGCTGGCTGCCATGAATGCTTCGCGCGCCAACGTAGCCGATCTCGCGCGACTGAACTTTCTATTGGGTGAACTTTATTCTGACGCTGTGCTCTCAACGGAACGGCAGTTTCGATTGAAAACCGATCTAGTCGGCTGCCACGGACAAACTCTCTACCATCAAGGCGAGCCGCAGCGCTTTCTCGGGCGCAAAGTGGCGGCCACGTGGCAAACGGGCGAGGGGGCGATCATCGCAGCGCGGGTCGGCGCCCCGGTAATCTCGGACTTTCGTCCGGCTGATATGGCCGCAGGGGGACATGGCGCGCCGCTGGTTCCCTTCCTCGACTACATACTCTTCCGCAACGCACGCCTGGGAAGAATTGTGCAAAACATCGGCGGCATCGCGAATCTTACCGCGATTCCGGCTGGCGCTGCTGCGAAGGATCTGATTGCGTTTGATACAGGGCCGGGCAACATGGTGATCGATGCCGTCACGCAAAGATTATTCAATCAGCCATTTGACCGCAATGGGCGAATTGCGGCTTCGGGGAAAACGCTGGATAAAATCTTGAATGAAATATTAGGACGCGACTTCTTTCGGAAGAAGCCTCCTAAAACCGCTGGCCGCGAAGAGTTCGGGCGGGAGTTTGTGACCGAATTTGTTCGCATGTGCGAACGGTCGGCAAAGTCCGACATAGTTGCCACGGCTACGGCGCTGACGGCAAGATCGATTGCCGATGCTCTTCGCAGTTTTGTGCTAGCGATTCCAGGATCGTCAAAAAAACTTGCGAAAGGACACTGTCAAGAAATGATTCTCTCTGGGGGCGGAGCGAAGAATTCGACGCTTGTAGCCATGTTGACCGGCGAGCTCGCGGCGCTCGGATTGCGGCTGCGTTTCTCCGACGAATTCGGTCTGCCTTCCGCCGCGAAAGAAGCGGTGGCTTTTGCCGTCTTAGCGTATGAAACCTGGCACAATCGGACGTCGAACGTTCCTTCAGCGACCGGAGCAAATCGGCCAGCGGTGCTTGGTAAAATCTCGTATCGTTAACTAGAACTCGTAAGCGAATTTGAGCACGTAAGAAACTTGTAAGAAACATGCCAATCTATATTGCACTGCTTCGCGGAATCAACGTTGGCGGAAACAAGCAGATCAAGATGGATCAGCTTCGAAAATCGTTTGAAGCGCTCGGCCTCGATCAGGTTGCGACCTATATCCAGAGCGGAAATGTAGTATTCCAAGCGAGCAAGGTTTCTCCGTCCTCGTTGTCCAGGAAGATTGAAGAGCGAATCTTAGGCGACTTTGGCCATTCGGTCTCCGTTATCTTAAGAACTGCAGACGAATTGAAACAGACGATTGCAAACAATCCTTTTCTAAAGGATCGCGGGATCGAGCCCACTAAACTCCACGTAATGTTCTTGTCCAATGTGCCTGCATCATCCGCTTTAGAGAAGCTGGAAACGATGACGATGAAGCCGGATCGCTCCTGCTGCCTCGGCAAGGAAATTTACCTCTACCTTCCGAACGGAACTTCACAAAGCACTTTGATGAAAACTCCTCTCGACCGCGTGCTGTCTGTAGTCACCACGACGCGTAACTGGAACACGGCGAATCAGCTATTGCAGATGTGCGTGGACTGCCTGTGATGCCGCGAATTGCCGTAGTTCTCACCGCATTTACTTTGCTTGCTTCCGTGCTTTCCTGCTCTCACAAGGCTGACCCGAACACGCTGGTGATGCTGATCGAATCGAGCCCTGCCAATCTTGACCCCAGGATCGGCGTGGATGCGCAATCGGAGCGCATCGACAACTTGATTTTTGATGACCTGCTTTCACGCGGCGACAACTTCGACGTTGCCCCGGGACTGGCCGAGCGCTGGGAGATTTCCGATCCGCTCACTTATGTTTTTCATCTGCACCACGGGGTGAGATTTCATGATGGGCGGCCGCTCACCGCCCGCGATGTGAAGTGGACCTTTGATTCACTGCTCACCGGCAAGATTCGGAGCGCCAAGACGTCGACGTATCGCTTCGTCGATCGTATCGACGTACCGGATGATTTCACAGTCCTCTTCCGCATGAAAGAACCGGATGCGGCACTGCTATGGAATATTTCCGATGGGGCGATCGGGATTGTGCCTTACGGAAGTGGAAGCGAGATCGCAAACCATCCCATCGGCTCCGGACCATTCAAGTTTGTCAGCGCCGAAACCGACAAAGAAGTCATCATCGAACGCAACGACTACTACTGGGGCGAGAAACCGAAGTTGGCTGGCGTGCACTTCGCGATCGTCCCTGATACGACCACGGAGGCCCTTGAACTGCGCAAAGGCACGGGCGATTTATCTATCAATTCGCTGACGCCGGACACCGTGCTAACTCTGGAGCGCGAACCGTTTCTTGCCGTCGAACGAGCGCCCGGCACCGAGATCCAGTATCTCGGCTTCAACCTGCGCGATCCGATTCTGCAGGACGTGCGAGTGCGCCAGGCGATTGCGTATGCCCTCGACCGGCGGCCGATGATCGAGTATTTGTGGCGTGGGCAGGCGCAGCCGGCGCGCAGCGTTCTCCCGCCCCAAAGCTGGGCCTACAATGGAAACGTACCGTCCTATGATCACGATCCGGAAAAGGCGCGCCAACTTCTGGATGCTGCCGGGTATCCTCCGATAAACGGTGTGCGCTTTCACATCACCATGAAGACGTCCACGGTCGAGAGCACTCGTCTGATGGTCGCGGTCATGCAACAGCAGTTGCGCGAAGTTGGGATTGCACTCGATATTCGCAGCTTCGAATCGGCTACATTTCTTGCCGATGTCGTTCACGGAGCGTTTCAGCTTTACGGATTGCGCTGGGTTGGTGGCAACCAGGATCCCGATATCTTTTACGTATTTCACTCGTCGAGATTTCCGCCGAATGGGGCGAACCGCGGCCATTACTCAAACGCGAAAGTGGATGCGCTCATCGACCAGGCGCGACGCGAAATCGATTCCAACGTGCGCAAGCCGATTTACGCCGAGGTGCAACAGATTTTGGCTGAGGAACTGCCCTACATCGACTTGTGGTATCTCGACAATGTCATCGTCCACAACAAACGGGTGCGCGATGTGCAACTGAATCCGGCGGGGAACTACGATTTTTTACGCACGGCCGAGCTTGCAACCAAGCAGAATTAGCTCGTCGTGGGAAGCAAAAATGAACCGCCTCCTGCGCGTGTTACCATCAAAATTACCTGCCAGTCATGCGGATTCTTTTCATCGGCGACATTTTCGGACGGCCCGGACGCACCATCGTTAAAGAACGACTGCCGGGCATCGTCCGCGACCATGCAATTGATCTCATCATTGCCAACGGCGAGAATTCGGCAGCGGGTTTTGGCATCACTCCTGCGCTCGCCGAAGAACTTTTTGAACTCGACATCGACGTAATCACCACCGGCAATCACGTCTGGGACAAGCGTGAAATTTTCGACTACTTCCAGATGGTCGATGGCAATGGAAACAGTCCGCAACGCCGCATCCTTCGGCCTGCGAATTACCCCGCTGATATGCCGGGCTGGGGCATGTATCAGGGCCATAAGGGGAAGGTGCCTTACGCCGTCATCAACCTGCAGGGGCGCGTTTTCATGGCTGCGAATGACGATCCTTTTCGCATCGCCGACCAACTCCTGAAGAAAATCGACGCCAAGATAATTTTCGTCGACTTCCACGCCGAGGCGACTTCGGAGAAGATTTCGCTGGGCTGGTATCTCGACGGACGTGTGACCGCGGTTGTGGGAACGCACACTCACGTGCCTACGGCAGATGAGCGAGTTTTGCCGAACGGAACAGCCTACGTCACCGACGTGGGCATGACCGGCCCTTATGACGGCGTGATCGGCGTGAAGAAGGAACTGGTCGTGAACAAATTTCTCAATAGCATGCCGGTGCGCTTTGAGCCTGCAACCGGCGATGTGCGGCTATGCGCCGTGGTCATCGACTGCGATGAGAAAACGGGAAAGGCCCACGCCATCGAAAGGCTCATGCTGTCATAGCTTTCTGCAAGAAAACTGTGCTGTTCCGTTCTGAACGTGCGGTCTGTCGGATCGGGTTACCGAAGGTACCCGGCACTAATAGGTAATCGGCTAGAAGCAGGCGGCAGGGTAAAATCAAGCGGATGCGGTCGTCCTTTCTCCAACTCTTTCTGATTGCGGTTCTGGCGGCCTTGCCGTTGTTTGCTGCC
>CAYOVU010000212.1:0-13964 GCA_964407505.1 uncultured Acidobacteriaceae bacterium | reverse complement strand
CCGAATTGAATGTTCGATCCGCCCGTATCCACGCCAATTTCGCGAATCACCGCAATCGACGCGTCGCGCATGGCCTGGTATTCGCGGTCGGTGAGCGTCTGCGCCGGCGCCACCGTGATGGAATCGCCGGTGTGTACGCCCATGGGATCGAAGTTCTCAATCGAGCAGATGATGATGACGTTATCTTTGGTGTCGCGCATCACCTCAAGCTCGAATTCCTTCCACCCCAACACCGATTCTTCGATCAGCGCCTCGTGCACCGGAGAAAAATCGAGACCGCGCGCCAGCACTTCGATCATCTCCTCGCGATTGTAGGCAATACCTCCGCCCGAACCGCCCAGCGTAAATGAAGGCCGCACGATCACCGGGAACCCAATTTTCCCCGCAAACTCGATTCCATCTTTCGTGTTATTCACCAGCGCCGACTTGGGCACATCGAGCCCGATCTTCTGCATCGCGTCTTTGAAGAAGAGCCGGTCTTCCGCCTTTTTGATGGCGGCAACGTTCGCGCCGATCAAGTGGACATCGTATTTTTCGAGAATGCCGCCATCGGAAAGCTCAATCGCCAGATTGAGCGCAGTCTGCCCTCCAACGGTCGGCAGCACGGCGAAACCCGCTCCCGGCGCCATCTCGCGCTCGATGCGGATAATCTCTTCCAGATACTCGAGCGTCAGCGGCTCAATGTAAGTGCGGTCGGCAATCTCCGGGTCGGTCATAATGGTCGCCGGATTCGAATTCGCCAGCACGACTTGATAGCCCTCCGACTTAAGCGCCTTGCAGGCCTGCGTGCCGGAATAATCAAACTCCGCCGACTGCCCAACGATGATGGGCCCGGAACCGAGGATCAAGATTTTAGAGATGTCAGTGCGTTTGGGCATTTATGCAATCTTGTGTTTGTTTGCGGATGGAACTTGCTTTTCGCTAGTTACGGGACGGCTTGCGAACGGCGCGCCGTCTAGAGATGAGCTTTGAAAGGGCGCACCTTCAGGTGCGCCGTAAAGGGCATCGTTTTGAAAGGGCGCGGTTTCAGCCGCGCCGTCCGGGGTGACTAAAGGAGAAGAGGGCTTTAGCCCCTGAGGTGTCGAATCCAATTCGAACCCGACGTGCGCCGAAGAATGCGGGAACTCCTCCGCACGCTCGCAAAGTCGCTCGCACACCGGATTTTGCCGGATATACGAAACGTGAATCGCATAGTCGTCCGCATTGCGAATTCGATGATCCGAAAATCCCTTCTGCCAGATTTCCATGTTCGAGCCTAGTTCCTTCTTCGCGCGATAGGAAAATCCGCCTTTAATAAACTGCACAGCTTTCTCCAAGCTGGTAAGCGGCGTTAGCAGAACGTGAATATGGTCCGGCATGATCACGAATTCATGAAAGAGATAAGCCGTTCCCTGATAGCGATAAAGAGTGTCGATCAGCAGGTTCGCCCAGCGCTCGTTACGAAAAAGTTCGCGCCGTCCCCACGTGTCGGTGGTCACCATGTAGGTTTGGTTGTTGTGCGTGGCGTGTTCTCTGCTTGGCCTCAACGCTGAACCTCAGGGGGCTAAAGCCCCGAATTTTTTGCTATGCCTTTTGCGGCGCGCCTGAAGGCGCACCCTTTCAAAGCACTCACCCCTTCCACTCCTCCATCATCTGCACAAAATCTTTAAACAGATAGTGCGAGTCATGCGGCCCCGGTGCGGCCTCCGGGTGATATTGCACAGTGAACAACGGCAAATTTCGATGCCGAAGCCCTTCCAAAGTCGAATCGTTCAGATCAACGTGCGTTAGTTCAACTTCACTCTCTGCCAGCGAATCCGGATCCACCGCAAAGTTGTGGTTGTGCGCCGTAATCTCAATCTTCCCCGTCTTCAACTGCTTCACTGGATGATTCCCGCCGTGGTGGCCAAACTTTAGCTTGAAGGTCTTCCCACCAAGCGCAATGCCGACGAGTTGATGCCCCAGACAAATGCCAAAGATTGGCATCCGCCCCATTAGCCGCCGAATTGAATCCACCGCGTACGTACACGGCTCAGGATCGCCCGGACCATTCGACAGAAACACTCCATCCGGCTTCAGAGCCAAAACATCCTCAGCCAGAGTCTGCGCCGGGACGACGGTCACCCGGCATCCCTCACCGCGCAACTTACGCAGAATGTTTTGCTTAATACCGAAATCGTAAGCTACTACATGAAATCGCGCCGGCTCGTCCTTCACACCCACCATTGCCACCGGCTCATGCGAGCGCTCGCCGACCTCCCAAACATATGGCCCCTTGGTGCTCACCACTTTTGCCAAGTCCATCCCATCCATCTTCGGAATCGAGTTCGCCTTGGCGACCAGCTTCTCCGCATCGCTCTCGAGCGTCGAAACCACGCCGCGCATTACGCCGTGATCGCGCAGATGCCGCACCAGCGCCCGCGTGTCGATATCAGACAACACCGGCACCTTGAACTGCTCCAGATATTCTTCGGCCACCTGCTGCGAGCGCCAGTTCGAGCTCACCTTCGAGAACTCGCGCACGATCAGCCCTTCGATCCACGGACGGGTGGCTTCGTTATCTTCCTGATTGGTTCCGTAGTTGCCGATCTGAGGATTGGTCAGGACAACGATCTGCCCTGAATACGAGGGGTCGGTGAAAATTTCCTGATAGCCGGTGATGGAAGTATTAAAAACGACTTCGCCGTAGCACTCGCCTTTGGCGCCGTAACCTTTGCCTCGGAAGACTCGCCCGTCTTCCAGCGCAAGGATAGCTTGCATTCTCTCTCCAACGTGTGGATTTTATGAATTTTAGCAGGGAAAAGGGCTGACACCAAGAGGAGAAACGACGCAGGGTGTGGAAATCGCCAGAGAATATTGCTCATTGTTGATTAAAAAAGCTCACTCGATGGTTTTCAATCAGCAATCAACAATGTTCTACCGCACCCTGCCCAGCTTATCCATCGGCCAGTATCCAAATACCGCCTTACCGTAGATATAGCTCTGGTTGACAGGCCCGAAATCACGACTGTCATTCGACATCGACCGGTGATCGCCCAGCACCAAATAGCAATTTGGCGGCACAACCATCTCCGGATACGACCGCGAATCGGTGTACGCCGGAGGAACGTAGTCCTCGTCCAGCGCTTCGCCGTTCACGTAAACCTGCCCGCCGTCGATGCGAACGCGGTCCCCGGCGATTCCGATCACTCGTTTGATGTAACTCTTCGAAGGGTCGCGGGGGTAACGGAATACCACAATATCGCCGCGCGAAATCGGCTCCAGCCGATACACGAACTTATTGACGAAGATGCGCTCCTGATCTTCGAGCGAGGGCATCATGCTCGTGCCTTCCACCTTCACCGGCTGATAGATGAAGACGATGATGAATGCCGAGATCGCGAGCGAGAGAATCAGATCGCGCAACCAGACCGCGAATGCCGGACGCAGCCGCGCCGCAGACTTTGGCGCCGTCTCAGGCGACTGGGATGACGCCGGGACCGGTGCGCTCCCGCCGTCCGTGCTAGGGGTGTCAGGCATGCAAATCCTTATTGTATACAGATCGTGCTTTTCCAGCGGCGAGTCATCCAAGTCCTGTCTCAATTCTGGGTAGGTGTCGAGTTCAGGGGCCGCGTATCAACTCTCTTAACCAGCGCCAGGCTCCCAGAAAGCACGAAAAACGGTTAAAATTGATAAGTCTAGGAGATACCCATGCCGCCGACCCGGCCCTTCAATTTAAAATTCGCTTACCGCACCCTAACTTTGGTCTGTCTCTTGTTGGTTACTCTGGCCACGTCGGCGCAGTTCACCACCCAACAGGACGAGGGCGGCATCCCCGCCTATAACGCCGGCCCTCCTGCGAAGGGAACGACACTGCCCGCGATTCTCACCAAGGATCAGCTCTGGGGGCGAGACGCCCAATATCCATACCAGACTCATGCCTACGAACTCGCTGCGAAGATTCCGGCCGTGATTCACCAACAGCCCTGCTACTGCTATTGCGATCGCATGGGTCACAACAGCCTGCACAGTTGCTATGAGAACACGCACGGAGCGCAGTGCTCGACGTGTCTGAAAGAGCTCTACTACTCTTATCAGCAGCACAAGAACGGCAAGACAGCGGCGCAGATCCGCGCTGGCATTATCAAAGGCGAATATAAGCAAATCGACCTGCAGGCCGCCGCAACCATGAACTAGCTTTTAGTACCCAACACCGAGCACCTAGTACCCAGAAAAAACCGGGAGACTGTTCCGAAAATGTTTTACTGGGTACTGGCAACTAGGTACTGGGTACTGCCTCCTGCAATTGCCCTCTACCCGCACTTTGAGTGATACTTGAGTATCCGCTCTGCGAAGTTTTAAAGTAAGGAGTCCCTATTACGACGAGCACAGGAAAAATTCTTCACATGGCTCAAAAGGCTAACCCCAAGAAATCAGCGCTGGCGGACGATCCGCGTGTTACACAGGCTCTGCAAAATTATGAAGCCGGGCTAAGGGCACTGCAAGAGCATAAATACGAAAAGGCCAAGCCGCTCTTCCAGAAAGTTCTCGCAGGCCCCACCAAAGAGTTAACCGACCGGGCTGCGATTCATCTCAGCATTTGCAACCAGCACCTCGAGCGCTCAGCCACCACACAATTTAAAAGCGTCGAAGAGCACTATGACTATGCCGTTTCTCTCATGAATGTCGGAGACTACGTCACGGCTCGCGAACATATCGAGAAACTGCTCAAACAGTCGCCTAAGACCGACTTCGTCGTCTACGGCTTGGCCGCGCTCGACTGTCTGACGGGTCATGTGGAAGATTCTCTCAAACACCTGGATGAAGCTCTTCGCCTGAATGCCAGCCTGCGCTTCCAGGCGCGCAACGACTCCGATTTTCACAACCTGGCTGAAGACCCTCGTTTTACCGAGCTTTTGTATCCCGATCCCGGTGCTGATCCTTCTTCGTCAGACGGTTCTTTCGGCGAGGACGAACCTTACTAGCGCCGCAATCGGCATTCCGCTATGGAACCAGATATCGCCGATCTTCTGGCCTTGGAAAGGGCTACGCGCGAGCGGGGTCTGCGCGTGGTTGCGATCGGCGGCGGCACCGGGCTCTCAACCCTGCTTAAGGGACTGAAGCGCTTCGCCCTCACTTCGGCGGAGATGGCCATCGCCCCGCCCGGTTCGCCCATCATTCGCGATCTCTGCGCCGTCGTCACCGTCAGCGACGATGGCGGCTCCAGCGGCCGCCTTCGCAAAGAACTCAACATGCTTCCCCCCGGCGACATTCGCAACTGCATCGTCGCCCTCAGCGAAGATGAGGCTCTGCTCTCCCAACTTTTCCAACATCGCTTTGCAAAAGGTTCCGGCCTCGAAGGCCACAGTTTCGGCAATCTCTTCCTCGCCGCTCTCACTTCGATCACTCACGATTTCTCCGAAGCAGTTCGCCTTTCTTCGGAAATCCTCCTCACTCGTGGCCACATTCATCCCGCCACTACTTCCAACATCGAGCTCGAAGCGCTGATGGAAGACGGCACCCGCGTCCGCGGTGAGACCAACATCACCGCCAGCAAGGTTCGCATCCACGAACTTTTTCTCGTCCCATCCAACGTCGAACCTTTGCCGCAAACCCTTGATGCCATCGCCCGTGCCGATATCATCAGCATCGGTCCCGGAAGCCTATTCACGAGTCTCATCCCCAACCTGCTGGTGCGCGGCATCGCCGATGCTATCGTCAGCTCGCCGGCCACCAAGGTTTACATTTGCAACCTGATGACTCAGGCGAATGAGAGTCTGGGCCTCACCGCCGCCGACCACATTCGCGCCCTCAATCGCCACGCCCATCAGCAGATCTTCGACTACGCGCTCATCAACCGCACTCCCATCTCCAACGAGCTCAAAGCAAAATATGCGCTCGAGGGAGCCTGCCAGATCGTCGCCGATCTCGATGCCATCGAAGCTCTTGGAGTGATCCCCGTTCTGGGCGAATATCTCGAGGAGGCCGGGGTAGCGCGTCACAACACTACCCGTGTTGCCAGAGACTTGATCCAGCTCACAACCCAGAGTACGCGTGCCGAGCGCAAGGCCCAAGCTCCGGTAAAGTCTTAAGCTTTGTTTCACCACTTCTCGCTTCCTTTCGTCGCACTCGTTAGAATGTCCAGTATGAAGCTGCTGAGAATAATCGCACCCATGAAAACAACGCCCCTTGCCGCACTGCTTATAACTGTTTCGCTAGTGTGCGGAGTTTACGCGCAAAAGGACAAGGACGACGAAGCCAGTGCGGCCTTGAATTTCCTTGTGATCAAAGAAGATAACGGCAAGCCGGTGCGCAACGCGGCCGTAATCCTGCATCCCGTGAGTACGCATGGAAAACAAGCCCGCGGCGGGTTCGAACTTAAGACTGATCTCGATGGCAAGACCGGCTTTGACGGCGTTCCCTACGGCAAACTAAGGGTGCAGGTGCTGGCTTCGGGATTCCAGACTTTCGGTGAAGATTACGACGTTGACCATCCTAAGATGGAGTTCACCATCAAGCTCAAGCGTCCCCAGGATCAGTACTCCGTTTACGGAGAAGCACCGGGCCAGAAAAAAGACAACAAAGCGCCGCCGGCAGATCCTAACGCCAAGCCGCAGTAAACACCTGCGGCGGACTATTTATGAGACGGCTTCTGACCACTGACCACTTGATTTAGAATCTCACCCATGCCCTACCTTCTGAAGACCGAGCCCACCGTCTACTCTTTTGCAGACCTTCAACGCGAAGGCACAACCATCTGGGACGGAGTCACCAATCCCGTCGCGGTCAAGAATTTGCGGGGCATGAAGCCGGGCGAGCCGCTCATCATTTACCACACCGGCGACGAGAAAAGCGCGGTAGGAACGGCTACCGTAGTATCGGTCGATGTCAGCGATACAAAGAATCCGCAGGTCAAAATCAAAGTCGGAAAGCCGCTGGCTGCGCCGGCCACTCTGGCAGCGATGAAAGCAAACAAACTCTTTGCCGATTCCCCACTCGTGCGCCAAGGCAGGCTCAGCGTCGTACCTTTAACAGACGCCCAATACAGGGCGCTTGTAGACGAATAATCCCGTTCTCGCGGAAAAAAACAAAACCCGACGACTAGGCCTGGTTTTGTTTTTTCGTATTTATTTTTAGGTTCGGCACCTCCTTCAATTTTCTCTTACTGAGGACTGCCATTTGGCTTGTCCGGGGGCTTCGGCACAGTTGTACTCGTCGCATAGTTTTTATCGGCCATATCCCTGCCTGTCGGGTCGGTGCGCGGTACATTGTACTTTGCACCCTCGTACGAGCTTGTATCTGAGTGATCAATCGGTTTCATCGCGACCACTGTGTAACGTCGCATCTTGTGGTCACCGTCAGGAATACGCATGTCGAGCCTGTCCTTTAAGAGCTTGAATTCTCCTTCCTTGCCAACGGGAAGCAGAACGGGATGCTTGTCGAGCGGGCGAACGTGATATTCCATGTCATCGGTCCGCAATAGATATTGCGGACAGAGTTTTTCGTTGGAATTGACGGCCGTGACTCCCACCGACGCAAAGACGCTCCCTAAACCCGCCATGCCGCGCTCCCTGGCCCCGCAAGGCACGGCTTCCATCTTCTCAATCATGGCTCGGTCCGCTTGTTTCTTTTTGTCATGCGCGAATGCCGGAACGGCTAAGAGCAACGCGAGTACGGTAACCAGTGGCAGCCTCTTGTTCATTCGAATCTCCATAAAGTACCTCCCCTCGTTTCAGTGGACCGTTCGTGGGCGGCAAGAGTGAGAGCGGCGGAACGCTCTTTACGCCTCCGCTCTCTCCCACGACCCGTAGAAACACTATTTGACTTTAGAATCTGCCACCTTCGGCGTGTTCTGTGCATTGAACTGTTGTGCCGATTTTAGAAAGCCCTCCGGGTTCTCGCTCAATTCTTCGTGCACTTGAGGATTCGCCTTCAGATACTCCTGCAGTTCCGGATGGTCTTCGAGATACTCCTGGTTTTTGGTTAGGGAAGGATTCTTTGAAAGTTCGCCTGCTATTTTGCTGTGATCTTCCAGGAACTCATTGAAGCTGGCGAGTTCGCCCCGCGTGACATCGCGATCCCGGCCCATGCCGGAGTTTTCGTGGTGATCGAAACGTTCTTCGTCACGCATGAATGCGTTCGGGTGTTCCTTGAATTCCTCGCGCACTTCCGGATGGTCGGCCAGGAATTGCTTCAAGTCGGGGTGATTGTCCACGAATTTCTTGTTGTCGACCAGCGATGGGTCTTTGCGCAATTGCTCGGCGATCTCCGGATGGCGATCAAGGAACTTATCCGTGTTCGCCAGTTCAACGCGGGTTATGCCGTACCGACCCTGGTCTTCGTGGCGGTCGAAACGTTCCTCATCGTGCATGAACGCATTCGGATGTTCCTTGAATTCCTCGCGCACTCCCGGATGGTCAGCCAGGAATTGCTTCAAGTCGGGGTGACTGTCTACAAATTTCTTGTTGTCGACTAGCGACGGGTCCTTGCGCAATTGCTCCACGATCTCGGGATGGCGGTCGAGGAACTTATCCATATTCGCCAGTTCCGTGCGCGTTATATCGTGACCTCGATCCTGGTCCTCATGCCGATCAAACTGCTCCTCCCGGTGCATAAATGCGTTGGGGTTTTGGCTGATCTCCTCGTGGATTTCTGGATGTTGCTGCAGATATTGCTGTAGCTCAGGATGTGCTTGGAGGAAGTCCTGGTTGTTTACCAATGACGGATCCTTTTGCAACGCTTGCGCGACTTCGGGATGGCTATCCAGGAAGTTGTCGAACCCCGCGAGTTGTCGCCGTGTTACGTTATCGTCCCGGTCTTGAGTCGGCATACCTTGGGATTGAGCACTTACGGGCGCCGCGAGCATAACGGCCGCAAAAGTTAACAATGCGAAGCAACAATAAATTAAGGGATTTTTACATTTCATAAAATTTGACAGCCTCCTAGATGAAGAGTGTGGCCTTCAGTCGAACCACTAGACACAAAGTGCACGGGTAGGGCCACAAACAGAAAACGGATATCTCTTTTGTAGTAAGAATGTTGCGGCACGCTCCGAGAAAAACCTGAGGGATTCGTAGGGGATGAAATTTCGACACCGAACGGGAAAATCGCTATACGGAGGCACCCCTAGGGTAAAAACCGCGGAGCGACGTCTTTGCGAGAGAAGAAAAAAATAGGAGGCAAAGCGTGAGTAGGAAACAAGAGTCAAGGTTGAAGAGAGTTCTTGTCTTCCCAATTTGAAAACTCAATCAACTTACAAAACTTTGCAAAACTCCCGCACTCCCTTAGCAACCTCTCGCCTAAACTAAAGGTTCTTATACGAATATCAAGGAAGACCGCAGTAATGATTTCTGAACCGCCGAAACCGAAAGCTGGCTTTCAGTTGTCTCAGGTGTATGCGTTCGCCGTCTGCCTCTTGGGACTGCTCTCCATAACTCTATCGCAGGCGCAAGAAACCCAGGAAAAATTAGACGTCGATAACGTTTCCCGCACCTATATCCTGCATCTTCCCCAAGGGTACGACCACGACCAGCGCTATCCGCTTGTAATTCTTCTCCACGGCCAAAATCAGGATGCCGACGATATGGGCCGTCTCACGCATTTCAGCCAGTTCGCTGAGAAGAACGGCATCATCGCCGTCTATCCCAATGCTACGCGTGGGCAGTGGAATATTGGAGTACATCCGGCGCAGCCCTCCAGCGGAATGTCCCGGCGTGGCGGTGGACGCCGTGGAGGTTGGGGCGGCGGAGGCGGCTATCCCGGCGGTGGTGGTTATCCGGGTGGCGGCCAACGTGGAGGCGAGAATCCGGACGAAACCAAAAATCGCCCTGAGCCTGCCGATGACGTTGCCTTCCTCAATCAAATGCTCGACCAGCTCATGCTCAAGTATTCGATAGATTCTCATCGCATCTATGCCACCGGCCTGGGAGACGGAGGCTTCATGGCAATGCGCGTGGGCTGCAACATGGCGGATCGCGTGGCCGCGATTGCCCCTGTATCAGCGTCCTTACCCAAGGCAATGATCTGTCTTCCCTCGCGTCCCGTGCCCGCGCTATTTATCGACGGCACCGATGATCCCGTCGTCCCATACAACGGCGGAACCTATAAGCCCGGCAGGTTCCCCGTGCTCTCCGCCGAAGAGAGCGCCAAGTCCTGGGCCAAATTCGACCGCTGCGAAGAAAAACCAGCGCAGGACAAGCTGCCACCTTTGGACAAAAACAAAGACAAGGGCGCTAAGGAAACCAAGACTTTCACCTTCAGCAGCTGCCACGATAACGTGCAGGTTGTTCTCTACGCGGTCAAAGATGGTGGCAATACCTGGCCCGGCGGCGAGCAGTACACGACCGAAAAAGAGGCGGGAAAAGTCAGCTACGCCATCAACGCCAACGAAAGTATCTGGAACTTTCTAAATACGAAGAAGATTGCCATCGAGACTCCGTCCGAACAGAAAAGTGGAACCGAACAAAAGTAGATTTGGCTTCACTCCAGACTCGAGTGCGCATCGGGATAGAACTTGGCAATCATCCGTCCGGTCATCAGTCCGCCTTCGTATTCCGGAATAATCACTTCGTCCGCGCCTGAGTTGCGCATGGCCTGGGCGTAACGCGATTGACCGGCCCGCGTAATAATTCTCGCCTTCGGATTCAGCGCCTTCGCCGTCACCGTGATGTAGAGATTGTCAGCGTCATTGTCGATCACGATGCACAGTCCACGCGCGCGCTCAATCCCAGCGGACTGCAGCACGTCGTGCCGTTTCGCGTCGCCCTGAATTGCGAGCACCTTTTCCTTCAGCAGTTCGCGGCACAATCCTTCATTGGTCTCGATCAGCACAAAAGGAATCTTCAATCGGTTCAGCTGATCCACCACCGTCCGGCCAACCTGCCCGTAACCGCAGATAATAAAGTGATCGCGCAATTTCTCGATGCTCACGTCGTTCACCATCGTCCTCCACGCCTCCATCCCTTGCCGGTTGAAGATCGTAACCGCCACCCGCTCCGCTACCCAGATCTGGAAGGCAAACACGCCCCCATAAACAAAGAGCGAGAACAGCTTGGTCGAATTGTGTACCCGGTGGGCATCGATGGCGTGCGGCTGGATCATCCAGAAGAGCGCATCCTGCCAACTCAATCCTTCGAGCCTTCGATAGACCAGCATGCACATCACGCTGAATGCCGCGAACACCACCAGCGGCAACCACAACCGCCGCACAAACAACCACACGATTCGGATCATGGGGCAGCGATACTACAGGAAGTCTATCTGCGGAGCAATGAGAATGCATCCGTGCCAAAAAACCGATAGTCCAAATTGGTTTCTTGAATTCCTCCAGTAGAAAAAGCGGGGGAAGTGTAGGACAAGAGAAGTGCGGGACAAGAAAAGTGCGAGAAATAAAGAGCGCGCGAGTATTCGCTCATCGCGCGCTCCCTAACGAAGCTTACTGAAACAGATTCAGCGTGTTGGTAGCATCATCGACATAGTACAGGCCCTGGCCCGCGACCGGCACAAGTCCGAAGAGAGCCCCCGCTCCCGGCGGATTGCCGCTGCTGTCCAACAGTGTCTTGAAAGTCTGTTGACCGTTGGGTGTGGTCTCGACCAAGAATCCGTTGTTTCCATTTACCGTGAGGATATTCCCGGCCTGCGAAACCGCCAGCCCCAGTGGATCGTTCAGACTACCGCCCTGCGTAACGGTGGCTCCAATTCCCGCCGAGTTTACGCGAGACACCGGATCAGGAATCGCCGCAACTCGATTGCTAAGGCTGTCGGCGACGTAGAGCATGTCGGCGCTTGGGCTGAGACCCACGCCAGTCGGCCCGATCACCAACGCTGCCGGATCAGTACGCTCGGGGAATCCCGCACCGATCACCGTCATCGACCCCAGAAAAGGCATTGCGCTCTCCAAACCGTTGAGCGTCAATCGCACCACTGTGCCGCCGTGAACGATTTTTCCGCCGGCCGCCACCGTTCCGTTTAGAACGTTCGTCACAAATAGATTCGCGCTGCTTCCGGAATCCAGCGCTGTCATATCCCACGGACCATTAATCAGAGAACCGTATAACGTCTCTACGACGTTGCCATTGCTATCGAGCACCAGCAAACAACCTGCCTGCGCGGTAGCCGACGTTCCATCCGTCGTCGGCAGGCTGCCCACGATCACCCACCCGCTGCGCAACACAGACAACGCTGTCGTCAAGCCAACGCCGCCCGGGCAAGACCCCGGCAAAGTGCTGGCGTCGATTTGCGCAAACAAGCTAACGCCGCCGCTCGGCGAAATCTGAACGATAGTGGTTCCCGTCCCTTGAAAATTCGAGCTGGCGTTGAAATTGCTAACCAGAAGATTCCCCTGAACCAAAGAACCTTTACTTTGTGGCACCCGTGCGAGGCCATACGGATTCACATCGCCATTGCCCGGAACGGTAGATGCCACCACGCTGATGCTGGAAGGTGTACGCCCCGCCTGTCCATAGGCGCTGAGACTGAGAGCGCAGAAGGTGACAATCGCCATCACCGTAGCGTGCGCTTTAACATTGTCAAAAAGTTTCACGTCTGTCCTCCTGAAATGCGAACTCTGCGAGTGAGAACGGCCTAGAGACAGCCGTTTCCGAGGATTAGTGTGAGTTGGGCAGATAAGGAGATTGTCAAAGGATTGTCAAAACTCTGTCACTTCTGCAGCACCTTAGAGGGAATCATGTAGTGAAGTCAGTCGCTTGGGAGACAATCTTAAAGCCAAGTTGATTGCAGGCAAACGATACCGAACCAGCAAAGCTCGACTCGTTTTGCTTGTTAACAAATCAACTTCCGTAGCTCGCGCCGCAGAATTTTTCCTGAAGCGGTCTTGGGAACCACTTCGACAAAATGCACTTCTTGCGGCTGCTTGTAGTGCGTCAGACGGTCGGCGACAAATCCGCACAACTCGGCTTCCATCTTCTTGCAGTTCGCAAATCCCTCCCGCAACGCGATAAATGCCACCGGAATCTCTCCCGCGGCCGCATCTGCTTTCCCGACAACTCCGCACTCGCGCACCGCCGGGTGTTCCAGCAGTACGGCCTCCACCTCCGCAGGAGCCACCGGGAAACCTTTGTACTTGATCATTTCCTTGCGGCGATCCACCACCCGGTAAAAGCCTTCGCTGTCGCGCGTGACAATGTCACCGGACCAGAACCATCCGTCGCGCAGCACCGCCTCGGTCGCCCCTGGCTCTTTCCAATAACCCCGCATAAATTGGGGCCCGCGCATCACCAGCTCTCCCGGCTCGCTGGTCGGAACCTCGGCAACACTTTCGCTCGAAGCGATCCAATTCTCCAGCCCAATCACCCGGCACTCGGTATGCGCTACCGGGTGTCCGATCGAATCCGGGCGGTACAGTTCCGGCTGCAGAAAACCCACATGAGTGACCGGAGAAGCCTCCGTCATGCCATAACCCTGGCAAACCAAAACGCCCGTCAACTCGGTAAACCTTCGCGCCAGATCAGGCGCGAGCGGCGCAGCGCCCGACTTTACCCAATGCAGTCTGTGATTCCTCGGAAACTGCCCCGCTTCCGCCGCCTGACAGAGCGCGTTCATCGCTGGTGGCACCATCGCCATCGTGCTGATTCCTTCTTCTGTCAGCAATCGTGTCAACCCAGAAACGTCGAAGCGCGGCATCAACACCAGCGTCGCGCCGAGAATCAGCGTCGGATTCAGCACCACATTCAGGCCATAAATGTGATACATCGGCAGGAAACAGAGGCTCGTATCTTCGGAATTAAGCGCGCTCGCATCCGGACCCAGAAACTGATACACATTCGCCACCAGATTGTGATGCGATAGCATCACGCCTTTCGGCAGCCCCGTGGTTCCACTCGAATAAGGCAGCGCCGCCAAAGTCATCTTCGATCCTTGATCGGCTTGCGGCAACGTCGAACCAACGAGTTTCAACAAGTTGGTAAATGGCTCACCGCCGCTTCCCTGCTCTCGCGTGCAAAACACCCTTCGCAGGTTCGGTAACCCCGCAAGGTTGATCCCATTCA
>CAYOVU010000211.1:0-63799 GCA_964407505.1 uncultured Acidobacteriaceae bacterium | reverse complement strand
ATTTTTCACCGCTTCTTCGTAGTCCTGCTGTTTGTAGTTAATCGCGTGCTGTAACCCGAGTTCTTTGACCCGCGCAAGCTTCTCGTCGGAGGATGACGTGCCGTACATTTCAACGCCGAGAATGCGGCCGATCTGCACTGCGGCGGTACCGACTCCTCCAGCAACGGCGTGAATCAGTACTCGGTGAGTCTTCCCTGCGGCCGGCGCTTTCGTCATGCCAGCCTGCCAGTAGGCTAAATATGCTGTGAAGTAATTCACGGGGAAGGCTGCGGCTTGCTCGTCGGTCCAATGATTGGGAACGGGCCACAGTAAGTTCGGGTAAGCGGCAACTTTTTCGGCGAATGCTCCCCACTGGATGTATCCCATCACGCGCCGTCCGCCGTTTTCTTCAACACCGGCGAATTCGCGCCCGGCGATAAGTGGAGGCGGCGGCGTTCCGGGATAGCCACCTTGCGCGGTCATGAAGTCGGCGAAGTTCAGGCCTCCAGCGGCGACGCGAACCAAGGTCTGTCCTGGCTTCAGGCTCGGCTCCGGACTGTTTTGAATCGCAAGCGCGTCCGGTCCGGACAGGTTGGTGATCACTAGCGCTTTCATGCAGGAAGTCTAGCAGGCCAGACCCGGCCCTCACCTCAGCCTGCTTACTCCGTGATGCCGGCTAGACCGTACGTTCGCGTTTTCCCATCGGGAAATAGAAACTCGTAAGTTCCGTAAGCGTCATTAGGTGTGGGCGTCTTTCACTCTTACGGGAACGGTTTTCGCTTTGTAGTCGCCGGGCACCAAAAGCGGGCTTCCCAGATCGAGGCCATCGAGTAGATATTTTCTTCCGTCGATGGTGACTTTCAGCCTTACGGAGCCGCGGCCGTTAATCCGCGCTGAACTGACATGGACGTTAATGTTGTAATCGGCGGGGTTCGGCGCTACACCGCCCCAGACCAAAACAGAGCACAGCATCACGACGATAGTGGCGAGCTTTTTCATAGCTTCCTCATTCTGCGTACGCAGCTATCCCATATTTACAAAGCTCGCGCGGTAATTAAAGTTGCGCGTTTCGGAGGGGGAATGACAATACTTTACTTGGACTGACGAGGTTGTGCCGTACTGGCGAAGGCAGGGGATACGACGAAATAAAACTTCTAACGGCTTCGCGAAAGAAACGAAAAGAAGGTGGCCTCCATTGAGGTTGAATCCAGCACAGAACTGAATCCCGACTCAGAGAGGCCACCTTCGCTACGAAGCCGCGCGCGTGATGCGGTTACATCATCGCGCTACATGACGACGAAGACGGCGATGCGAACGCCGGGGTGCAGCAGATCAAAGAGGAAATATTCCCCGTCGATGTAATCGATGTAGCAGTCGTCGGTGTAGGCCCAGCCCACAGGCCAGGCATCGACAAGTTGGAAGGAATAGCCGCTGTATTGGAATTGCGGGCGGCCTTCAACGATTACCGTCTTCGCAGTGAAGGTATGACTGCGGCCGAAGCTAGCCCGGAATTTATCGTCTGGAATGTGTCCGCCTCTGCCGGCTGGCTGGGCATGAGCTTGTTCCGGATGATTCTGACGGTTCGGCATTGCCTGTTCGTGGGATTGTTCTGGCTTTGGCTCCTGCTTTTCTTCCTGCTTGCCCATCTTCTCCATCTGTTTGTCTTGCTGCGGCTTGGCCTCATCCTGGTGAGGCGGTTTGGCTTCATTCGGTTTTGGTTCAGGTTTCGCTTCTTCCTGGCGCGCCGGTTTTTCCTCTTGCGGCTTTTCTTCCTGGGCAAACGCCAGGGCCGCACTTCCCACCAGCACCGAGAGAATTGCAACATTCACAAAATTGAAACTTCGCATGGACATCCTCCAAGGCAATCCTTAGGGCTCCAACGCCTGGGCCATCTGCATCTTCCTTCAGCAGATCGGGATCGCTGATTTGAGATGCCGAGAACGACTGCTTCACGCTCGGTACAAAACTGTAATGCGACTGGCATGGCCCTGTAGGGCATGCCGCTCAAAAAAGGCTGCCTGGCATGCAATCTTTAGTTTTTCCAGTTAGTTACCCCTCGGTATATACTTTTGGCGTTGGTTTTACTTAGTTTTGCCCGGTCGAGCCTCCATGGGCCGGGAACGGGGCGCATTTTTCATTCCCCTAATTCTTGCGCGCTCCGCATAGACGAAATGCCGATTCCCGCCCGGGGCGGCGAGGAAAAGGCACCGGACCATTGCTCCAGATATCAGGCGGAGTTGCATCCGGGGGAGGTTTACTGTGGATTTGATTTTTGTACGTCTTCTTTTTGTAATCGTAGTTTCAGTTACCTGTTATGTGATTGCTCCTTTTGGGCGCGCGCCTGAGGTGGATGCTGGAATTGGCGCTCTTGTGGGGGCGGCCATCGTCCTGTTCGAATGGAAGCTGCGCGCGGTCAGCCTGAAGCGGCTGATTGGCGCGGCCATCGGGAGCCTCCTCGGCATCTGCGGCGCTTACCTGTTTGCTCTAGTGATCCGCAGCAGTATCCCTTCCGGCAGAACTCAGAGTTTTCTGCAGATCCTGGTGATGTTGCTGATGGCTTATGTCGGCCTCATTGTTGGCGCAAGCAAGGGCGACCTGCTCAACCTGGCAGCTCTTGGCGGAATCTTTGGCGGTGAGAAGCAAGGCAAGAGGAGCTATAAGATCCTCGACACCAGCGTCATCATCGACGGCCGCATTGCCGATATTGCCGAGACCGGATTTCTGGATGGCATCATTGTGACGCCACAGTTTGTACTGCGCGAGCTGCAACTCGTCGCCGATTCCGCCGATTCGCTCAAGCGCAACCGGGGACGCCGCGGCCTCGACGTTCTGCAGCGCCTGCAGAAGATGGCTACGCTGCAGATTCAGATCGTTGAAGATGACTTCCCCGCTGTCCGCGAGGTCGATCTCAAGCTGATCGAGCTGGCGAAAGTCTATGAAGGCAAAATCATCACCAACGACTTCAATCTTAATAAGGTTGCGCAGCTGCAAGGTGTCGAAGTGCTGAACATCAACGAGCTGGCGAACTCGCTCAAACCGATCGTGCTGCCGGGCGAGATTATGAAGGTCTTCATCCTGAAAGAAGGCAAAGAATATAACCAGGGCGTCGCCTATCTCGATGACGGCACTATGGTCGTGGTCGACAATGCGCGGAAGATGATCGGCAAGACCATCGACGTATCGGTCACTTCGGTGTTGCAGACTACAGCCGGCAAGATGATCTTCGGCAAGTGGGACGAACGAGCATTTTCTCGCACCAGTGTCGCCGTACCGACCTCAGCCCCGGTGGTTACGGGGACGGCGGTACCCACTGTGCCCGTTCCAAATACATTGGTGGTGGAGACCAAGCCGCCGTCTTAGAGCGGGTTCATAAACTGTCGTGCATTTGAACTCCGGCGTCAGCACTCGTATACTTACACTCCGCGATGAAGGTTGTAATAATTATTCCGGCTGCGGGGCTTGGGACTCGTATGGCTCCCGTGCCCGGCGCTCAGAGCAAGCAGAAAAAGACGCCTCCCTCGAAACAATTCACCGAATTGGGCGGCACGCCCATCCTCATCCACACGCTGCGAAGGTTTGCCGCGGTCGAAGCCGTGAGCGAGATCTGGATCGCGTTGCGCGAAAATGAAATTGCAGGATTTCGCGCGCGTCTGGAAAGCGAGGCACAAGACATACTAAAAAAGAAGAGAGTCGAACTTGTCGTGGGCGGCGAGCACCGGCAGCAGTCAGTCGAGCACGCGCTCAATGCGGTCGGCGCATCGGCGGATGACGTGGTGCTGGTTCACGACGCGGTTCGCCCGTTCGTCACGGCGGAAATCATTGAGGAAGTGATTGATGCGGCGAAAAAGTATGGTGCGGCAATCGCCGGGCTGCCTGCGGTCGATACGGTGAAGCAAGTCGAGCGCACGGCCGAGGGTGCGCTGATCAAAGCGACGATTCCGCGTGCTGGCGTTGTGATGGCGCAGACTCCGCAAGGTTTTCGGTATGACGTGATCAAAAAGGCATTCGACGAAGCTTCGGCAGACGGCTTCCTCGGCACCGACGAGGCCTCGCTGGTGGAACGATCCGGACACGACGTCGCGGTAGTGATGGGCTCACCACGGAATATAAAGATTACCGCACCTGGAGACATGGAACTGGCGGAGTTCTACTTAGAGAAATGAGCCACGGATTTGCACGGATTTCCACGGATCAAGGCCACTCCTACAGCGTAGACTCGCTGGTGATGAATACTCCACCACCCGGCTTGAAGCATTCCGAGCTGACCGAGAAGATCATCGGGGGGGTCTACGACGTATACAACGAACTCGGGCACGGATTTCTTGAGTCGACTTATGCAGAGGCGCTGGTCGTGGCCCTGGAGGAATCAGGACTGAGTACTGCACGGGAGGTTCCGGTGCCAGTGTGGTTTCGGGGCAGAAAGGTTGGACAATACTATGCCGACCTCATCGTTGAAAATGTGATTCTTGTGGAACTGAAAGCTGGACGATCTCTCGAATCTGCACACGAGGCCCAACTGCTGCACTATCTGCGTGCGACCGAAGTCGGCTTGCTGCTCAACTTCGGGCTGCGCCCGCAGTTTCGACGCCTCATTTTCGACAATGAAAGAAAAAAGATCCGCATGAATCCGTGTGAATCCGTGGCCAAGGCTTCCGCGTGAGAATCGGTTACGGCTTCGATTCCCATGAGTTTCGTCCGGGCATTCCGCTGAAGGTTGGCGGTGTCACGCTGGCGCACGACCGGGGACTGGACGGGCATTCCGACGGCGACGTGCTGCTGCATGCCATTACCGACGCGCTGCTCGGGGCTATCGCGGCACCCGATATTGGAGCGCTGTTTCCGCCGTCTGACGCGAAGTGGAAAGGCGCAGAGTCCGTGGTCTTTCTGCGCGAGGCGCTGAAGCGCGTGCAGGATGCGGGATACGGCGTGGCGAACATGGATGCCAGCCTAATTCTTGCCGCGCCGAAGATTGGACCGCACGCGGCGGCGATTCGAATGCGCGTTGCCGAGTTGCTAGGAGTTACCGCCGATTGCGTCGGGTTGAAGGCCAAGACACCGGAAGGACTCAACTTGGAAAATACTGCGGTCGCGCATGTCGTCATTCTGCTGGAGAAGCGCACAGCTACTAAGAAAGCGCGGAAGAAATAACTTCCCGTCGAATGTCCGCCAACGCGTCAAGTCTTAGTTTCTTTGGACTCTGCTGCTACTTCACACCTTCGAATTCATCGGCAAGCTGCTTGTGGCGAACTTCGGCTGCTTCGACAAGCGCGCGGAAGATGGCGCGAGAAGGTTCGTCTTGATCGACCGAGCGCTCGGGATGCCATTGCACGGCGAGGACGAAGTGATCGGGCGCGGTTCCTTCCAGTGCTTCGATGATGCCATCATCAGTGCAGCGGGCGGATATGCGCAAACCGTCGCCGATTTTGGAGGCCGATTGATGATGGGAAGAGTTCACGGGAAGGACGAGTTTGCTGCCCTCAGGGGCTGAAGCCCATTTCTTTTCTGAGGTCTTAACGGCACGAGTGAGGTCGTGCCCTTCCCGGGCTTCGTTTGGCGAACGGTTCTCTGAGGGTTGGGTGACGATCGCTGCCAGCTTGGAATCTTGTTCAATCGCGACTGCATGCGCGACTGCGACTTTTTTTCCGGCTTCGTGGTCGACGCGGGTGCGCAAGTCTTCCGGCAGAAAATCCGGGATGTGCTGGATGAGCGATCCGGTGCGGTAGACATTGAGAGTCTGCAGACCGTAACAGATGCCCAGAACAGGCTTGCGCATGTTGTAGGCGTCCTGCAGCAGGAGTTCGTCGACGGTGTCGCGACCGGGGTCGGCGGTGGCGGTGTGCGGAGAGCGCGGTGCGCCGAACTTAGAGGGTTCAACATCGGCCTTGCTGCCAGGAAGTAAAACGCCGTCGCAGCGCTCGATGATCTTCATGACTTCGGCAGGAGTCTGATCGAGCGGAATGCGGACGGGTTCTCCTCCTGCGAGTTCGACAGCGTGCTCGTATTGCGGGATCGCGCGCTCGGCATATTTGCGATCGATCGAATGCGGCATGGGGATGGCTATGCGGGGCGGCATTCAGTTGATTGTAGCGCTCGGCGTGTCAGCTTGCCCGTTCGATCCCCGCCAGGGTTTTCGCCTGGCGGTAGTGCCGGATTTCCATAGTCAGTGCCAACACAAAGATGATACCCCCGGCTACCACGGCTGAGGGTAGAGCGATCAGGCGATAGGCTACGGTCATGTTGGGATTGGCGTGGTGAAGGGCCGAAATCACAACAGTCCCGACGATTCCGAGCAGCAAGCTGACCGCGAACGAGATCAGCGTTCCGATAAAGGTCACCAGCAGCACACGCACCGGAATCGCATACCAGCGAGGTGGGCGCGGGGTCGGCGGCATACTTCTAGGCTACACCTTTCGGCCACCTTTAGATCATCGGCAGAACGGGGCGAACCGCTCGGCATGTAGTGTATAAAAGAGTAATTATGTCGCAGGCAGCGCAAGCAATTACGCGGAGTCCAGCGGATGTGGTGCGGGCGACGCCCGTTTCACAGGCGGCGAATGGGGTGTGCTATGCCGTGGCGGGAGAAGTCTCGATCAGTTCGTTCGATCTGGAGCGGATGATTGCGGCGGTGCCGACGAAGATTGCCGCGTCCCTCAAGCGCAAGGCTTATTATTTTGTGCCCTTAACGGTGACGCAGGGCGACGAGATTCTAATTGCGGATCGCTACGATGTTGCGTTGAGCGATAACGCGGTTTGTCATCGCAACCTGAATCTGGGCGACTCGCAGTGCGTGTTTATCTCGACGCGACTGATGGACGATAAGTTCTCGGTGGCCTTTGAGTTTTACATCAACGTTGGGCATGCGCTGGTGGAAGTGGCGGGAGTGTCGGAAGAGTTCAACGAGTTGGCGTGGAAGCAAGTGGAGGCAGGTACGCGTGGGGAAACTTCGCTGGACGCTTTTGAGGCGCGCAAGCTCGCGGTCGCGGGCGGTCCGGAGGCGGAGCGGTTTAAGAACGAGTATTTCGAGTCGACGTTTTCCGACTCGATTTCGATTTATTTGCTTTCGCTGTACCTGGATGTCGATTACTACGATCTGCGGGAGCGGGATTATCCACTGCTCGCGCCTTCGGCGCTGGCGGAACGATTGCGCAAAGTGGCAGAGTTGTTTCCGGCAAATGCGGGGTTTGAATTTGCGGTGTTGTATAAGCGGCGTGGGTAGGGTAAATCGTTTTCGCCACGGATTGACACGGATTAATTCTTGATTGCGTTGCGAGGGAAACTGACCTCAGGGGCTAAAGCCCTTATCTCTCTTGGCTTTGATTGGCACGACTGAACGTCGTGCCCTTCCCGATCAATCGAATTCCAGTTTCTTACATCTGGGCAGTTGACGGATTGGAGTATCCGCCCCACACTTCTCATGTGGCAATTGCAGTTGACGGACGGGAGAGTGTCCGCCCTACACGCGCATTACTTATTTCCGATCACGAAATTCACGGTGCTGGACTGACGAGGATTTACCGTGACTGATCGTTCCCACGTTTTGGGTTCGGTGAAGAGTGGGCGCTGCACGGCGCGCTCGGTGAGCACGTCGTAGGCCTGTTCTTTACCGGCAAGTCCCCAGCCTTCATGCCAGGCAACAATCTGATAAGTACCGGGCGGGACATCGGTAAAGGCAAAGTGTCCGCTCTCGTCGGTGACGGCATAATAAGGATGAGGGACAACCATCATCTCGGCGTTCATCCAGACGTGGCCGCCGTTGCAACGAAGGTTGACCAGGCCGGCCGTGGGCATGTTGCGCGCGCTGACCTTATTGGGAAACGGGAACGGCAGATTGTAAGTAGCGGCTCCGTCCATGTGAATGGTGTGGAGAGTCGCGTCGGAGCTTTGCATCTGCAGATCGGCATTCTTCGGCACTAGAAGGATGTGCGGAACGTAGCGGCACTGCTTCTGGTCGAGATGACGGCGCTGCTCGGGCAGCTCCAGGGCTTTCCCAGCCGAGATGTTTTTGAGATAAACGATCGTGTTGGCTACGCCGCCTTCGGGTCCAACGATAAGGCGCTCCAGGCTAACGTTTTTCTTGCCGTCAGGTTCGCAAATCTGAGGGTCTTTGGTAACGGGGAACTCGAGGTCGTGGGGTACGGGTCCGGACCACTTGATTGTGCCGGAGATGGTTCCACCATCGGTGACGGGAACAACTTTATAGTCACCTTGGGCGGCGGCGAAAACCGCGACCGCTATAACAAAGGTCAACGAGAAACAACGCCCGATCATACTGCGCATGCATAAGCCCCTGATAGCCCACTGCTGGTCCCACGCGGCCTAAACCCGGTCGTCGTGGAACGCGGGCTGAAATTTGAGTCGATCCGCACTTATCAGCGCAACGGATTACTCCCAACTTGCGGGATCGTACTGCACAGGGTCCCGCTAATGCGGGCAGCACTGGTTGCGTTGTTGTGGTCCCAACCGGGAGGACCGTCGCCGGCTCATGTGAGTGGGATCACATTTTTATTAAGGTGCGCCAACGGAGCGAAGGAGTCGAGATTACCAAGGTGGTGTGTCGGGTGGGGGAAGGGCTCGGATAAGACGACGAGAAGGAATTGCTACGCGCCGAATCTCATCGGTTGATTGCGTTTAGCTTACAATCTTGCTGCCATGACGGTGACCCTCCGATCTTTCGCGAAGATAAATCTTGGACTGCGCATTGGCGCGAGCCGGGATGATGGATTTCATGATTTGTTGACGGTGTATCAGACGATCGGGCTGCATGACGTGATTCGAATCAGCGCGGGGCGAGGAAAGGGAATCAAGATCCGATGTGAAGACCCGCGCGTTCCGCGAGATGAATCAAATACCTGCTATCGGGTGGTGGAAAAGGCGATGCAGGCTTTGCGGGCCAAGGGGCGGGTGGTAGTCGAGATTGAGAAGCGGTTGCCGGTGCAGGGAGGGATGGGCGGAGCGTCGTCGAATGCGGTAGCTGCGCTGCTCGGCCTCGAGAGAGCTCTGAACAAAAGCTTGGCTGCGGAGGAGCGTCTGCGAATTGCCGCGGAAGTGGGATCGGATTTGCCGTTGTTTCTGGTGGGCGGGACGGTATTGGGAGTGGGACGCGGTGAGCAGGTCTATGGGTTGGAGGATTTGCCGTCGACGGCATGTGTGGTGGTAACGCCCGAGGTGGGAGTTTCGACGGCGAAGGCGTTTGCGGAGTGGGATCGCAGCACGGCAGATTCGCAGGGGCTAATAAAGCCCATTTCATCTGAGACCGTTGACGCAGCCCTGAAGGGCCGCTCTTCCACGCGTTCGCAGGAACATATGGCGTCAGCGAGAGCACCCGGGCTTCGCCCGGCCGGACAGCCGGGGGGCGCTGTCTTTACATTGACCACGCCGAAATCATCCGATAGAATGGGTGAGCTTGGTCGAGGGTTGTCTGCGTGGCTAAGCGCGAGTTACTCCGGTGCTCCTCGAAGTCGGAGGGGCCGGGCCGAGAATCCGCTTCTCGAGCTTGTCCGGGCCGGGATCAAGAACGACTTTGAACAGGTCGTCTTTCCTGAATACCCCGAGCTGAGTGAAGGCAAGAGTGCGCTGGAGCGCGCGGGCGCGAAGTATGCGTCGCTGTCGGGCTCCGGGTCAACGTTGTACGGACTGTTCGCTTCGGAAAACGCGGCGCGTACGGCGGCGATCAAGGTGCGCAAGCAGGGTTGGGCGGCGCAGGCGACGGTTACGCTGACGCGGCGGGAATACTGGAAGAGGTTTTTTAGTTAGTGCGGCGGTCCCACAGTTTTTGATTGTTGATTTTTGATTGTTGATTGACAATTAGGGTGTCGGTTGGTCCGGTTCCAATCGACGAGCTTCGAATCAAGGGCTTCGAACAACGGGCTTCAATTAACTGTCAACAATCCAAAATCAACAATGGCTTTACTGGGCCGTCGACTAATGGTAGGTCAAGTGCCTTTGGAGCACTTTGTCTAGGTTCGAATCCTAGCGGCCCAGCCAAATCAGCTGCTAGCTCTTAGCTACTAGCCGAACCGCCGAGCGGTTGGCCGAATTGCTAGAAGCCAGCAGCTAGAAGCTAGCAGCTGAGAGCTAACTATGGCTACTTTAGTCACGCCGACCGAGGCAGAGAAGACGGAAAAAAACGTCCCCACGCCTGATGAGAAGACGGACCGCAAGCAGAGGCCGCGGACGGACGAGAAGTTCAAGATCTTCAGCGGAACGGCGAACGAGCTGTTAGCTGACGAAGTTTGCCAGTTTCTTGGGATGCAGCGCGGTCAGGCGCAGGTCACGCGCTTTGCCGATGGTGAAGCCTATGTACAGATTCAGGAGAATGTACGCGGCGCCGACGTTTTCGTGGTGCAGCCAACGTGCCGCTCCGTGCATGGCACGAGGGTCGCGGGCGTCGACGAGAATCTGATCGAGCTGATGTTGATGGTAGATGCGCTGAAGCGAGCGTCGGCGCGAAGAATTACGGCGGTGATCCCGTACTTCGGCTATGCCCGGCAGGATCGGAAAGACAAGCCGCGCAGCCCGATTTCATCGAAGTTGATGGCCGATCTACTGACGACGGCGGGCATTCACCGGGCGTTGATTGTGGATTTGCATACGCCGCAGTTGCAGGGGTTTTTCAATATTCCGGTGGATCATCTTTTTGCTTCCCCGGTGCTGGTGGATCACTTTAAGAAGTTGAGCCTGCCAAATCTGACGGTGGTTTCGCCTGATGCGGGCGGCGTGGAGCGGGCCCGGTTCTTTGCCAAGAAGGTGGACGCGGCGCTGGCTATAGTCGACAAACGCCGGGTGGAAATGAACGTCGCCGAAGTAATGCATGTAATTGGCGATGTGAAAGGGCGGACCTGCTTGATCATCGACGACTTGATCGATACGGCCGGGACGCTGGTGAAAACCGCGGCAGCGTTGATGGAGAGCGGGGCGACTGAGGTCTACGCCTGCGCTTCCCATGCGGTGCTGTCCGGCCCGGCAGTAACAAATATTGCGAAGTCGGTGATTCGCGAGGTGGTGGTGACGAATACCATCCCGCTGACCGATGCGGCAAAGCAAGAGCCGAAGATCAGAGTGCTATCGATTGCGGGATTAATTGGACGGGCAATTCAGGCCAATCACGAAGAGACTTCGGTGAGCAAGTTATTCGTTTAGACGACGGTTGGAATTTGGATGGTCCCGATGCGATAGAGATCCTTCGGCGACGATAAAGCTGTCGCCTCAGGATGACAGGGTTTAGTAGCGATACTCTTTAGAAGGAAACGAACTTATGGCAACTGCGATTGAACAAAAGGTTCTGGAAGCGGAACCGCGGGAATCGGGCACCAAGAACCAAGCGCGGCGAGTGCGGCGCGAAGGGAAGATTCCGGGCGTGGTCTATGGCGCAGGGAAAGATGCGCTGCCGGTGAGCGTAGACCCGCGGCACGTGCTGCGCATTCTGCGGTCGGACAGCGGGCACAACACCATTTTCGATTTGGCGTTGAACGGTGGCGAACGCACGAAGGCCATGATCGTGGACTGGCAATACGAACCGATCAAAGGCCACTTATTGCACATTGACCTGAAGCGGATCGCAATGGACAAGGCGTTGCGGGTTAGCGTTCCGGTTGTGCTGCAGGGCGTGCCGGCGGGAGTGAAGACAGAAGGTGGAATTCTCGAGCAGATGTTGCGCGAAGTGGAAATCGAGTGCTTGCCGGGAGACATTCCCAGCCACATCGATGTCGACGTCAGCGAACTCACCTTCGGCAAAGTGCTGCGCGTTTCGGACTTGCCGCACAACGAGAAGCTGAAATTTCTTTCTGAGGCAAACCAGCCTGTAGCCCACGTGACCTCCGTGAAGGAAGAGGTTGTGGCGACGCCGGAAGCGGTCGCGGCAGAAGCGGGAGCGGTTCCAGCCGAGCCTGAGGTTATCAAGAAGGGCAAGGCAGAGACCGAGGAAGAGGGCGAGACGGCTGCCGAGAAGCCGGAAAAGAAAGCTGAAAAGAAGGAGAAAAAATAACTCCGTGGTGAGAAAAGCCGAGCTGCGCTCGGCTAGACAGCCGAGGGCGGCTGTCTCCACCTGTTCTTTCTCAGTGTTCGGGATGGCGGCGTGAAACTGATCGTCGGGCTGGGTAATCCTGGTATCGAGTATCAATTCACACCGCATAATTTAGGATTTCTTGCGGTGGATCGAATCGCCAGCGATTCAGGAGTTGAGGTGCGAAACCGGCAATGCCGGGCGCTTACGGCGAGGGTGGTGATTGGCGGCGAGACGGTTTTGCTGGCCAAGCCTGAGACCTACATGAACCTGAGTGGCATGTCGGTGCGGGAACTGGTGGTGGAGTACGAAGTGAAACCGGAGTCGGACCTGATCGTCATTCAGGATGAACTGGATTTTCCGCTGGGCACGTTGCGGATTCACACGCGGCGAAGCTCGGCGGGGCATAACGGAATCGAGTCGATCATCGGGGTGCTAGGCACGCAGGATTTTTTGCGCATCCGGATTGGCGTCGCCCCGGAGCACAAGGTGGAAGACGGGCAACGGTACTTGCTGGCGCCACTGCGCAAAGCGGATCTGGCGGTTGTGGATGGCGTGCTCGACACCGCGGAAGAGGCTGTGAAAGTAATTTTGACGGAAGGTCCGGCGGCGGCGATGAACCGATTCAACCGGAAGGAGAGCGAATAAGGAAGCGAGCCAAACGCGCAAGTCTTGCGCGGCTCGCCGTGATTCCTCACGGCGCAAAGTGCGCTTGTTCGGAATGACAATTTTGCGTACAAGATTTGGAGATAGAAATGAATCGTACTTATGAACTGATGTTTATCGTCCGGCCAGATATGGTGGACGAAGATCTCGACAAGCTGATTGCGAACCTGGAGTCGACGGTGACCGGCGCCGCAGGCACGGTGAAGAATGTGGACCGCATGGGCAAGCGGCGGCTGGCGTACACGGTGCGCAAGTTCCGCGAAGGCGTCTATATTCTGATGACGATCGAAGGCACAGGTACGGTGATCCATGAACTGGAGCGCCGGCTGCGGGTCACAGAGCAGGTGATCAAATTCCTCACCGTGCGCATCGACGAAGAGCAGAAGCGGCTGGAAAAGATTAAGAAGCTGCGCGACGCGAAGAAGAAGGTTAGCGCGCAGCCTGCGCCTGCGGCGGAAGAGGCGCCTGCAGCGGAAACTCCAGCGGCAGAAACTCCGGCAACAGCTTAAGAACAGTGGTCCGCGGCTCGTAGTCATCAGTTCGAGCGAAGCCCAGGGACGATTTGATTAACCACTGAACACCAACCACTGATTTTCGAAGGAGCGTTATGACTGACGAGACAAAAGCAGCAGCGCCGGTGAGTGAGCGGCCATCGCGGCCATCCGGCGACGGACCGCGTTCGGGAGGAGACCGCCCACGATTCGGAGGCGGTGGAGGAGGCGGAGGGCGATCTGGGCCCGGTGGCCCGCCGCGCGAAGGAGGACGCAAATTTTTCCGGCGCAAAAAAGTTTGCAAGTTCTGCACTGAAAAGATCGCCGACATCAACTACAAAGATTACCGGCTGCTCGGGCAGTTCGTGGCGGAGAGCGGCAAGATCGTGCCCCGGCGTTTGACCGGAGTGTGCTCACCGCACCAGCACCGGCTAGCTTCGGCCATCAAGCAGGCGCGCAACATCGCGCTGCTGCCGTTTGCGGGAAGAGCATCGTAAAAAATAAGCTTCTAGCTTCTAGCTCCTAGCCAAGTCAAGCCGGAGTCGAGATTCGCTAGAAGCCAGCAGCTAGGAGCCAGGAGCTATCATGGAAGTCATTCTGAAAGAAGATGTGAGCAAGCTGGGATCGCGCGGCGACGTGGTAAAGGTCGCCGAAGGATATGGGCGCAACTTTCTTTTGCCGCGAAAGCTTGCCATCGAAGCTACGGCTGGCAATAAAGCTGTAATCGCGCAAATGAAGGCGGCTTCGGTGCGGCGGTCAGCTAAGGAGAAATCGCAGGCGGAAGAATTGGCAAAGCAGTTTGACGGCCTCTCGGCGACGTTCCAGCGGCGCTCGGGCGAGCACGACCAGTTGTTCGGGTCGGTGACATCGAGCGACATTGCCGACGCTGTCGCGAAAAAAGGAATCAACCTGGACCGGCGCCAGATCCAGTTGCACGAACCGCTGAAGACGCTCGGGGAGTACACCGTACCGGTGAAGCTGCACAAGGACGTGACCGCGCATCTGAAAGTGGTGATCGAGAAGGAAGCGGTGGCTGAGTAAGCCGGGCAGCGTTTCGCCTCGGCCACTTGTATTGATCTTTGTTTCGCCGAAAAGTATTTCGGTTTTCAAATGGGGCGGCGTTTCTGCCGCTCCTCTGGTACCTATCCAGTACTAACTTAGTACTTCTTAGTACCTGCCTCCCGTGCTTCGCTAATGGTTCGTCCCTAGTACTCCCCGCATCCCGGCTCCTCCAATCTGCATAGACCACTTTTGAACCTTGTGCTTACGTGTCGGTCGCCCTATGCTTTGCACTGGGGAGCACTCCGGTGAAGCGAGTCCGCGTATTGGTCGCGAATCAGCCGCGCTTGATGCGGGAATTGGTGATGGCCACGATCTCCGATCAACCCGATATCGAGGTAGTTGGTGAGGTGCGGAACGAGAACGAACTGGCGGACATTGTCGAACAGGTGCAACCTGAAGTTCTTATCATCGCCATGGACGAACCGGAGAAGCGGCTGGGGCAATGCGGATTTCTCTTGGGGCGGCATCCCGAGATGAGGATTCTGGCCTTGGCACCAGAGCAGAACCGGGGAATATTCTACTGGGCGGTGATTGATATTCGAACCAAGGTGCTGGAAAGCTCGGAAGCAGGAATCTTAAATGCTGTGCGGGAGCGCCCGGTGCTGGTGGGCGCGGTGCAGAATTGAAGTGGACTCTGCGGTAGATCCGCTCCAATTTTCTGCCAGCGTATTGAAACGACAAAACTTAACTGCAAAATCTGATGTAAGCGAGGTGGCGAAGCTACGCTCGCTCTTCGGTGCAGGGATTTTGACTGGATTCGGGCATGACAACTGAAATAGTAAAACCTTTGAGCGAAGATTCCGCGTCCCAAGCGACAGATCGACACGGGATGAACTGGTATGCCCTTTATACTTGGCCACGCCATGAGAAGTGCGTGGCCCGGCAAATTGAGCAACGGTCCATTCCTTTCTTCTTGCCGCTCTACCGATCGGTGCGACGCTGGAAAGACCGCCGCAAGGAACTGGAACTCGCTTTGTTTCCAGGATACGTGTTCGTACGGCTCGGCTTGCGGGACCGACTACGCGTTTTGCAACTACCAAGTGCGGTGCACTTAGTAAGTTTCAATAGCCAGCCGGCGGCACTGCCGGAAGCTGAAATCGAGAGTTTGCGGCAGCGGATTGAAGCGGGCGGCCGCATAGAGCCGCATCCCTACCTGCGGGTGGGCCGGCGCGTACGAGTATGCGGCGGGCCGATGCAGGGTCTCGAAGGCATCATCGTGCGCCGCAAAGATCGCTGCCGCGTGGTTTTTTCGCTCGACCTGATCATGCGCTCGATGGCCGTCGAAGTGGACGAGAGCGAAGTCGAGCCGATTGCCGAGGTCAAGCAGCCCCAGCCAAAATACTGCGGTATTCCGGGCCTCCTTCAAAACTGATCCCTAAGCCAACGACACGACGTTTCTGGAGAAGTAAAACTCGCGCACCGAGCGCGACAGCGTTTTAACCCTCCCTGCATGCCATTAATCTTGATTCGATTATGCGAGAAATTATGAGTTCTGTAAGGTTCGGTAATCGCACGGCCTGTAGTGGGAGCCGAAGAGTTGTGCTCCTTCCCCTACTCGTCCTTGGATTTTGCAGCTGGAGTCTGTTTGCCCAGACACGACAGCAGCTCCCAACGTCGGAGCTGGCGCGTCAAAATATGACGAGGGTTGGGGCTACCGCAGGCCAGCTTGTTGTCGTCCTTCACAGAGATCCGGGTCTGATGGTCGAGTTGAAGCGTTGGATCGCCAAGGACGCGACCGATCATGGGCAACTCATTTCAGATTCCGACCTTCTGGATGAGGCGATTTTCGATCGCCTGGAAAGTGATGTTGTCTTCTGTTCGATAGCGACAGCTCTGGTGCAGAAGTACGGCTATCTGCAGCCCACGGTCGATCCCGATTCTCTGCTCGGCAAGCAGCAGGACCTGCTGCTGAAGGAGCGTGTGAAGTGGGTAGCACAAGAGGAGGAGGAAGAAAGGGCGAGCGAGCGCCAGGAGAAAACCAGAACCTTGCAGCAGACGCGAAGCTGCGATTCCCGCAGCAACTACTGCGCATCGCAAAACGCGGCGAATCCCTCCTTCGACCAATTGCCGCAGCAGCCGGGGATCAATCAGGGCCCGGCGGAGATGCCCGGACTGCAGACGCCGCAGAACTCTCCGAATCCGCCCCAGCAGCGCACGGCGCCAAACGGAAGCGGGACTGAACTCTTGCGAGCGAGTGCGCAGGAGTCTCTCGGCACGCGGCAGACGCGATCGGGTAATGGCTACGGTGCCATGCCTAGATCGGCGCAAGGGAACGAAGACGGACAGGACAGCGGTGCTTTTCAAAGCAATAACCAGAATCCGCCGCTGGGTCGAAGTTCGGATGGCGGCGGAAGCGAGTTCGAAGACGTGTCGTTGAATTCAGATTTTGTCGGCGATGGACTGGATCAGGATCGCTATCCCAGTCAACCGGCGTACACCACGATGTCGTCCAATTCTGATTCGCCGGGATCGTACGAAAACGGCGCTGGCGGGCCAAGACATGGCCGAGGTAATAGTGCCATCGCAATGGCGAATCTGCTGCGGGCCAAGGAATCGACCAGCCAGAGTCAGCGACTGGTTCGCAGTCCGAACCCATATCGGGATATTCCATCCCTCTATGACATGTACCTGCAGGCGGCAGATCGTCCGCCGGCGGTTGAGCGTTTTGGCATGCAGGTTTTTGAGAACGGTACCCGCGATTTGCAGATGATCCCCATGGATCTTCCCGCCGGCCCCGATTATGTATTGGGCTCCGGCGACGGAATTTCGGTCGACTTGTGGGGAGGGGTGGCGCGACGGTTCTACCGTGTTGTGGATCGCGAAGGCCGGATCAGTCTGCCGGAAACCGGGCCGGTTTTGGTGGCGGGGAAGTCTCTGGCGGAGGTGCAGGCCTCGGTGCAGAGAGTTTTACGCACGCAATTCCGTGATGTTTCCGCAGACGTGTCTCTGGCGCGTTTGCGCACGGTTCGCGTTTACGTGGTCGGTGACGTGGTTCGGCCGGGGGCTTATGACGTGGGCTCGCTTTCGACCCCGCTGAATGCGCTATTCGCCGCGGGAGGACCGACCGGCCGAGGTTCATTGCGCATTCTCCAACACAATCGGGGGAATCAACTGTTGCAGGAGATTGACGTTTACGACCTGCTGCTGCACGGCGTCAAGGGCGACATTCAGCGGCTGGAAAGCGGCGACACGGTCATGGTGCCGCCGTTGGGCCCGGAAGTGACGGTGGAGGGAATGGTCCGGCGTCCAGCGGTCTACGAAAGAAAGGACGAAAAATCGCTGGCGGAGGTGATTGCGCTAGCTGGCGGTTTGCTGCCGACTGCGATGTTGCGGCACATCGAAGTGCAGCGGGTGGTGGCGCACCAGAAGCAGACAATGCTGAGCCTGGACATCCCGCAGGACGACCCCTCGGAAGAAGTTACCAAGAAATTGCAGTCGTTTCAGATTGAAGACGGCGACAAAATCAGAATTTTTCCCATCGCGCCCTACGTGCAGGATGCCGTGTACCTGGAAGGGCATGTGGTTCGCCCGGGGAAATACTCGTTCCACGATGGCATGCGGGTAACCGATCTGATCGGCTCCTACAAGGATCTTCTGCCCGAAGCGGCGTCGCAGTATGGGGAAATTATCCGGCTGAGCTTGCCCGACTTCCGCCCTACTGTGGAGAGCTTCAATCTGGCGGAAGCGCTCGCGGATCCGGCTCGGGCTCCTCTGTTGAAGAGTCTGGATACGATTCAGATTTTTGGACGCTACGACTTTGAGAGTCCGCCCGTGGTGTCGGTGCTGGGCGATGTGCGCGCGCCCGGAACCTACCAGACTGCCGGGGACATTCATCTCAGCGATGCGATTCATCTGGCGGGCGGGCTGACGCCCGACGCGGAGACCGTCGATGCTCAGGTATTCCGCTCCATGCCCGACAGCACGCTGAAAATTTTGCATGTCAAGTTGGACAGCGCTCTCGACGGCAGCCCGCGCGATAACATCGTTCTAAGCTCGCGCGACCGTGTGCTGGTGCACAAAAACGTCGCCGCTACGGATCCGGCCACGGTGTATATCAAGGGCGAAGTGGCCAGACCTGGCCGCTATCCGCTGACGGGCGAGATGCATATCTCTGATCTGGTTCGCGCCGCCGGAGGACTGAAGCAGAGCGCCGACTCCGCCACGGCCGATCTCATTCACTACGTTTGGCAGAACGACAAGCAGGTAACCGGCAAGCAAGAGCAGATCAGCCTCGCGTCCGCACTCGCTGGTGAGCCCGGAAAGAACGGCGTCTTAAACAACGGAGATGTGCTTTCCATCCGTCAGCTGCCGGGATGGGAGGACTTAGGCGCGACGATCACCCTTCGAGGAGAAGTTGTGCATCCCGGCAGCTACGGAATCCGTCCCGGAGAAAGGCTGAGTTCGGTGTTACTGCGCGCGGGGGGCTTTGGGCCGGGAGCTTACCCTTACGGCGCAGTGCTGGTGCGGCCAGAAGTGCAGAAGCTTGAGCAGCGAACTTTTGGCGACCTGATTCAGCGGGTCCGGGAGCAACAGGCCAGCCTGAAACTGACGGCAACCGCCGCAACCGATCCCGACCAGAAGCTTTCCGCGGAGTCAGCTCTGGAGCAGTGGCAAACCACGCTCGACAGCCTGGTGAATAGTCCACCGCCGGGGCGCGTCACCATCCAGATTTCTGCAAACATCAAGAGCTGGCAGAACACTTCGCGTGACGTCGCGGTACGATCTGGCGACGTGCTCACTGTTCCGAAGCGGCCAAGCTATGTGCTGGTGCAGGGGCAAGTGTTCGGGCCGACGGCGGTGGCCTACCGTCCCGGCAAAAGCGCGCGCTGGTATTTAACCCAGGCGGGCGGCCCAACAAACCTGGCAAACAAGAAGGCCATCTTCGCGATTCACGCCGATGGAACCGTGGTGGGGAAGCACGGGTGGGCCATGGGCGATTCGTTGAACGTGGACCTGCAACCGGGAGACATGGTGGTGGTTCCCGAAAGGGCTCTCGGCGGCCCGCCGATCTGGAAGGCAGTTTTCCAGAACGCCCAAGCCATGAGTTCGGTCGCAACCAGCGCCTTCCTGGCTGCGAGCGCTTTCTAGCGGAAACTCGGTACGAAAATTTCGATAGAGATACGTCGTGGCATGATCCCAGGTTCCGAGTGAGGAAGTTCTGAGGTTGGAGCAGATTCGAAGGTTGTGTCTGTGGCGACCGTTGGCGGCGTTGTTGATGCTGGCGGTAGGCACGACTGCTCTGGCTCAAGACCCGAATAATGCAAGCCAAGCACCGCAATCCGATCCAGAGGCAAGTTCTCTAACGCCGGCCACCGGTGAGCTTTTCGTTCCGCCGGGCAACGAAAATCCCGGCTACCTGCCGCCCGGAACCGATCCGGAAGACCGCTTGTTGATTCCATTCTTCAAACACATGGTTCGCGACCAAACCCAGTTTTGGACCAGCTCGAAAGATCTAGCGAAGCCAAGCGCCCTCAAGACGTTCGTTCCATTTGCTGGGTTCACTGGGTTGCTGATCGCGGGCGACAGCTGGGTTGCCCAGCAAGTGCCCGACAAACCGAATCAGTTGACTCGCAGCCGGAACATCTCCGATTACGCTACGTTTTCTTTGATCGGAGCCGCGGCCGGAGCCTACGGGTGGGGCCATCTCACGCACAACGACCACTTGAGCGAAACCGGCTTCCTCAGCGGCGAAGCGGCTCTCAATAGTCTCCTGATTGCGTATGCCTTCAAGGAAATCACCCAGCGCGAGCGGCCTTACCAGGGAAATGGCCACGGAAATTTTCTGCAGGGAGGGAGTTCGTTTCTGTCCGAGCACAGTGCGCTGGCGTGGTCGACCGCCAGCGTGATCGCGCACGAATACCCCAGCAGGTTGACGCAGATTGCCGTGTACGGACTGGCTTCGGCTGTGACCCTGACACGCGTAACCGGCAAGGAGCATTTTCCCTCGGACGCGTTTGTGGGAAGCGTGCTGGGCTGGTACCTCGGGCGCCAGGTCTATCGCGCGCACCACGATCCGGAGCTGGGTGGAGCGCCCTGGGGAGATCTAGCGGGAGGGAAGACGGAAGGTTCCCGCAATCCCGCCAACATGGCCTCCCCGTACGTTCCCCTGGAGAGCTGGGTCTACCCGGCACTCACTCGTCTCGCGGCGCTGGGTTACGTCGAGTCTGCTTACCTGGGAATGCGTCCCTGGACGCGCATGGAGTGCGCGCGGATGCTTGACGAAGCGAGTGATCACATGCGGGACGACGGTGCAGAAGCAAACAGTCCGGCACAAAAGATTATCGCCGCACTTGAGCAGGAATTTCGTAACGAAACGGAATGGCTGGATGACGCCGCCAGCCTCGGCGCAACTCTGGATTCCGTTTACACGCGCGTTACGGAGATTTCCGGCGCTCCGCTGCGCGATGGCTATCACTTTGCGCAGACTCTGGTGAACGATTACGGGCGCCCCTACAGTGAGGGCTTCAATAATGTGACGGGCTTCAGCACGAGCGCGTCGGCTGGCCCACTGGCGTTTTATCTTCGCGGCGAGTACCAGCACGCTCCCGCCTCGGCCTCCGACCCGCTCGCGGCCTTACAGGGAATTGCCAACGCCGACGTCACTCTTCCTGTTCCCAATGCGTCGCCGAACGTCGACCGGTTTCATCTGATCGACAGCCTGGTCGCCTTCAGGCTGCAGGATGTTCAATTGTCTTTTGGCAAGCAGAGTGTTTGGCTCGGGCCGGGTGAATCCGGACCACTGCTGTTCAGCAACAATGCCGATTCAATGCTGATGGTCAAGATCGAGAGCACCACGCCTTATCGTATTCCGTTGCTCTCCCGCATTCTGGGACCGGTGCGGACGGAGTTCTTTCTGGGCCAGCTGGCGGGGCAGCAATTCGAATTGAATGGCAGTACGCTGCTTGGTCCAGGCAACATCAATCCCCAGCCATATCTGCATGGCGACAAGATCAGCTTCAAGCCCACACCCGACTTGGAATTCGGCATGGGTTTCACCGCGCAATTTGCCGGACCGGGGCTTCCCTTCACCTGGAACAACTTTCTTCGGACCTACTACGCACACACCTCGGGTCCCACCACGAACAACAACAATCCGGGGAAGCGGCTCTCGGCGCTCGATTTCTCCTACCGCGTCCCGTGGCTGCGAAATTGGCTGACGATTTACGGCGACTCCCTGGTGGTCGATGAGATTTCTCCCATCACCTCCTCCCGCACCACCATCAATCCCGGCATCTATCTCCCGCAAATCCCGAAGATTCCGAAGTTGGAGTGGCGCGCCGAATATCTGAGAACCTCGCAGGGGCCTGACTTCGCTCCTGGGTACGTCTACTTCGGAGTTCGCCGCTATCGCTCCGGCTACACCAACGAGGGCAATCTGCTGGCTAGTTGGATCGGCCGCGCCGGCATTGGCGGACAGAGCTGGCTGACCTACTCGGTCTCCGCGCGCACTCATTTTCAGCTGAGCTACCGCCATCAGGAGGTGAATAAGAACTTTATTGAAGGTGGCCGCCTCAACGACTTTTCCGCGCATGCGGACGTCATGCTCTCCCACGCCCTTGGTTTTTCCGGCATGGTGCAGTACGAGCAGTGGAGATTCCCCATACTCTCGCCCAGCGCGCAAGCCGATATCACGAGTTCCTTGCAGCTTACGTTTTATCCGCGTTGGCAGTTGCGCAAGTAAGCAAACATGAAGCAAGCACTGATAGAAACCGAACCGGACGAGGCGGGATCGGTGGAGATTGCCGTACCCCGTCCGTTTCGACCCGATCTGCTGCTGGGGAAAATCCGCCTGCTGTGGCGGGAGCGGCCGTTCATCTATAAGGTGACCGGGCTGGGAGCAACTCTGGCGCTGGCCGTTGCCTTGCTGATTCCCAAGGAATTCGAATCGACTCTCTGCCTCATGCCTCCTGATAGCCAGTCCGGTGCCAGCATGGCGATGATGGCGGCTCTTTCTTCCAAAGCGGGGGGAGGGTTGGGATCGGTCGCGGGCGATTTGCTCGGCTTGAAAAGCTCAGGAGAGCTGTTCATCGGCATTCTCCAAAGCCGTACCGTGCAGTATCGTCTGATCGACCGCTTCGATCTGCGGAAGGTTTATGGCAAGCGATTATGGCAGGACGCGCGCAGGAAATTAGCCGCCAACACCGCAATCTCGGAAGACCGCAAGAGCGGCATCATCACAGTAACGGTAACGGATCGAGATCCACGAAGGGCAGCCGCTATGGGACAGGCCTATCTCGACGAACTAAACCGGCTGGTGGCCGAACTGTCGACTTCGGGTGCGCATCGCGAGCGAGTGTTTCTCGAAGAGCGCCTCAAGACAGTTCAGCAGGAGCTGGAAGTTGCAGAAAAAGACTTTAGTGAATTTGCCAGCAAGAACATGGCAATCGATATCAAGGAGCAAGGCCGGGCGATGGTGGAGGCCGCCGCGGTGCTGCAGGGGCAGCTGATCGCGGCGGAATCGGAAATGGAAGGACTGCGGCAGATATACAGCGATAACAACGTGCGCGTGCGCTCCGTACAGGCGCGCATCACCGAACTCAAGCAACAGATCGACAAGGTAGGAGGGAAAGGAGAGGGCACGGCTGCGGGGACCGCATCCCAGGATAGTCTCTATCCCTCCATCAAGAAGCTGCCAGTGCTCGGTGTGACCTATGCCGATCTGTTCCGCCGCACCAAGGTGCAGGAAGCGATCTACGAAGCTTTGACCCAGCAATACGAGCTTGCGAAGGTACAGGAAGTAAGGGAGACGCCCAGCGTTAAAGTGCTTGACCCTGCCAATATTCCGGAAAAAAAATCGTTTCCCCCGCGCACTTTAATCGTGGCCCTGGCCATGATTTTTTCGATCTTGTTTGCAGTGGGATGGATTTTAGGGCGGGCGCACTGGCAGATGATGGACCCCGGCCATCCCGCGAAAATGGTCGCCCTGGGAATCTACGGCGATGCGCGCTCCCATCTGAAGCACGCGGCGCAAAACGGCAGCCGGCTGGGCTGGCTGGTGCGACGGCTGCAACAGGCAAATCGGCGGGAGATGGTGGGGCGGCAATGACCCAGCAAATGACCAGCCGGCAAATGACCAGAATGATCTGCATCTGATATGGAACAAGAGATAGAGATATAGAGATAAAGATAATGCCAGCGTCCCCAAGATCGCCCGGCATCGTGGGCAAAGCCTGGTCGTTTGTGCGGGTGGCGGACTTCTACGGTTTGTGGAGAGCCATCGACCGCCGGCGAAAGCTGTTGCGACAGATTTTGTCACTGCCAGTCGGACCCGGAACATTTCTGATGGACCCGCAAGCCAACCTCGAAGCAATCGAGGCCCAGAAAATTGAGGAGAGCATTAGCCCGGCTTCGGCCAGCCTGACGGAGCTCGCACTCCACCTCGCGCCTTACCGGTACGCGCTGCCTCATGCGGAAGGAAGGGAGGTTTTGGAAGTGGGATGCAACTGGGGATACGGATCCCATCTGCTGGCGCAAAAGGCCCGGTCAGTGATCGCTTTCGATGTCAACCGGGAGCGGGTGGAAAAAGCGGGAGAGCGCTTCGGTGGCGGCAACCTGCGTTTTATGGTCCATGATGCCAACCAGGCCTTTCCATTTCCCGACGAAAGCTTCGGATTGGTTTTCTCCAGTGAAGTCATCGAGCATGTCGCGAACGCTCCCGGCTGCTTACAGGAAATGCAACGCGTGTTGAGACGGCAGGAGGGAATTCTCATCCTGAAAACCCCCAACCTGGCTTACGCAAAACGCTGGCATGCCTTGAACCCTTATCACTTGAAGGTCTTTCTTCCCCACGAACTGCAGGCGCTGCTCGAAGCGTATTTCGAAGAAGTAGAAATCTCCGGCTTCGACGAGGTGCACGAGCACTCGATAAAACGTATCGGCAAGTCCTTCGATCCCTTTGCCATCGCCTTCGCGCAGAGGATCCCGTGTCCCTATACCGTCGAATTGGACGCGTGGATCGAAGCCAAACTGGTTCCAGTCGACAGTGGCGTCCCGCAAAGCCTGTTGGCAGTCTGCCGGTCGCCAAGAGCCGGCAAGCTTCGCGGGAGAAACGGGCGCTAGAGCCCGGATCTGTGCAGTTTCCAGCAACAGCCAGCATGCGACCATTACTGAAGTTCGCCGCCGGGACAACCCTCATCAACCTGATGACAGCCGCGGCCGCCTTGCTGCGGGGCAAGCTGGCTGCAGTCATTCTAGGCACGGCTGGAGTGGGCCTGTTCGGGCAGGTTGACAGCTTCTATCGCGGCCTGGTCCAGATTTGCATTCTGAGCACCGGCACTGGCGTGACCCGCTGCATCGCAGAGTTGCACACCTTAAGAGATGACGCTGCCATGCGGCGCGCTTTCTGGAGCATCACGGCATTTTCCCTGGCTCTTTCCGGAGCAGTCGCCGTCTTTGTCATGATCTGGTCGCGAACCTTGTCCCGTGTAGTGCTCAGCGACGGCGGATACGGAGCGTATCTCGCGGTGGTTGCCGTGGGCCTGCCCCTACAAGCGGTTTCAGACATCGTCCTGGGAATGCTGATTGGACTGCGCGACCTGCGCGCCCAGCTTCTGGTGACCGCTGCCTACACCGGCGGAGGAGCACTGCTGTATGCGATTTTGATTTTCCGCTACGGGATTGCCGGCGCCGTGTACAGTGTCCTGGCCACCGCGGCCTGCAGTTCCGCGGCAGCGGTTTTTTTTCTGCGGAGGGGCCGGCGCGAGTTTCTGCAGCCGCGGCCCGGCGAGAGACATTTCGATACGCTGCTCCTGCGCTTCATCCTCGCCATCGGCCTGAGCGGCGGCTTGATGGCGATCAGCGAGCGTGGCGTCCTTCTGGTGTTTCGCAGCGTGATCATCCGCCGCTTCGGTTTTGAGGCAAACGGATTGTATCAGGCGGTCTACTCTCTCTCTCAGTTGACCATCGCGATGGCCTTTGGTTTTGTCGGCTCTTATCTGGTCCCCACACTGTCGGGGCTGCAGGACTCCCAGCGTATTTCGAGGGAAGCCGGATCGGCGCTGCGCCTGACTCTGCTGATTTCGACAATCTTCAGCGCGGTCATGATCCTCTATGGCAAGTTTGTCCTCGAGGCCACGTACTCATCCGCATTCCTGGGGGCTCTTCCGCTGCTTCGCTTCCAGGCCCTGGGTGACTTTGGCCGCGCGCTCATGATGGTTTTGAATACGATCATTTTCGCGGTTCATGGCTGGAAGCCCTGGTTCGGAATTGGAATGTCCTTTTATGCGGCCTACATCCTATTTTTCGGACTGCTGTTGCCCGTAATTGGTTTTCGCGCGATAGCGGTCGCTTACCTGCTTGCCTATTGCGTTGCAGGTGGATTGGCGGCAGGACTGTTTCCCCACTATACAAAGATGAACGTTTTTGCCCAACAGGGTCCGCTTCTGTTGCGCAGCGTGGCGCTGCTCGTGTTTTCCTTCACACTGGCATGGCTGGGGAACGCGCCCGTTACCTATATGGGGGGGGCGGCTGCCCTGCTGTTGTGGGCAAGGCTTGCCTTCTCTTCCTCGGAGTATCGGCGCTTCTGGGGCTACATCTCGAACCAGGCGGCCTTTGCAGGGAGCAGCTTGCGATGACAGCCGCCAGCGGCCTTCATGAACCAACGCTCCATGAATCAACGACGAACCAACCAGCGACGAACGAGCCAGCGATGAACGAGCCAGCGACGAAGCGGGAGATGGCATGGAACTGGCCGAATTCCGCGGCGATGCAAAGGAAACATCCCTTTGCATTTTCCGCGCTGCGCTCGGCCTACCGGTCGATGGTGCGGCTGCGATATTCGCGCCGGCATCGTTCGCTGATCGAAGCGGCCGGGCTTGACCGCCCCGCGATGCTGCAGATTGGCTGCAGCACGAACATTCTTCCGCGCTGGCTGAATGCCGACTTGAAACCCAGCCCTTGTGCCGTATTTCTCGATGCAAGCAAAAAGTTCCCTTTTCCCGGCTGCCACTTCGACTACGTATTCTCGGAGCATCTCATCGAGCACCTTGACTACGAAACCGGCGCCAAAATGGTGAGCGAGATCTTCAGAGTCCTGCGGCCGAACGGACGCGTCAGGATTGCAACCCCGGATTTCGATTTTCTCGTGAATCTTTACCTGCATCCGAATGAACCCGTCCATCAACGTTATATCGCGAACGCTGCAGCAAAGTTCCCGGTGCCTGCGCCGACGAATGCGGTTTCTGTCGTCAACAACTTCTTCCGCGACTGGGGTCATCAGTACATCTATGGCCGTGAGGTTCTGGAAAACCTGCTGATCTCTTCGGGATTCACCTCGGTGGCCCGCTGCGACTCCGGCGAAAGTTCGGATGCGAACCTCCGCGGCATCGATTCCCACGGCAGGCTGATTGGCAATGAATTCAACCGCCTCGAGAGCATGATTTTCGAGGGCGTGAAGCCCGCGTGATTTTCCTGCTGTAGATTTTCCTGCCGATGACCGGTGCGAGCGCCCAAACCATGGAATACCCCCGAGCCCTGCCGAAAGGCTGGTCCAGCCCGGCTGCAGCGATCGGTATCGCTGTGGCCGCAACCCTGGCGGCGATCAGTTCCTGGCTGTCGTCGTTTTGGGTGGCGGGAATCCTCGGAAGCATCTTGCTTTTCCTGCTGCTGATTCATTTTCCCAGGGTGTATGTCTATGTCTATGTGGTCCTCGGCCTGCTCTCGAACTCGGCCCTGCAGTACCTCGACAACTTCCGTTTCTCCAGCGCCTCCGGGTCGAGTGCCAACATTGTCGGCATCTTCTGGACTTTGAATGTACCCACTTTCCTTGCCTACACGATCTGGCAGAGAAAGCGATTCTGGAAATCGCGCGTTTATCGTCCTTTCCTGATCCTGATTTTGCTGGCGCTGCCCGCGATTTTTCTCTCCAGTGGCTGGGAGAATGGCCTGCACAACTGGATTCATCTCACCGGTGCGATTTGTCTTTCGCTGATCCTGTTCTGGAACATTCGGGATCGGGCGCAGGCGATGCAGACCTTCCGGCATATTGTCCTGATTTTCGCCGCCGTCATGGCCACCGGCTTTTACCAGCTAGCAACCGGCACCGGCAGCTATGACTATGCCTCTCAGACCTACCGGCTCTCGGGTACTTATGGATTTGGCGGCGAGGTGAGCTATGCGGTTTTGCTCTTATACCTCAGTTGCCTGACGGCTCCGCTAGTGATGGAGCGAACAGGATTGCGGGGGGCCGCAATTCTGGTCTTCGCCAGTTCAACTTTTCTGCTGGTGGCATCGCAATCGCGCGCGCCGCTTCTCGCCTTTCTGGTGGCAGCTGGGGCCATGCTCTCGAAATCGGCGATCAAGTTGCGCTACTGGGTGGCGTTGCTGATCGTAATCCTGGGGGCGGCGCAGCTGAGCCCGCGCGTCTATGCCCGCTTCGGAGGCCCTCTGTTGTCGGCGCACACGAAGTTCTGGCAGGATCAGGAACTCTCGGTCAATGCCACCCAGCGCATGGCGACCTGGGTGATGCTGTACGGCGAGTTCGTCGATCGCAGAACCATCCTCGTCGGTCATGGTTTTGGTTTTGTCGACAACTATCTTTTTAACGATCTCCGCGATTCTCCTTATTCTCCCGCGGTCCACAACGAATATCTTCGGCTTCTGCTCGACGTCGGAATCGCAGGCGTGTTGCTGCTCCTCTGGCAACTGTCGATTCTGTACCGCGTCGGATCGAGAAATCTGACAGGCAAAAACGATCCTTTGGCGCGAAGCTTCGGTACATCGCTTTGCGGCATGGTGGTGGCGTTCGCCGTCGTGGCGCTTACCAGCAACATGTACGGCGTCGGAGCCCAATATGAAGTGTTCTGGGTATTTGCCGGCTTAATGCTCTCTGCAGCCAGGTGGAGAGCCACCGGTATGGAAGACGGGTGCAGGAACGCCACTGCTTCGCGCCATCCTCAAACCACTTAACTGAGGCGGATTGTGGGCGACCTGGTTGCCATCATCGTATTGAACCGGAATCAGACGGGATACACTCGCGATTGCCTGGCGTCGCTGCGGGCCAATGAGTATCGCGATACCCGGATCCTGGTGGTGGATAACGATTCGTCGGAGGATTCACTGCTTAACGATTCGCTGCTTAACGTCGCGGGCGAGTTTCCCGAGGTTGAATTCCTCTATCTCCAAGAGAACCGTGGCGTGGCCGGAGGCCGCAATGCCGGGCTTCGCCAGGTGCTGGCATGGCGGCCCCAGTACGTTTTGTTTCTCGACAACGACACCTTCGTCGCGCCTGACTTCCTTTCTCATCTGGTGGCGCGGATGCGGTCTGATCCGCGTGTCGGCGCCGTACAGCCGAAGATCTACTACGAAACTCCACCCAACCGGATCTGCAGCGTGGGGGGGAAATTCTATCCGCGAATCTCGCACTACCGGCATCCCGGGTCGGGCCGCTACGACTCGCTCGAATTCGAGCACGCGTCAGAAGTGGACATCCTCGCCGGTTGCGCCAGCCTGATGCGCGCCGAGGTTTTTGCGCGAGTCGGGCTGCTCGACGAAACGTATTCTCCCTACTGCCACGAGGATGTCGACTGGAGCTTGCGCGTGTCGCAAGCGGGTTTTCGGTTGATGGTCGAGCCCGCCGCCAAGGTATGGCACCGCATCTCCTCTCAGCCAAGGTCGAATCCGATGAAGCTGCGCGAACTGGCAAAGGGCCACATCCTTTTTCTCCGCTTCCATACCCGGCGGTCGGACCTGCCACTCTCCGTTGCCTGGGTGTCGTTCTATCTTCTTCGGCGTTTCTTCCTCCCCGCAGTAGGGAGCCGTGAATGGCGCTCGCTGGTTGCCGTCTGTCAAGGGCTGCGCGACGGGTTCCGACAAAAACCGCTGCCCATCGAAATGATCCCGTCATGAATAAGTCCAGCCAGCCGTCCATCCTCTTCATCGGTCCGACGCCGCCGCCGCATCAGGGTGTGGCGGTGACCACGGATTGTCTGCTGCATTCGAGCCTGTCCGGGAACTTTCGAATCATCCATCTGGACATCAGCGACCGGCGAACCATGGACAATTGCGGACACCTGGATTTTGGAAACGTTTACCTGGCCTTAGTGCACGGCGCTCGATTTCTGGCATTGTTCTTTCGCGAGCGGCCGGACATCGTCTATGTGCCCATCTCCCAGAACGCCCTGGGATTTCTCCGCGACAGCCTGTTCCTGATCCCGGCAAAATTGCTGCACAAGAAACTAGTGATTCATCTGCACGGCGGAGCCTTTGACCGCTTCTATGCGGCAGCGAATTCTTTCGTCCAGGTTCTGGCGCGGATTGCTTTGTCCCGCGTGGATCTGGCAGTCGTCCTCCACGAAAAGTACCGTGGCATTTTCGGAGAGCTGATCGCGCCGGAGCGCGTCGTGGCCGTCGAAAACGGCATTGTGGATGAGTTCGTGGATGAATTCGCCGGAGAGTTTTCTGGCGCCGAACCAATCCGGCGAGTTCCGGCGGGCCGCAGATTGCAAGTGTTATTTCTTTCGATCCTGGTTGAGTCCAAAGGCTTTGTCGATCTCCTGCATGCGGTTCCGGTCATTGTGGGCGAGATACCCGACGTCGAGTTCGTTTTTGTCGGGGATGGAACCGGCTATCCGGAATTTGAAAAAGCTCAAGTTTGGGTCAGGGAGCGCGAGCTCGGGGGTTACGTGAAATTCCTGGGACCGAAATGGGGAGAAGAAAAAATCCGGATATTGCTGGGCGTGGATATCTTTGCTTTTCCCACCTGGTATCCGCACGAAGGCCAGCCTCGAGTCGTGATTGAAGCCATGGCGGCCAAGCTCCCGATGGTGACCACACGCCACGCCGCGATTGAAGAGACGGTAGGAGAAGCGGGAGCGCTTTATGCGCGGCCCAGGGATCCGGGCGATCTTGCCGTGCAACTCATCACATTGCTAAAGGATCCCATGCGGCGCGCCGCGATGGGAAGGCGAAACCGCTTGCGCTTTGTCGAACGCTACACCGTCGATCGCTTTGCCGCGGATCTGGGCGCGGCGTTCCATCGAGTGCTGGGGGAAACGCCGTCAGTCGAAGGCAGGGTTTTGGAAACGAAGGCGGTTTCTTGAGCTTTGGGACCATGGTGCCAGACTCCCCCCGAGTAGGAGTATTCCGCGGGCCGGCGGAATACTCGCAGGCCGAGACGTCCATTCGAAGCGCTCTCGAACTTGCGGGATTCAGCGGAAGCAATCCGCTGGCCGGGCTGTTGCACCCGGGCGATTGCGTGCTGCTGAAGCCGAATCTCATCCGCGAGTCGCACGCGCACCGGCCTGCTGAGTGGCAACAGGTCATTACTCACGGCGCAGTCATCCGCGCCGTGGTGGTTCTGGTGGGAAAGGCTTTGCAAGGATCAGGACGAATCGTCATCGCCGACGGTCCGCAAACGGATTCGGACTTCGATGCCATAAGCGCCCGCCTCGGATTGGCGGAGATTGTTCGCGATTTCCAGCAGGAGGGAATCGCGATTGAAGTGCATGACCTTCGCCGCGACCGATGGTTACAAAAAGGAGATGTGATCTGCAAGCGCGAGCGCCTGGTGGGCGATCCCGCGGGCTATACCACCGTGGAACTGGGTTCGGCCAGCGAGTTTTCCGGCTATCCGCTGAACGCCAATTTTTATGGCGCGGACTACGACATTCAAGAGACCGCAACTTTTCACCATGCCGGGCGCCATGCTTACATCCTCTGCCGCAGCGTCATGGACGCGAATGTGGTCATCAATTTGCCAAAGCTCAAGACGCACAAGAAAACCGGGGTTACGCTAAGCCTGAAAAACATGGTTGGCATCAACGGTTACCGCAATTGTCTGCCGCATTTCACAATCGGCACTCCCGGCAATGCAGGAGACGAGTTTTCTTCCGACGGCCTGGGCACGAAGCTTCAGGGCCGGGCCATACTTGCATTCAAGAAAGCGGTCACCCTGGCGGGTGGTTCCGGCGGAGCCTGGGCACGCGTCATCAAACGGGCGGGCCGTGCGGTCTTCGGCGACACCGACCGCGTGGTCCGCTCCGGCAACTGGTACGGCAATGACACTACCTGGCGCATGGCTCTCGATCTCAATAAAGCCCTGTTTTACTTCGATGGCGAAGGCCGGCCGCGGCAAAAACCTCTGCAATACCTCACCATCGTCGACGGCATCATCGCAGGAGAAGGGGACGGTCCCATGTCTCCCGATGCCCGGCCAGCGGGTCTCATCGTCGCCGGGCTGAACCCAGTGGCTGTCGACACGGTTTGCACTCTTCTCATGGGATTTGAATACCAGAAGATCGGCATCGTCGGAGAGGCCTGGCATGTGAAGGATTGTCCGCTGGTGACGTTTCCTCCTGAAGAGACCCGCTGCTTCTCGAATGTAGCAAGATGGACGGGGTCACTCGAGGACCTCAGCCATGCTCCCCACCTGGGGTTTCGTCCCCACTTCGGTTGGAAGGGGCACATCGAACGCCCAGCGTATGCCGAGGCGGTCGCCTAGCCGGAAATGATTTACGACTCCAGCCACATCCAACGAGTTTACCGGCGCAGTCCTACATTTGTGCAGAACATAATGGTTTCGGGATACGGCATGTTGAAGCGCTGGGAGCAAAGCGCGGCATCGTTCACCGGCTACATCAAGGAACTGAACGAGACGCAGTGGTGGAGTGGAGCACGACTGCGAGAACTGCAAGACGCCCGGCTGCGCGCGCTGATCCGCCATGCTTACGAGCATGTACCCTACTACCGGCGCGTGTTCGATGAGCGGGGGTTACAGCCCGCCGACATTGCAACCGCCGAAGATCTTTACAAATTGCCGGTTTTGACCAAACAGGACGTACGACAAGATTGGGACAAGCTTCGGGCACGGAATATTCCCGCATCGCGGACCACGATGGGACGCACCGGAGGAACGACCGGAGTTCCTCTGAAGTTCGCGCTGGACAAAGAGCGGGTGATTTTCGATCGCGCCCTCATCCATCGCCTGTGGTCGTGGGCAGGGTTCCAGCCGGGCGATCTCGTGGTTCTTCTGCGGGGTTTCCCCTTGATCCCTCCGGAGACTTCTTCCGGGGTGTATTGGCGTCACGATTGGGCAGACCATCGCATTTACTTATCGGGATTCCATCTTTCGCCGGGCATCATGCCGCGCTATGTTGAGATGTTGAAGAGATGGAAGCCAAAATTCGTCGCCGGGTATCCCTCGAACATCTTCACGCTGGCTCGCTTCCTGGAGCTGCAGCGAGAATTCGTTCCGGTCGAAGCTGTGTTTACTTCTTCTGAGGTCCTGACTCCGGTCGAACGCAAGGTCATCGAAAAGCGGTTCGTCTGCAAAGTATGGGACCGCTACGGAACCGGCGAGCGATTGGTGGTGGGGCAGCAGTGCGAGCAGGGCAGCTATCACCAGAACGCGGAATTCGGGATTTTGCAGATCGATCGCTCCCGGGGAAAACCCGCTGCGAACGGCCAGAAGGGAGAACTGATCCAGACTTCGCTGACCAACCTATCCATGCCATTCATTCGTTATGCCACGGAGGATATGGGATGGGCAGTGGACGAGGCTTGTCCATGTGGCCGTGGTTTGCCCCTCATGGGGCCGGTCGAAGGACGTAAAGATGACGTGATCGTGACGGCCGATGGGCGCATCATGCCGCGCGCGGGACTGGATCAGATCCACGAATTTGTCGACAACCTCGAACGTTGTCAACTGGTGCAGGAAAAACTAGGCGAGGTGGTGGTGCGTGTGCTTCCGCGGCCCGGCTTTGGTTCCACCGACGCGAGCGAACTCATTCATCAGCTCGAAAAGCGATTGGGCAAGAGCACACAGGTGAGAATCGAAATCGTCGACCGTCTGAATCTTACGACGTCAGGCAAAGAAAGGTTCATTGTCTCGCGTGTGCAGCTGGACGAGATGACAGGCTTTCCGCTCGATGTTCGGGACGGTGTCCAGGATGATGTTCGGGACGATGATGTTCAGAAGAGCGATTTGCCACCCAGCGAAATTCCGCACGGCAATCTGACGCGGGTTCTATGAAACAGGTCCTGCAGGCTCAACACGGCGGTCAGGTGCGGGTGGAAGAGGTTCCGATTCCGGCGCTGCGCGCCGGAGGTGTGCTGGTACGCGTAGCCTGGTCGCTGGTGAGCACCGGCACCGAACGGGCGAAGGTGGAGCTGGCGCAGAAATCGCTGCTCGGCAAAGCCCGCGCCCGGCCGCGGCAACTTCAGCAGGTGCTGCATTCGCTGGGGGATCAGGGCATCCTGGATACTTACCGCAAGGTAAGCAACCGGCTGGAGTCGCTGCAGCCGCTTGGCTACAGCTGTTCGGGCCAAGTGTTGGCCGTTGGGAGCGGTGCGGAAGAGTTCAAAGCTGGAGACTTTGTGACCGCTTCCGGCGCCGGATTTGCGAACCATGCGGAAGTGGTTTTCGTTCCGAAGAATCTGTGCATCCGCATCCCCCGAGCGCCAGCTGCGCGGATAGACGTTCAGCAAGCGGACCCGCAGCGTCCTGAAGATCGCGGAATGGAATCGAGACTTAGCCTGGAGGAAGCGGCTTTCGTGACTCCGGGTGCCATCGCTCTGCACGGGGTGCGGCAAGCCGATGTACGGCTGGATGAAGTGGTGGCCGTCATCGGCTTGGGATTGATTGGCCTGCTGACAGTTCAGTTGCTCAAATGCGCCGGGATTCGTGTTTTGGGGATGGATCTCAATCCCGAGCGTTGCCAACTGGCGCGCTCGCTGGGATGCGATGCCGCCGAAAGCGATGGGAATCGGTTGCTGGCTGCCACCCGCGGCCTGACCGATGGACGCGGCGTGGATGCAGCCATCTTAACTGCCGCCAATTCGAGTAATGAACCGCTTGCCTTGGCCAGCCGTCTCTGCCGCGACCGCGGTCGACTGGTCGTAGTGGGCGAGGTCGGCATGGACGTTCCTCGCGGTACCTATTACGAAAAGGAGCTGGAGCTTCGCATCTGCCGCTCCTATGGTCCGGGCCGTTACGACCCAGAGTATGAGGAGAAAGGCCATGACTATCCCGTCGGCTACGTGCGATGGACGGAGAAGCGCAATCTCGAAACGTTTCTTCATCTGCTGGCTCAAGGCAAGGTGCGGGTGCGGCCGCTGATCACGCATCGCTTTCCTGTGGAACAGGCGGGGGATGCTTACCGCATGATGATGGAAGGTTCCGAGTTGCCTCTCGGCGTGCTGCTGCGATACCCCGGTGCGGAAGCATCGTCGGAAGCGAATCTCAGCCCGATTCTGACGCGGAGTTCGCGCGTGATCGTCGGCAAGGGTTCAGCCAAGACTTCCGGCGTCGCGATTGGGCTGATCGGCGCTGGTAACTTTGCCCAGGATGTTCTTATCCCCGCGCTTCGGGCAAGCAAGTTGGCGCGGCTGCGCGCCGTCGCTACCGCCTCCGGTTTGACCGCCCGCAGTGCCGCAGAGCGCTTCGGATTCGAATACTGTGCATCCGAGCCACGAGAGATCTTTGAGGACCCGCGGATTCGAGCAGTGATGATTGCCACTCGTCATGACCAGCATGCCGCCCTTGTGATTGAAGCTCTGCGGAGCGGCAAACCGGTCTTCGTAGAAAAACCACTCGCTTTGAATGCGGATCAACTGAACGAGATTGTTCTGGCCTTCCGGCAATGCGAAGAGGGCAACCCGTCGTCGCCTCCTTTCCTGATGGCCGGGTTTAACCGCCGCTTTGCTCCCGCAATTTGTTGGGTAAAAGAATTCTTCGCCGGACAGACTGAGCCCTTGTCCCTTCACTACCGGATCAACGCCGGCTTCTTGCCGGCTCAGCACTGGCTGCACGACCCCGAGATGGGTGGGGGCCGCTTCGTGGGCGAAGCTTGTCACTTCGTCGATCTGCTCTTGTATCTCGCCGGCTCTGAGATCGTGGAGATCTATGGTCTGGAGCTGCCGAGCAACGGCCAATACCACCAGGAGAATGTGGCAGTCCAACTCCAGTTCGCCAATGGTTCGGTTGCCGTTCTGCAGTATCTTTCCACGGGAGACAAGACTCTCGGCAAAGAGCGCCTCGAGATTCTCGGAGGCGGCGCCACTGCCATCGTCGACGACTTCCGGCGCACTACCTTGAGCCGAGACGGGCGAACCCGGCATTTGCCGCGGTGGGGTGAGCAGCAGGACAAAGGCCACCGGGCTGAAATTGCAAGGTTTCTGCAAGCCGTCGAACAGGGCGGTCCGCCGCCGATTCCCTTCCAGGAGCTCGTCCTGAGCACGCTGGTCACTTTCAAGATCTTGGAATCGGTTCAGAGTGGAAGGCCGGTTCCAATGCATGGGTATGAGGCCGATCTCGCGCATACCCGTGTCGCCGATGCCGAAGATGTTGGCGGGTCGAATGCCATGGTCGCGAATGCCGATGTCCCGGACGCTGCCGGAACTTCTGCGTTCCAGGTTATCGAATGAGTATTCAGAACACTCGTCCATGCGATCACTGCTGCGATCCCAAACAGCGTCGGCCCGGAAAAACCCAAGCGAGCGCTCGTCCCTGGTTCGATTGAGAAAATGGGTTGAAGAGTGGGACTACAGTGGCTGGGAGCCCTACGATTTGCTGAACTCTCCACTGCTGTCGCGGGGCTTGTCCTCGATCTTTCCTCTCAACTGGATCGCAATTCAGGCCGGCAGACGCATCGGTAGCGCAAAACTCCGGCAAATTTTACGGGTTCCTCATGGCAAGAACCCCAAAGCGCTTGCCTTATTTATTTCCGGCTATTGCGACCTGGCGCGTCAGGGGGAAGACACGCAGGCTCAGCTTCAATATCTGAAGGCAGAACTCGCGAGGTTGCGCTCTCCACACGAAGAAAATTTTTGCTGGGGATACGATTGGCCGTTTATTTCGCTGCGCGGCCCGCAAATGCCAGCATTTTCTCCGAACGCCATTGCGACCGCCGCCACCGGCAAGGCCTTGCTCGACCTCTGGGAAGTAACCCAGGACCACCAGGCACTCGAAATGGCGAAGTCGGTGGGGAGGTTCATCCTGACCCGGCTGAACCGCCCGGTCGATCTGGCGGACCAGTTGTGCTTCAGCTACACACCGTCAAATCACACTCGCATCTTCAACAGCAGCGCGCTCTGTTGTGCTTTCCTGGCCCGGCTGGGACGCGTGACGGACTCGGGCAAGTATCTTGCCCTCGCCCGCCGCGGTTTCAACTACCTCGCTATAAAGCAGCGGGCCGACGGCTCATGGTATTACGGTGACGAACGCCGGCAGCATTGGATCGATTCCTTTCACACCGGCTTTAACCTGAGCGCGCTGCTGAGCTACGAGTCGGTAACGGAAGATCGCAGCTTCGCCGATGTTCTAAAGAGGGGTTACAGCCTCTACCTGAATTCATTCTTCAGGGCGGACGGCGCGCCGAAGTACTATCTGAACTCGGTTTATCCGATCGACATTCACTCCTGTTCGCAGGCGCTGCTGCTGCTCAGCGATTTCTCGCACCGGGATCGCAAGGCGCGGAACCTAGCGCACAAAGTTCTGCGGTGGACCGAGGCCAACATGCAATCTCCCGACGGATTCTTCTACTACCAGCATCATCGCTGGTGGACGAACCGGGTGCCGTACATGCGCTGGGCGCAGGCCTGGATGTTTCACGCGCTGGCCCATTTAGAGGGCAGGCTCGCTGATCCCGATGAATAGGAGTTCAAGCATACGGAGTCCAATGACGATGATGTCTGTAACCGGTAACGTGACCACTCTAACGACACAAGCCGAACCCGGTCTCAAGAAATGTGGTCGCGTTCACTTTCTCGGATATTCGGTGGGCAGTCTCAGCATGGAAGACGCAGTGGGTTGGGTAGAGCAGTCTGTGCGCGAGCCCGGCTTACACCACATTGCCGTCCTCAATGCCAACAAGATGTGGATCGCCGATCGGAATGCCGACGTGCACAAAATCCTGATGGAGGCCGAGCTGGTGATCCCGGAGTTCGCCATTGTCTGGGGATGCCGCGTGCTCGGAACGCCGCTGCGGGAGCATATCGGCGGCATCATGCTGCTGAACGCGATGCTGCCGCGGCTTGAGTCGGAGCGAGTACCGGTTTATTTCCTGGGGGCGCAAGAGAATGTTGTGCAGCAGATGCTTGAACGCCTGAGTATTCAATATCCGGCACTGACGGTCGCCGGCGCCCGTTCCGGATATTTCAAGCCTAATGAATCGGACCAGGTGGTGGAAGGGATCAATCGCAGCGGAGCGCAGATCCTGTTCGTTGCCATGGGAAGTCCGCGGCAGGAGCGATGGATCGAGGCGCACCGCCAGGTTCTGCAGGTGCGCGTCGCCATGGGCGTGGGCGGCAGCTTCGACGTCCTCGCCGGAATTAAGAAAGACGCTCCTCCCTGGGTACGCCACGGCGGAGAGTGGCTGTACCGGCTGGCGCAGGAGCCCAGAGCGCTGTGGAAGAGATACCTGAAAACTAACCCCTGGTTCGTCGCGCAAGTCTTACGCGAAAAATTCTTTCCATGCGGGATTTCGAAGCCAAGCCAGACCTTTTAGCTGGTCCCGCGACCTCGCCCAAGAGGCCCGCGTGGCAGCGGCAGGCCAAGCGTGCCATCGACATCCTGGGGTCGGCACTGTCTCTCTTGCTGCTCTCGCCGTTGCTGGCGGCGATCGCATGTTCCATCTACTTTCTGAACGGCAGACCAATTCTGTACCGCTGGCAGGTGGTGGGCAAAGATGGCGTTCCATTCACCAGCTGGAAATTCCGCACCATGGTACGGGACGCCGATCAGCGCAAGCGAACCTTGCAGGACTTCAACGAGATGCAGGGGCCGGTCTTCAAGCTCCGCAACGATCCCCGGATTACTCCTCTCGGCCGGATCCTTCGGCGTTACAGCATAGACGAGCTTCCGCAGCTCTGGTCGGTGCTGAAAGGCGACATGACCCTGGTCGGGCCCAGGCCGCCACTGGTTACCGAATACGAACGCTTCAGCGCATGGCACAAGAAAAAACTCTCCGTGGTTCCGGGGGTTACCTGCCTGTGGCAGATTGGCGGCCGCAATGACATCACGGATTTTGATGACTGGGTCCGAATGGATTTGCAATACATCGAGCATTGGTCCGTGCTGGGAGATTTCAAGATCATGCTGCGAACCGTAAGAGCGGTGCTTGGCGGACGAGGAGCGTATTAGATGCCGCTTGCCAGATCTTTTTATGGAGTGAGCCGAAAACACTGTTGCGGGAGAGGACGCTGATATGTCCACGATTCTAGTCACGGGCGGAGCAGGATATGTCGGTTCCGTCTGTTGTTCGCAGCTGCTTGCCGACGGTCATCGCGTGGTCGTGATCGATGATCTGTCCGCGGGACATGCCGCCGCTCTACCTCGGGAAGTACCGCTGCACCAGCTGAATATTGGCGACCGGGCGGGGCTGGCGAGAGTTTTGGCGGCCGAACATTTTGACGCGGCGTTTCACTTCGCGGCGAAGGCGCTGATTCCGGAGTCGGTCTCGAATCCGGGAACGTTTTTCGATGCGAACGTGGCGGCCAGCATTGCCTTGCTCGAAACACTGCGAGCCGCCGGCGTCCGCCGGTTTGTGTTCTCCTCCTCTGCGGCGGTGTACGGAAATCCAGAGTCGACGCCCATCGACGAGGACGATCCTAAGGCTCCGGTAAATTCCTACGGCGAAACCAAGCTGATGCTGGAGCGCGCGCTTCACTGGTATGCGTCCGCATACGGCTGGACCGTCGTCGCTTTTCGCTACTTCAACGCTTGTGGAGCGACGGCAACTGTCGGAGAAGACCACCGGCCCGAGAGCCACATTATCCCTATGTCGTTTCAAGCAGCCATGGGAGAACGCGACCACTTCGAGATTTACGGCAACGATTATCCGACGCCAGATGGCACCTGCCTGCGCGACTACGTACATGTTGTGGACATTGCGAATGCCCACCTGCTGGCTCTGAGGATCCCGGATCGAGCGGGTATGTCCGTCTATAACATTGGGACCGGGAAAACCTATTCGGTGCGGCAGGTGTGCGAAGTGGTCGAGGAGGTGCTGAGCCGCAGCGTGAAAGTCAAAGAATCGGCGCGCCGTCCCGGCGATCCCGCCATCCTCTGCGCTAGCCCGAAGCGTTTGATGCAGGAGCTGGGGTGGCGCCCGGCTTCCTCCGACCTGCATTCAATCGTGCGCAGCGCCTGGGAGTGGAAACAGAAGCACCCGCAGGGCTACGACACGTGCGTCCCGGAGCCGGCCACTTTTTCCATGCGTTAGGACACTTGCAACGAAGAACGGTCTTTTCCCCTATCCGGAAGCGATTCCGTAAGCGGTCCATCGCTTGATTGATGCTCCGATCCCTGGCCAGCACAGTCACGGGCGGCCAGTCTTAGCCACAAATTCAGATCCAGAACTCAGGTCGAGAGCTAGCTCTGCCGATGATCTTAAAGCCATGCTGAAAGCCCGCAATGGAATAAACGATTGATTTCAACGACCGGATCGGCCGATCTGAATTACATCGGCAAACTGGTTGGCGATCCACCTGCACATCGTAATGCAAACGGTCTCTGAGGTTTCTTAGGTTCGGGGAAGAAAAGCGGCTTGACTGTGAAACTCGGGGGAATGCAGTGAAGGTTTTGATCACGGGCGGCGCGGGCTTCATCGGCTCGCACCTGGTGGACCGTTGCTTGCGCGAGGGGTTTCAGGTGCGGATTCTCGATAGCCTCGAGCCCAGGATTCATCCCCTGGGCCGGCCCCGGTATTTGCCAGCAGAGGCGGAATTTATCCAGGGAGACGTGACGGACCGCAATGTGCTGCTTTCGGCGCTGCAAGGAATCGACGTGGTTTCTCACCAGGCAGCTTATCAGGATTACATGCCGGACTTTTCCCGATTTCTGCAGGTCAACGCGGTCAGCACCGCACTCTTGTTCGAACTCATCATCGGTCACCGGCTGCCGGTCGCAAAAATCATCATCGCCTCTTCGCAAGCCGTATACGGCGAGGGGCAGTACCGCTGCATGGATCACGGCCACTTTCAACCGCCACCGCGATCGTCCCGGCAATTACAGCAGGGAGCGTGGGACGTCATGTGCAGCAAGTGCGACGAATCGGTTCAACCGCTGCCGCTAGAGGAGCACCGCAACAATCCCTTCAACCAATATGCCGTCTCAAAACTCGCCCAGGAAAAAACCGCTCTGGGACTCGGCTGGCTCAACGGCATCCCCACGGTGGCGCTGCGTTATTCCATTACTCAGGGAAAACGCCAGTCGCTTTATAACCACTACTCCGGGGTTTGCCGCATCTTTTGCACCCGCGCTTTGCAGCATCTGCCGCTGGTCATCTATGAAGACGGCCACCAGACCCGCGACTTTGTGCACGTTGACGATGTGGTCGAGGCCAACATGCTGGTGCTCGAAAAAGACGAGGCGAATGGCCAAGCCTTCAACGTCGGCGGCGGGTACGCGACCACGATTCTGGAGTATGCGCGGCGCGTGCTCGAGCGGATTCCAAACTCCGCCGGACTCGATGTTTCCGGCGAATACCGCCGCGGCGACAACCGGCACAGTGTCTCGAGCATTGAAAAGCTATGGCGACTGGGCTGGCGACCGAAGCGCGGTCTGGACGACATACTCGATGACTATTTGGAATGGATCGAAAGTTCGGGGGGGATTCCATCCCGTGTCACGGATGCGATCGCCGATATGCGGGCGGCGGGAGTGTTGCTGAGCGCGGCGGGCTAAGGGCGGAGGAATCTGGGGGGTCGATCGGCTATTGCAATGAAGCGTTTTTAACGGAAGATAACCATGACAATTAGAAATGGATATGATGTTCCCTCGTATTTGGAAGAGCTTTCCGCCACGATTCAAAATCTTCCTCTTCCCGCCATCGACAAGCTGGTCGCCATATTCCTCGAGGCCTACGAGTGCGGGCGAACGATCTATCTTTTCGGCAACGGGGGCAGCGCATCCCTGGCCTCGCACATGAGCTGCGATCTGGGCAAAGGCACCGCTCCCGCCTCTGGCAGGCGATTGCGGGCAGTTGCTCTTACCGATAATGCAGCGCTCATTACCGCGTGGGCAAACGATACTCGGTACGAAAAAATCTTTGCCGAGCAACTGGAAAATCTGTTGCAGCCGGATGACGTGGCCTTCGCGATCAGCGCCAGCGGCAACTCTCCGAACATACTCGCGGCTCTCAGTTTTGCCCGCCAGGCGGGAGCCACGACGGCAGGCATCACAGGTTTTGAAGGCGGAAAAATGAAGCCCTTGTGCGACGTCTGCGTCGTCGTGCCTTCACGCAATATGCAAATCATCGAAGACCTCCACCTCTCCATTGCGCACTCTGTCTTCCGCGTGCTGTTGCACGAAATTCAGGAGATGAATCCCAAACGCGCCGCCATGGCCGTCGGCCATTCCGTTTCCGTCGCCCCGTCAGCGACTTTCCCTCCGGGATGAGGTCCAGATTTGCGAAAGGCAGCGCGAAGAAGCAGGAACGGAAAACGAAGACGAGGAAATAAGCAACGAATGAAAACGGCGCACCTTCGCAATCAGATTTTGGCGGCAGACCTGGCGTGGATTCCTCTAGCGCTTGCAGGCGAGCAGGCGCTCTGCTCCGGAGCTCACTGCCGGCATGAACCGCTGAGCCTCGCCAACTTTGTGGTGTACTCCGCTTGCGCCGCGGTCGCGTGGCTCGTGCTTTCAGATAGCGATAGCCTGCATTTGGATGGTTTCCGCAGTGGATGGCGCATGTCAGCCCTGGTTTCGCATCTTCTGCTGGCAGTCGTGCTGCTGGTGGGGACATTGCTGGCGATCGAGAGCCTGTCGCAAAGATATATCGGACGATTCACGTTGAGCGTCTACTCCTTGCTTTTGTTCATGGGCTTTCTCGCCATTCGCGGGCTCGCGCTTCGCCGGATCCTCGAGCGCTACAGAAATGGAGATGTGCATCGCGTAGTCATTTTGGGTTCGGATCGTTTGGCCAGCGAGTTGGCGGCAAAATTCAATCACCATCCAGAACTGTTGTGCGAGGTCATCGGATTTCTGTGTCCGGAAGCCGAAATGCCGACGGCTCGATCCGAGCGAGGTTCCGGCGGTGGGCCATCCAGTGTTTCCACTATGGACGTGGTGGGGCTGCTACACCGGCACAAGATCGACGAACTGGTGATGGCGCACACTCCCGTAACCAGCGAAATCTTGAACCTGCTTGCGCTCTGTCGCGAGCGCGCCATCCAAGTCAGCCTGGTTCCGCAACCCTACGAGCTCTATCTATCCCGCCCAAGCCTGCTCAATCTCGGTGGACTGCCGCTGCTGCAACTCGGAGAAATCACGCCGCCGACGTCGGCGCGCATTGGCAAACGTCTTCTAGATGTCGTGCTGGGTTCCGTGCTGGCCCTTGTTGCGCTACCGATCATTCTCGTTTGCGGCGCGGTGCTGCGTCTTTCAACCGGTAGCGCCTTCCGCCGGGAACGGCGGATCGGCTGGCAGGGAAATCAGTTTTCCATGCTGCGTCTTAATGTCGACCGCGATCCGCAACAGGGTTCTCGTTTCCACCGCATGCTGTGGCAGGTAAGCATCTCGGAACTGCCGCAGTTCTGGAACATTTTACGTGGAGAGATGAGCTTAGTGGGACCTCGTCCGGAAGGGCCGGAGCGCGCCCACTGTTATTCAGCATGGCAGCAGCAGCGGCTTCTGGTGAAACCCGGAATGACCGGACTGGCTCAGGTGCACGGACTGCGCGAGCGGCACTCGTCGGAAGATAAGACCCGGCATGATTTGCAGTACATGCTGCATCCCACGCCGCTGAAAGATCTTTCTCTTCTCATCGAGACGATATGGACTCTGGCTTCAAGGCTGATCAGCCTTCCGGGGCAAAAGATTCCGGGCAGTGAAGAGGAAATGCGTGTGCCGCAGTCCGTCTTATATTCGCTTGGCGCTGAGCCTTTTTCGGAGACGTTACAGCATGCTCATCGGACGCAGTCCGGTTCGGATTAGTTTTGGTGGAGGCGGCACCGATCTTCCTTCGTATTACGAACAGTTCGGGGGAGCGGTGCTCAGCACCTCCATCAATAAATATTTCTACACGATTCTGGGAAGCCGCGATGACGGGCGCATCCAGGTGATCTCTTCCGATCTGCGATTGTTTGGCAACTGGCGAGACCTCGCGAGTTTGTCCGCACTGCCGGCCGACAGCAGCGGCCTGGAAATTCCGCTGGCCGTGCTGAAGTCTTTGGGCGCCGATCTTGCCGCCGATCTTTTTCTCGCCTCCGAAATCCCGCCCGGCACCGGCCTGGGTTCATCCGCCAGCGTTTGCGTGAACCTGTTAAAGGTGATTACGACATACCTCCGCCGCCCCTTATCGAAGTACGATCTGGCGGAGCGCGCCTTTCACATCACACGCTCCGATCTGGGCCGGCACGTGGGCAAGCAGGACGAATATGCTGCGGCCTTTGGTGGACTCAACTACATCCGCTTCGAGCCCGATGGAACGACCCAAGTAGAGCCTCTGCAGCTCGATGCGAGCGTTCTTTCGGCGTTGCAGTCGAATCTGATGTTGTTCTTCACCGGCGCGGCCCATGATTCCTGGAACATTCTGGCAGACCAGGAAAAATCCACGCGCCTGCCCTCCGGTCCCGCTATCGAAGCTCTGCACCAGGTGAAGGAGACCGCAGCCACGATGAGAGATGCTCTCCTCTGCGGGGACCTGGAACACTTCGGCCATTTGCTTGACGACGCCTGGCAAGCGAAGAAGTTGGTATCCAATCGCATTTCCAATGCGCGCATCGATCACCTTTATCAAGTAGCGCGCGAACACGGTGCAGTGGGGGGCAAGATCACCGGTGCCGGTGGCGGAGGATTTCTTCTGCTCTACGCCGAGCCCGCTTGCCAGCCAGCGGTGCGTTCAGCGCTACAGAACGAAGGCTTGCAGGAAATGGCTTTTATGTTTGACGGCCAGGGCGCTCAAGTCATCGTGAATGATCCATTCATCGATCACGATGAGCGCGCCGGTACGCGCTGGACCTTCCTGCCTCTTTCCTCATCGGCGGCGGTTTGATTTCTGTGGATGTTTCGAGCGTGGGGAACATAACGTGAAAGCTTTTCTGCTCGCCGGGGGACACGGAACGCGATTGCGGCCTATCACCGATTCCGTTCCGAAGTGTCTGGTGCCGATTCGGGGCAAGCCGCTGCTCGATATCTGGCTCGATCTCTGCGCAGGTTCAGGCATAACAGATGTCCTAATCAACCTGCATGCTCACGCGGAGACGATCGAGCGCCATCTCAAGAGTCGGAACTCTTCGATCAATGTGTGCGTGATCCATGAGGAGCAGTTGCTTGGATCGGCGGGGACGCTCGCCGCGAACCGGCAGTGGGTGGGGTCTGATCCGGCGTTCTGGGTTCTGTATTCTGACGTTCTCACCAATATGAACCTAAGGCGCATGAGCGATTTCCACTGCCGCTATAAAGAAGTCTTGACTCTCGGTCTTTACCAGGTTCCCGACCCATCGCGCTGCGGTGTCGCGATCACCGAAGCTAGCGGAGTGATTGCCGATTTTGAAGAAAAACCGGCAAATCCGCGCAGCAACTGGGTGTTCTCCGGAATCATGGTGGCTGGCCCTCAAGTTTTCGATTCGATCCCAGCTTCCGTTCCAGCCGACATTGGCTTTCATGTTTTACCGCGGCTGCTCGGCAAAATGCGAGCCTATCCCATCCACGACTACCTGCTCGATATCGGAACTCTGCCGAACTATCAAAAAGCGCAGCTCACCTGGCCGGTTACCGATGCCGACGCGAGGCTGGCAAGGCGATCGCCGGACTTGCAGGGTATCTCATCGGAAAAAGTTCTATGAGATCAGGCCAACTGCGGGGCGTCATTTTCGATATGGATGGCGTGCTCGTCGATAGTCACGCCGCCCATCGCAAAGCGTGGCGCCTATTTTTCGAAACGCTTGGACGTGAAGTGCCCGAGGCTGAGCTTGATTTCATTCTTGACGGCCGCAAGCGAGGCGAAATCCTGCGGCATTTTCTGGGGGAGCGTCCGGATGCGGAAGTCGAGGAATTCGGCAGACGCAAGGATTGTATCTTCCGGCAAACCCAATTAGAGGTCGCGGCGGTTCCGGGAGCCATCCCGCTGGTGCGGGAACTTCACGCCAACGACACGGCTTTGGGGTTAGCTACCTCCGCCAGCCAAAGCCGCGCACTGTCGACTCTGACGGAGTTGGGCGTGCTCCATTGTTTTCGCGTGGTAGTGACGGGGGAGGATGTGGCCTTGGGTAAGCCCGATGCTGGTGTCTACCGGCTGGCCTGCCAGCGGCTGGAGATTGAGAACAAATACTTGATCGCGGTGGAAGATGCTGTGTCGGGCGTGCGGGCAGCAGTCGCTGCGGGCTTGCGTTGTATTGGAGTTGCTTTGCACGAGACCGCGGAGAATCTTCGCGCCGTGGGCGCGATTCATGTGGTCCCTAACTTCGGATCGGTATCTGCCAAGGATCTGGAAGGTATGGTGCTGGATTATGAATCGGGAGTACAACTGTCCCCGCGAGCCGCAGCCATCGAGAACGGCTAAACCGCGAGGCCCACGTCGCGGCAAACCTCCGCCATGGAAAGCCGGTCCGGAGCTCCCACCTTACGCAACATGCGATGAACATGGTTCTTTACGGTTTGTTCGGAGAGATTCAGACGGCTGGCCATCTCTTTATTCGTCAGCCCCTTTTGGATGAGCCCAACGAGTTGTTGCTCCCTACGGCTGAGGCCGAGGCTGGTTTTAAGCAGCAAAGTGTGGACCGCGGGTTTGTGCCGCACTACCCACTGGAAGAGTGCGCCGGAAAGCGAAGCTGGGCACACCGCTTCGCCGGCCGCAACCGCGCGAATGGTTCGCGCCACTTCTAACGCAGAAGCGTCTTTGAGTACGTACCCCACCGCACCCGCCTGCACAACGCGCAGAAAGACGACCTCATCGGCTTCCATACCGACCATTACAACCCTTATGGCAGGATTCAGCTGAAGCAGTTCGCCAACTGCCCCCTCCGAAAGAACAGGGGCGACCGAATCGAGCACCACGATATTCGCCTGCGTCAAAATAATCTGCTCAAATACGCTGGAACTGTAGGAGCCTGCGCCGACGACGCGAATATCATCCTTTTTCGACAGTATTCGCAGTAGAGCTTCGCGCAGCAGGCGGTTCTCAGCCAGCAAGAAAACCACAGCAAGTGTTCCCGAAAGTTCTGAGACTGCACTTCCCATCGGACGACCAACCTCCCTCTCCTGGCATTAGCCTTTCCCGCGTTGAAACTTTGTTCGAGTCGATGTTATTGAGGCAGCTTTTGTCATCTGCAATCGATCTTCTGCGATCGATTGCAACGTGAATCGTCTCATCCCCCGCGCGCTTACTTTCCCATTCACTCTGCCCGCTCTGCTTACTTGACTCGTTTCCCACCGTCGCAACGCACTTCACAGTTCACCTTTAGACGCTAGCTGTCTCTTAAATGTAAGGTCAAGGTAAAAGCTCGTCCGTAGCCGCTCAGCGTTCCCGGCGCGGGACGACGTTTTGAGAATTCCTGCAATGGGATGGAATGTTTGTTCTTAAGATGTCGGGATGAGCGGTACTTGTATCGCAGATGGAGCGGTGAGTGATGGCGAGCGCTCAGGATCAGAGCGGTCCTATTCACCGTAGGGAAGCCAGATATTCTTCACTTGGGTAGCGTGCTGCAAAAACCACCGGCCTTCTCCCTGGCTCGGTTCAAACCAGTCGATGACCCTACCTTCATTCGTAAATACCTGTTTCAGATTCCCCGCGGAAAACGCCTTGGCGACCGCTGCGCCGGACTCGTCGGCAAAGCACCAGATTGCATCCACGTCGTCGTGCTCGGCCAGCGGTTTAAGAAGTTGAGATGCGTAGCCGGTCACGATGTTGATGGCACCATCCGGCACATCGCTGGTGTCGAAAATCTGATACAGATCTCCGACGATGAGTGGATATGTTTCCGACGGAACTACCACAGCAGTGTTGCCGACAGCGAGGACCGGCAACACAAGCGAGAGCAATCCCAGAAGCGGAGCATCGTTGGGACAAATGATTCCCACGGTTCCGATCGGCTCATTCATAGCGATCGCGATAATTCGCGACGGCGGGCTATGCACCGCACCATCGAATTTATCCGCCCATGCCGCGTAGGAAAATATCCGTTCGATGCTGACGGCGACTTCCTTGGCAGCCTGCGCATCTCCAACTGCAGCGGATAAGCGGCGAGCGATTTCTTCCTGGCGCAGAGAGAGATTCTCCGCCATGTAGTAAAGAACCTGAGCCCGGTTGTGAGCCGTCGCCTTTGACCAACTCGCAGCCTTGCGCGCAGCTTCCACAGCATTTCGAATATCTTTGCGATTGCCCAACGGCGCTTCGCCCAGCAAGTTGGCATTCTTGCCGCGAACTTCAAAGCTGTAGCCGGAATCCGGCCTCGCCTGCTTGCCGCCGATGTAGAGCTTCACCGTGCGGTCGATGCCTGCATCGGTGTGTGTTTTTCCATCGCCGCCGCGTTCGATGATGCTCTTTACAGTTGGAAGTGCAGGAGCACTCTTGAACCAGGCCGGTTCGAGATATTCAAGCAAGCCTTCCCGGCCACCCTCGCGGCCGTAGCCGCTCTCGCGATAACCTCCGAAGCCACATGAGGCGTCGAACAGGTTCGTGCAGTTCACCCAAACCACGCCGGCTTTGATCTGCGCTGCGACCTGCAAGGCCACGTTGATACTCTCGCTCCAGACACAGGCCGCCAGTCCGTACGCAGTATTGTTCGCGAGTTCGACGGCCTCAGCAGGCGTGCGAAATGTCATCGCTGCGAGCACAGGACCGAAAATTTCCTGTTGCATAACGGCCGAAGTCGGATGAACATTCGTCAACAGAGTGGGTGGAAAATAAAGTCCACGCGTTGGCATTTCGATCTGCGGTTGCCAGCAGGTTGCGCCATTCGCGACTCCTTCATCGACAAGGCGGCGAATGCGATCCAGTTGCACCGGAGCGATGATGGCCCCAATGTCGATGGCTTTATCCAGCGGTAGACCAACGCGCAGCGTGCTCATGCGATAGCGGATTTTCTCCACGAGTGCTTCTGCGATGCTCTCCTGCATCAGCAGTCGCGAGCCCGCACAACAAACCTGTCCCTGATTCAGCCAGATTCCATCGACCAAACCTTCCACTGCGCTGTCAAGGTCGGCATCCTCGAACACAACAAAGGGAGATTTCCCGCCAAGTTCCAACGAAAGCCGTTTGTGACTGTGAGCTGTTGCAGTGCGGATGGCACGGCCCACTTCTGTGGATCCAGTGAACGCAATCTTGTCGACGCCCGCGTGTTTTACCAAAGCCTCGCCGGTAGAACCATCGCCAGTAATAATATTGACCACGCCCGCGGGCAGGCCAATCTCTTGGCAAATCTCGGCGAATGCGAGGGCGGTGAGCGGGGTGAACTCGGCAGGCTTGAGCACAACAGTATTTCCCGTCGCAATGGCCGGCGCGATTTTCCAAGCCAGCATCAGTAAAGGAAAGTTCCAGGGAATTATCTGCCCGACGACGCCGCAAGCCGTGTAGCCCGGAAACTCGGTCTCCAGAATTTGCGCCCAGCCTGCATGATGATAAAAGTGACGGATCACGAGCGGAATATCGATGTCACGGCTTTCACGAATTGGCTTGCCGTTGTCGATTGTTTCGAGCACGGCGAGCCGGCGCGAATGTCTTTGAACCGCCCGGGCTATAGCGTACAAATACCGAGCGCGCGCATGCGGAGTAAGAGACTGCCATTTGGGAAGCGCACTTCGCGCCGCATGGACAGCAGCATCAATGTCTGCAGCCGATCCTTGGGCAACAGTTGCAATCGTTTCTCCGGTAGCAGGATTGATCGTGTCGAAAAAAACTCCTTCGAGCGGTTGACCCCAGTCACCATCAATGAAGTGGCCGAAGCGCCGGTGATGGCCATCAAGCCAGAGTAAAGCGTCCTTCGCATCTTCAGGCGCCGGCCCGTATTCCATTGAAACGAATTTCTCAGCTATGCCCATTCGACTCGCGCCTCTTTTTATCTCCCTCTGCCGTCGCTTCTTTAATCTGGTTCGCCAGCTACGCAATCGGGTGGCGGTAATCTGCCGAGTATCGTCCGGTAGCGTAGTGTTCCAATTGCCGCTCGATGTCGTTCAGAAGTCCACTGGCTCCGAACCGGAAGAGATCAGCTTTCATCCAGGGCGTTCCGAGTTCTTCTTTCATAAGCGCCAGCCATTCCGTCGATTGCTTGGCCGTACGAATCCCCCCCGCAGGCTTGAACCCGACGGCCATTCCGGTTTCTTGCGCGTACTCGCGAATGGCGCGTGTAATTACAAACCCGACAGGAAGGGTCGCGTTGGTGGATTCTTTTCCGGTCGAAGTCTTGATGAAGTCTGCACCTGCCATCATCGCGACGAAACTGGCGCGCGCCACGTTGCGTAGCGTGAGCAGATCGCCCGTGCCGAGGATCGCCTTCATGTGGCGACCGCCGCAGGCTTGTTTGAACGCAGCAACCTCGTCGTAGAGCTCCTGCCACCTTCCGCCAAAGACGTGAGCCCGCGTGATTACAATGTCAATCTCATCCGCGCCGGCTTCGACCGAGCGCCGGATTTCCGCAATGCGCTCCTCAATCGGCGATAAACCAGCAGGGAATCCTGCGGAAACTGCGGCCACTCTGATACCGCTACCTTTAAGCGATTGAACCGCAGTCTCGACAAACCGATGGTAAACGCAAACAGCTGCCACCTTGATGTCAAGCGATTCAAGCTCCAGCCGTTTCACGAGTTCGTGTTGAATTGGCTGCCGCGCCTTGGCGCAAAGTCTCCGGACGCGCTCTTCCGTATCGTCACCCGAAAGAGTAGTAAGGTCCATGCAGGAAATCGCCCGCAGCAACCAGGCAGCTTGCCATTCTTTCTTCACACTTCGCCGTGCAACATGAGTCTGAGCTCGACGTTCGATCGCGCTAGTATTCACGCGAACTTCTTTGACCCAATCGAGGTTCAGGGGAATGCCGCGATTCGAAAGCAAGGGGTGGCCATAAAGCGAAGCAACCGATGCCGGCGAGCCCAGATGCAAGCTCTCCGGAGCTTCCTCGCGCAGATGTTCAACTCCACACCATGGTTTGTGCGTCTCTGACATCGTCTTTGCATTGTACGGCAGGGGCGGCTTATAGCAGCATTCCTGCAATCGATGCGGACATGAGGTTAGCCATGGTCCCCGCCAGCATCGCCCGAATTCCAAGGCGCGCCAACTCGCTCTTTTTGTTGGGCGCGAGCGCGCCAATGCCTCCGATCTGAATTCCGATTGAGCTAAGATTCGCGAAGCCACAGAGGGCAAACGTGGCAATGGTGAATGACCGTGGGTCAAGAACGGCCTTTTGTGGGCCTAACATAGAGAACGCAACCAATTCATTCAATGCCATGCGCGTACCCAGCAGCGAGCCAACGAACTTGCAATCATGCCACGGGACGCCGATCACCCAAGCCACAGGCGCAAAAAGGGCACCGAAGATTTTCTCCAGGCTCTCGGGAAACCAACTCAGCCAATGATGAATTCCGCCGAGTAGTCCGTCGGTTAGGGCGATCAAAGCCAGAAATGAAATCAGCATGGCTGCAATATTCAGGGCGAGATAAAGACCATCAGTTGTACCCCGCGCGATTGCGCCCAGCAGATTTTCCTCTTTTTCAGTCTTCTCTTCCTCTTCACTCATAACGACACGGCCAGCCGTTTTCGGTTGCTCCGTCTCCGGCACCAGCATCTTTGCCATGAGTAAAGTGCCAGGCGCCGTCATGATCACTGCGCTCAGCAAATGTCTGGGGTCGATACCAAAAAAAATGTACGCAGCCATAATTCCACCGGAAACATGCGCCATGCCGCTGGTCATTACTGTCATCAACTCCGACCGCGTCAGATCGGCGATAAACGGCCGGATGGTCAGCGGAGCTTCGGTTTGACCCATGAAAATGCTGGCGGCAACGTTGAGAGATTCCGCGCCGCTTGCACCCATTACGCGTGTCATGACCCATGCAAAAATCCGGATGACGATTTGCATGATCCCGAAGTGATAGAGCACCGCAAAAAATGCTGCGATGAAAATGACCGTGGGCAACACGCCGAAAGCGACGTAGCCCAACTGCGATCCTGGATTCGCGAGGTCGCCGAAGACAAAATGCGAGCCCGCATAGGAATAACCCAGGAGTGTTCTGACCGCGTCTCCGGCCTTCTGAAATGCAATCCGGCCGGCGTTGATCCGCAGCACAAATACGGCAAAGACAAACTGCAAACCCAAACCCCACACTACGGTTTTGAGGCGAATGGCGCGTCGATTGGTCGAGAAGGCATAGGCTAATACCAGCATGGTCACGAGACCGAGGATTCCGGTGAAGCGTCCCATTCAGTTTTTATCTCCGGGTTTTCCGCTGACGCGGCCAATCACCTGATGGATCAACGGCCTCGTTTCTCGCGGTGGTGAATCGTCTATCTGGTAGCTCGCTTCGAGCAACTGCCGGGCGCTATCAGCGCGGGTTTCAGAATTGTAGTGAATTGTTGCCAGCGGCTTGCCGGCAGACACGGCGTCTCCAACTTTCTTGTGGAGGACGATTCCCACTGCAGGATCGACGGAATCTTCCTTACGTTCACGTCCGCCTCCGAGAACGACGCACGCGGTTCCAACCCGCTCGCATTGCATGGACGCGACGTACCCGTCCTTCGGGCTCGAAAGCATCATCGTGTGCTGAGCTTGAGGCAGGGTTCTTGGATCGTCGATCGCCTGGGGATTGCCGCCTTGCAACTCCACCATCTGGCGAAACCTGGCAAGCGCTTTTCTGGAAGCAATCAGCTTCCCGCTTTGGTGTTTCCCTTCCTCGACGGTTTCGGCGATTCCTCCCAAATGCAGCATCCAGCCCGCGAGTTCGAGGCAGAGTTCACGTAAATCTCGTGGTCCTTCCCCGCGCAGGATCTCTATCACTTCGACAACCTCAAGGGCGTTGCCGATCATACATCCCAACGGCTGATTCATGTCCGTGATGAGCGCAACCACCCGCTTGCCCATCCGTTCGCCAGTTTCAACCATGAGCTCGGCGAGGAACGCGGCATCTTTTTCATTTTTCATGAACGCGCCGGAGCCGGTTTTTACGTCGAGCACAAGCCCGTCGATGCCTTCGGCAAGTTTTTTGCTCATGATCGAAGCGCAAATAAGATATGGGCTTTCCACCGTGGCCGTCACATCGCGTAGCGCATAAAGCTTACGATCGGCGGGAGCGATTTCCGCAGTCTGCCCGATCATGGCGCAGCCACACGTTTCGAGGACGCGGCGAAATTGTGCAACGGAAAGATTCACGTTGAAGCCGGGAATAGCTTCGAGTTTGTCCAGCGTACCTCCGGTGTGTCCCAGGCCGCGACCGCTGATCATGGGAACAACCAGTCCTGCCGCGGCGACGAGCGGCGCCAGCACCAGCGAAGTCTTGTCGCCCACACCACCGGTCGAATGCTTGTCGACCTTCTTCGCGGCCAGAAACGAAAGGTCGAGCACTTCTCCGGAGTGCAGCATGGAATCGGTGAGCGCAGCAGTTTCGGCACGCGTCATGCCCCGCAGCACCACAGCCATTAGCCACGCTGAGACTTGATAGTCCGGAATATCGCCACGGGTGTATGAGTCCACCAAGAAAGCAATTTCGTCCCGTGCCAACTCACCGCCATCCCGCTTCTTGCGGATCACGTCGATGGCTCGGAAAGTTTGGGCGAAAGCTGGCGTCTGGTTCACTGAGTCTGAATCCTTTGCTCACGACGAAAATAATTCCGCAGGACACGCGAAATAGTGCGCCATTGTAAACCCTTACCCGCGAATTCCGCGTTTTTTATCGAATCCACGAAATCGGCCCTTCCAAAACGCGCGAAGAGGCGGATGTCCGAAGCGCCAGGAATTGCATTTGCGTTGCCGCGGGAATAGCATATTCTCGTTATTCTTCTCTGCGCGGCATCTTGAGCGTCACATCATGCAAGTCCTTGCTCGATCTTCGTTCTTGATTTAAGGAGGCCATATGGGTATCGCAGTATCACCACAAATTCACCCGCAAGTCGCGGAGTTTATCGATAAGCCGCGCAAAATGTTGATCAACGGCAATTGGGTAAATTCTATTTCCGGCAAAACCTTTCCCACGTATAACCCCGCGACTGGTGAGGTTCTGGCGCAGGTTGCGGAGGGCGACCGTGAAGATATAGAACAAGCTGTGAAGGCCGCGCGCAAAGCCTTCGACAAGGGTCCGTGGCGAAAGATGACAGCATCCGAACGCGGACGCTTGATCTGGAAGCTCGCCGATTTATTGGAAGAGCATACCGAAGAATTCGCTTATTTGGAAAGCCTCGATAACGGCAAGGCTTTAACCATCGCACGAGGAGCTGATGTTCCCTTAGCCGTGGATTTATTCCGCTATATGGCGGGCTGGGCTACAAAGATTGAAGGCAACACGATTCCGATCTCTGTCCCCTACACTCCCGGGGCAAAGTATCTTGCCTACACACTGCGCGAGCCTGTCGGAGTTGCAGGGCAAATCATTCCGTGGAATTTCCCGTTGCTGATGGCGGCATGGAAGCTGGGCCCAGCGCTGGCAGTGGGATGCACCGTGGTGTTGAAGCCGGCAGAACAAACACCGCTTTCGGCGCTACGGCTCGGTGAACTGATCACCGAAGCAGGATTCCCTGAAGGCGTTGTGAACATCGTGCCTGGTTATGGCGAGACAGCAGGCGCTGCGCTGGCTGCCCATCCGCACGTGGACAAAATTGCTTTCACCGGTTCCACCGAAGTTGGAAAACTGATTGTGCACGCTGCGGCCGGCAACCTGAAGAAGGTTTCGCTGGAACTGGGCGGTAAATCTCCAAACGTCGTCTTCAAAGATGCCGATCTCGACTCCGCGATTCCTGGGGCCGCGAGCGCCATCTTCTTCAATCACGGCCAGTGTTGCTGCGCTGGATCGCGCCTCTACGTTGAGAAGCCGATTTTCGATCGTGTCGTAGAAGGTGTTGCCGATCATGCGAAGAAGATTAATGTCGGCTCTGGGCTCGATCCGAAAACTGAGATGGGACCACTTGTCTCCGAGGAGCAGTTAAGCCGGGTCTGCGGCTACCTCGAGGCAGGATTCTCACAAGGCGCCAAAGCGCTTGTTGGCGGCCGCAAGAAGGGAGACAAAGGCTATTTCGTTGAGCCAACCGTCTTAGTAAACACTCGCGAAGACATGAAAGTTGTGCAGGAAGAAATTTTCGGGCCGGTCGTGGTGGCGATGCCGTTTGACGATCTCGAGGAAATTCTGCCGCGGGCCAACGACAGCGAATACGGCCTGGCCGCCGCTGTGTGGACACGGGACGTTGGCAAGGCCCACCGCACCGCCGAACAGCTGCGCGCAGGCACGGTGTGGATCAATTGCTACAACATTTTCGATGCGGCGCTGCCCTTCGGCGGATACAAGCAATCCGGATGGGGCCGCGAGATGGGGCACGAAGCCCTCAATCTGTATACGCAAACCAAAGCGATTTGCACCAAGATCGCTTAGCGATCGAGCCACAAAACTTGAGGATGGCGGAAGCTCGCTGTCCTCTTTTTTAGTTTTTGCTGCGAGTTGTTTGCGCCAGCTTACCTCTCCATGAGGAGGACCTTTTCCGCATCGTCAATCTCTGTGAGTTTCACTTCGATCACTTCGCTCGCGGTGGTCTGAACATTACGGCCGACGAAGCTCGCTTCCACGGGAAGCTCGCGATGTCCTCGGTCAATCAGCACACATAACTGCACCCGACGCGGCCGTCCGTGGGAAAAAAGAGCATCGAGGGCGGCTCGGGTGGTTCTTCCTGTATAAAGCACATCGTCGACGAGAACGATATTTCGATCCTCAATCGAAAACCCGATCTCTTTGTCCTGCACGACCGGCTTGGGCCCAAGAGTCGAAAGATCATCGCGATAAAAAGTGATGTCCAGTGTCCCCACGGGAACTTGAGCACTCTCGATGCGAGTGATGATCTTGCCCAGACGCTCCGCTATCGGCACACCACGGCGGCGAATTCCTACCAATCCCAAACCCTCGACACCGCCATTTTTTTCAACGATTTCGTAAGCCAGGCGAACCAGCGTTCGCTCGATTTCTGACGCCGACATCAATTGCGACTTCTGGCGCAGACCGGTTTTTCGGGAAGTGGTTTTCGCATTCATTATCAAATGTGCCTCACCAAGTCTATTGTTTCACGGCAATAGCGACTTCGCTTGGTACAACACTTGCACCTGCAGCGGTCTCTCAATGTATTGAACCCTGCGATGAAGGTCAAGCGGCGTGGAACAGGCAGATTGGAGAGGAAATGTCAGTGTGAATCTGAGATCGGGCTGTTCGCTTGCGCCATATGTCCGGCAAGAGTGTCCGTGCCGCTGCGGATGCATGGATTTTTGACCACCAGAGTTCGCGTGAGCAGGCCGGTATCATTTCGCAGGGCGTGCAGCGTAATCGCCTTCGGTGCGGCAATCGCACCATCGCCCGGCAGAATTCCCACGCCTTGGTTTCGTCCTCCGGCTTTTGCGCGATAGAGCGCGGTATCCGCAAGCTCAATGGTTTCCTCCGCGCAAATTGCATCGTAGGCGGCGCGACTCCAGGGGAAGGGAGCCCATCCGACGGAGCAAGTCTTTCGTACGCTGAAACCGTGTCCCAGATCGAAGGCTTCCGATGCAATAACCTCCAAAATCCTTTCGCAGAAAGCTGGCGTGCCAGAGGGATCGGTAGAGCGAGACATGATTAGAAATTCTTCGCCCCCCCAACGAACCAAAACATCGGACTTGCGTACTACCCTCGACAGTCGTTCGGCTACGCGCTGCAGCAAACGATCGCCCGCAGGATGACCGTGCACATCGTTCACTTCTTTAAAGAAATCCATATCCACCATGATGAAAACCAGGTCGCGATGATCCATCTTACGAATGTCGCCGGCCTGACCCCGTTCGTAATTTCGCAAGACCTGTCCCGCTTCCGCCGTCAGAATTTCTTCCAGATAGCGACGGTTCCAAACGCCGGTCAGCGCATCCGTGTAAGACATTTCCTGAAGTTCAAGATTCTTGCGTTGCAGTTCCAGGCTGTGCCACCGGAGAGATTGCTCCTTACTTTCCAATTCGTTCTTGAGCTTGCACATCTCATCGAGATTCTGCCGCGACAGGTGCAGCAAGTGGAGTAATTCGCGATCCATCCAGTGCTGCTTCAAGAATACGAGCGTGCCCATGAAAATCATTACTGCCGCGGTCAACAGCAGGCGGTAGGAGCGCACACGCGGTGGGACGCCTCCGAACTCCGCCCAAGCCACCATGAGAGGCGTCGAGAATACAGCCATCATCGCTAACCGTGCGGTCCACATGCTGTGGTTACGCGAAGAAGTTTGATAAGCGGGTGGTTCACGCAACGCTCTTCTCGCCATGAATCCAACACCCGCGAACCATGCCATGGCGGCCACCAGCGGAACATCGTAAATACTCCCCGTGTAGTACTTGTGATAATCGATGGCCACACCAGCAAGAATGGAACCTCCGCTGTAGAGGAGCGCCGCCATGAAGAATCCTCTATAGATCGTTCGCCAGGGTCCGTCACTGCGCTTCCAAACCAATACAATGCCAAGAATGAGAACCAATTGTTCACACGCATAAAGCAGATCAAAGCTGCTGCCATACGCGGCCTCGTTTGGTGAAACATACTGCCACGGAATCACAATAAACAAATAAAGATAGAGGCACCACGTGAGCAGCAAAAGGAAATCCATGGACGCAAGACGCAGAGAATGGTCATCTCGCTGAATGTGCGGCTGCACCGCCAGGGCTGCCATCATGGGAACCACGTGAAGGAATAAAACGACGTCGCCTACAAAAGGGTTGGGCGCTTCCTGCCGCAGAAAAACCTCAAAGTAAGTCCACAGAACTTGCGCGGAGAACCACATTCCGCAGCCGGCCGCCATGAGGAACCAGAAGAGTTGCGATTTCCTATGCCCGGTTGTGACGTTGGAGAAAATGACTAGAGTCGCGCAAAGCAGCAGGGCGCACTGAGTCAGATCACCGAACGCAGTTAATGCGATGCTGCGGGGTGCCAGCAATGACACGAAGATGTGAACGCACACAACAGCGCACACCAACGCCGACCATTTGCCCGGTCTTTTCACGGAGAATAAGCCCACGCTAAGAGTGTATTGTTATGCCGGTATGGCAGTGATGTTACGAAAGTAATCGCGACAGCGGACGTCCGTGCTAGCGGGATTTCTTAGCGAAACGCCGCGACAAAACGCTGAGCAAAACGGAAAACGTCCCGGTAGGAGTTGTATAAAGGCACAGGTGCGACTCGAAAAGTATCGGGTTCTCGCCAGTCGCCGAGAATACTTTCCTGTGCTAACCTCTCACAGAAAACTCTTCCCTGTTCAGGGATTCGGATGGACAATTGAGCCCCACGCCGCTCAATTTCTTGCGGCGTGATGATTGAAAACTTCTTGGAGTCATTTTGGTTTAGCAAGAACTCCAAGTAACTGGTCAGGGACACGCTCTTAGCTCTTAAACGCTCGATGCCTGCTTCATGGAAAATATCCATCGAAGCGCGCAGGGCAGCCAGGCTTAAAATCGAAGGATTGCTCAACTGCCAGCCATCAGCGCCGGACATCGGCTGAAAGTTTGGGCCCATCTCGAAGCGTGACTTTTCGTCGTGACCCCACCAGCCCGTGAAGCGAGGTAAGTTGCGTGAGTCAGCGTGCCGTTCGTGCACAAAGCACCCGCCAATGCATCCTGGCCCTCCATTCAGATATTTGTACGAGCACCAAACCGCGAAGTCCGGACCCCACTCATGCAGATTCAACGGCAAATTGCCGACTGCGTGGGCCAGATCGAATCCAACCGTGCAGCCTCGCGCGTGACCCCATCGCGTGATGCTTGCAATGTCAAATGCCTGACCAGTCGCGTAATTCACGCCTCCCAGCAGAATTAGCGCAATGCCGTCCCCTTCGCGCTCAATCAATGACTGAATGTCTTCCTCGTGGAGGCAGGATTCACTGGGCCTCGGGGTCAATTCGATCAACGACGTCGCCGGATCGAAGCCATGAAAACGAATTTGGGACTTCACTGCGTACTGATCGGAGGGAAAGGCCCCGCTCTCCACAACTATCTTGTGCCTTCTCGCTGTTGGACGATAAAACGACACCATCATCAAGTGCAGGTTCACCGTAAGCGAGTTCATGACGACAACTTCGAGAGGCTGCGCCCCGACCAATTCCGCGGTCTGCCCCGTCAGCAGCCTGTGGTAAGGCATCCAGGGGTTCTTCGCGCGAAAATGCGCTTCAACACCAAGTTGCGCCCAAGCTTCCAGTTCCTGCTCAACATATGCCGCGGCGGTCTTAGGTTGCAGCCCCAGCGAGTGGCCGCATAAGTAGATGCAATCCTCGCCTGCGACTTTGGGAAATAAGAAACGTTGGCGGAATTGCAGCAGAGGATCGCGTTCATCGATCGCGACCGCAAAATCCTCGCCCAATAGAAACTCGAGTGGAAACCGGAAGATACTCACTGCTGGAACTCCAGGGGAGTGAGTTCGCTACGAATCAATCGATCCGCCTTCTTCCAGTCGAGATCTTCTAGTCGATCGATATGCTCACAGAGTTCGGCAAGCATCCGGTCCTGAACGATCCCTCGCTCCTGGGCGACGGAGTAAGGAATGCGATGAAAAGTCACCATGGCATATTTTGGTACGAAGAGCTGCGGATATTTCGCTCCCAGCGCCAATTCCACTTTTTTTTGCAGCAGAAATCCAGAGTCGGCAACCCGATCCCTCATCTCCGTAAAATTCTCAATCGCCATATCCGCGATGGCATCGGTATTTATCTTGCGCTGGTTCTCGAACTCGGCGAATACTCGCGGCCAGTCTGCACCGTGCCGGTCGAGCAACTCCATCAGATTTGTACAGTCCTCGAATCCACAATTCAGTCCCTGTCCGAAGAATGGAACAATGGCATGCGCCGCATCTCCGAGAAGGAGCGCTCTTCCTTCAACATGCCACGGTGAGCACTTGATGGTAACCATCGTTCCGGTTGGATTCGAGAAAAAGTTGTCGGCGAGTTGCGGCATGAGCGAAACCGCATCTGGAAAGCGAGACTCGAAAAAGCGGATCACATCCGCCTGCGTAGCAAGGCAAGTGAAACTATCTGCACCCTCGAATGGCAGAAACAGAATGCAAGCGAACGTGCCATCGACGTTTGGCAAAGCAATCAGCATGTAATTGCCTCGCGGCCAGATGTGCAGGGCGTGAGTCTCCAACAGATGCTTCCCATTGGAACCGGCCGGAACTGTCAGCTCTTTGTACCCATAGTCAAGATACTGCTGCGAAAAGTTGAACCGGTTCAGTCTGAGCATCTCCGCTCGAATCGCCGACGCTGAGCCATCACAGCCGATCACAATCTCAGTCTCGTGGTTTATTTCTTCGCCTGTCTCTTCGTTACGCAGACGTATCGTGCCGGTCTTCGGATCGTAACCCGCACAGCGCCGACGGAAGTGAATGGTCGCGCCCTGTTCTTCTGCCAAGGTCATAAGCGCGATATTCAGTTCAGCCCGTGAAATCGAATTGATGACCTCCGATTCGTTCTTACCATAAGGTTGGAAGGTAAGCTCCCTGGTAACCGAATGCATCATCCGTCCTTTCATCGGAATGATGATGCTCCGCATCCCTTCCCAAAGACCGGCTTGTTGCAATGCGTGAATGCCGCGGGTCGAAAGCGCGAGATTAATAGACCGTCCCGCGCTGATCTGCACTCGGCGCATGTCTGAACGCCTCTCAAAGATTGAGACGGCGAATCCGCGTTGCATCAAAAGAACAGCCAGCAGAGGGCCGTTGAGCCCGGCGCCGATCAGTGTGATTTTTTGGGGTATAGCTTTCATCTGCGAAAAATTTGCGTGGAGAAAGACTTTCGCATTACAGGGCACTGCTCACTCGGCCAGTAATGTCCTCGCTTCCCACAACTCGGGAAAAAACTTCTTGTCGAGTGTGAGCTTCAGATAAGACGCTCCCGTGCTTCCGCCCGTCCCCATGCGGATGCCGATGACGCGCTCAACCAGTTGAATGTGCCGTAGCCGCCAGCTCACAACTAGTTCGTCGAATTCCGTCAGCCGCTCGCACACATCGATCCAGTCACGATGATGATGCTCATCTTTGTAAAGTTCGTGGACGGCTCGTGCGCGGGCTTCGAATTGTTCTCTTTCACTAACGTTCGCGCTAGGAGGCACAAGTTTGCCCATCGCCTGCAAAGCTCCGAAGAAAACGTCGCGTAGTGAAGGTTCCTCCAAGCGTCGCTTCAGACTTGCGTAAGCTTCTGGCGTTGGCCGGTGGTAGCGAAGCATTTTCTCGTCCTTCAATCCGCACAGAAATTCAATCTCTCGAAATTGCTCAGATTGAAATCCGCTGGCAGGTTCCAGCATGCCACGAAACGCAAGAAAATGCGTGGGCAGCATTGTTTCCAGAATCGTGAACTGCTCGACAAGCACACGGGTGATCTCGGTGCACCGCCGAAGCAGCCGCGCTGCTTCATAAACTTCATCGTGCGAATGTGGAGCTTCTCCAGCTCTCCGCAAATTCGCAACCACGGCGTCAAGGTCGTGAAGTAATTCCTTGAACCACAGTTCGTATGTCTGATGGACAAGAATAAAGAGCAACTCATCGTGATGCGGTGGCGACGACTGAGGCTGCTGCAGTTCGAGCAGTTCAGGAACTTTCAGATAGGAACTGTAAGTTAGCCGCCCAGACTCGGGCATGGGTGGCGAAGGACCGGCGGCGGCTTCGGACCTGTTTGCACCTGTCGCGTGTGATTCGCTTTTGATTTGCAGAAAACCTTCAGCATTTCCGCTCAGAAGTTTAGCCTTTGCATCTTGCGGTAAGTTGCTTTGACGGATGAGTGAACCCACATGTTCTTCGCCCAGCGGAAAAGGGTAATCCGAGCCGAGCATTACCTGGCCAGTTCCCATCGTTCCCACCAGGAATTGCAGCGTTCGTTGATCGAATACGGCGGAGTCGACATAGAAGCGATTGAGATAATGGCTGGGTGGATGTTGGCACTCGCCGCGCGCGACCGGATGATGATGCCAGGCATTTTCCAGCCGCCCGAGCAGGAACACAAAACTTCCACCACCGTGCGCAAAACAAATTCTCAGCGTGCTCGGAAGTCGATCGAATGCCCCACTCAAAATCAGGGCCACGACTGACAGTTGAGTTTCTGCCGGCATGCCGACCGTCCACGGCATCATATATTTCGGCATCCGGTCGCGCCCCAGCATCTCCCAGGGATGAACCAGAACAGCTGCGCCTTCATTCGCACAATGATGCAAAAAGGTGATTACTCCCGGATCATCCAGATTCTTGCTTCCGACGTGGTTGCCGATCTGCACACCTAAATGTCCGGATTGCAGGCACCGAGTGAGCTCTCTGCAAGCCGCGTCGGTATCTTGCAACGGCACCTGACAAAATGATTTCAGTCGGCCTTTTCCCCGACTGCACAATTCAAGCGCCGCGTCGTTGAACATTTGTGCGCAATCCAATGCATGCTCCATTGGACGCTCGTACGCGAACAACACCGGCGTCGCGGAGATCACCTGCAGATCGACGCCGTCACGATCCATCTCCTGCAGCCGGACCTCCGGATCCCAACACGCCGAATAAATATGGCGAAAGAACCGGTCACCGACCATGATGTCTGCTTTCCCCGCTTCGGTGTGCCTGATCCATGGCCAGTCTGGCGTGCCGTAGCGCGTCGCGAGGTTGGGCCAGAACTCGGGGAAAAAATGGTTATGAATGTCGATGACTCGCATGATTCACTTTCCCGGATGAATCGTGCCGCAATGCTTACATGTGCGACGGCTTTCGCTCGAATAAAATTGTTCAAACAACGGCGGCAGATCTTTGACAATACTCTTCAGCTTCACTTCTGCGCGATAGATTAACTGGTGACAATTCGGACAGTACCATTCGAAGGCGTCCAGAGAACCCTCAGGCCGCGGCACTTCGACCACAACACCAATCGTTTCTGCGGGCCGCTGCGGGGAGTGACGCATATGTTTGGGAAGGAGAAAAATTTCGCCCTCTTTGATCGGTATTTCCAACGGCGGGTTGCCGGGCGTTTCCATGATGCGAAGCGAAATGTTGCCCTTCAACTGGTAGAAAAATTCCTCCGTGGGATCGTCGTGGTAATCGCGCCGCTGGTTCGGCCCGCCCACAACGGTCACCATCATTTCACCGTCTTCCCAAACCTGAGCGTTTCCTACCGGAGGCTTAAGTTTCTCTTTGTTTTCCTCGATCCAGCCTTGGAAATTGAAGGCTTTCAAATTCTTGATGGACGCCATCGCGCCTCCCTATTTCAACGGTTTGTAAGCCGTGGCTTTAATCTCAATCAGCAAATGCGGGTGCGGCAACTGATGTACGGCCACGGTCGTTCTTGCCGGACCATCGTATCTGAAAAATTCGCCGTACACCTCGTTGTAGCCGGCGAAATCATTCATGTTCACCAGATAGGTACAAATTTCAGCCACGTCTTGCAGATTCGCTCCAGCACTCTGCAGAATGTCGCGGATGTTTTCGATTACCGCGCGGGTTTGCAGGCGAATATCTAGCCGCGTTGTGCCTGATGCATCAACTTCGCCGCCGGCAATCGTATTATCAGCGCGGCGCGCGCTTGTTCCCGAAACAAAGAGAAAATCGCCAGCTCGCTTGATATGCGGGTAGTTTCCTCGCGGCGCCGCTTTTCCTTCGACGACTTTGCTCTCGGTCGCGCTCATATTTTTCGAAGCAATTCACAACCGGATACAAATATTGTTCAGTTCGGAATAAAAATTCAGGGAGTGCATCCCGCCTTCGCGGCCAATACCTGAGAGTCCCGCTCCACCGAACGGTGTTCGCAGATCGCGCAGAAACCAGCAGTTCACCCACGTGATGCCCACATTCATTTGCTGCGCGACACGATGACCGCGTTTCAAGTTGGTGGTCCAGATCGACGCCGCCAGTCCGTATTTTGTGTCATTGGCCATGGCCACCGCTTGTTCTTCCGAATCGAACGGAGCGATGTGGCACACAGGTCCAAAAATCTCTTCCTTCACGCAACGCGCTGACTCTGTAAGTCCAATATAGATGGTTGGCTGCACATAAAAACCGTTGTCACGATCATCGCCAAACTTAGGAACTCCGCCCCCAGTTACCGCCGTCGCCCCCTCTTCTCGGGCCAACTGATAGTAGGAGAGCACCTTTTCTCGATGCTGCGCCGAGATCAGAGGTCCCAGGTTGGTTTTCGTATCGCTCGGCCATCCCGGATTCAGGTTCTCCGTTTTTTTCTTCAACGCGTCCACAAACTCGCCGAAAATTTGACGCTCCACATACACACGCTCGGCGCATAAGCATACCTGCCCCGTATTCAGAAACACCGCCTCGCCGATTCCGTTTACCGCCTCTGCGAAGTCGCAATCCGAGAATACGACCACCGCATTCTTGCCGCCCAATTCAAACGAAACCGGCTTAACCGTCGGCGCAACCGACTTCATGATCGCGGCGCCGGTTCCAGATTCGCCGGTGAACGTGACCGCGTCTACATCGGTATGTCGCGTCAAGAATTCTCCCGCCGATCCTGGCCCGAAACCGTGCACTACGTTGTAGACGCCCTTTGGGATTCCCGCGTCCTGCATCGCCTCAGCCAGC
>CAYOVU010000210.1:0-7803 GCA_964407505.1 uncultured Acidobacteriaceae bacterium | reverse complement strand
GCCGAGCGGTCGCTGACCGCGCCGTTGGCTTCGAACTCCATGGTGAGCGGATACAGATTCGGTTTGCCCATTTGTGCCGGCCACCAGAGGCGTGGATGTGAGAAGACGAGTTGCTGAAATTTGTCGGGCGTGAAAGTCACGTCCTTCGACTCGTGGGGCGCGAGTTCGACGTCCTGCTCGAATTTGACAGCGTCGATCTGGCCCTTGAGTGTGCCCTTGACCGGCTTGTCGATGCCGTTCTTCACTTGCGCCGTTACCGTGAGTTGCGCGCTATCGTTGGCGGGCGGATTCAGTTTCGACACGACCGTCGCGTAGCGCAACGCCACCGGGCCGCTGTAAGTGAGATAGACCTCGCGCCACAATCCCATGTTTTTGTCGGGAGGCGCGGGATTCCAATCGACGAAGGTGATAGCAAGATCGTGATCAGTAGGGGCGTAGGCCTGCACCGCAAGCACATTCTCAGCGCCCGGCCTGGCGGCGTCGGTCACATTGAATTCGTAGGTGCGCCAGGCGCCGGCCACATCATCCGACTTTGCGATCTGCTTTCCGTTGAGCCAGATGTTGGCGTTGTAGTTGATGCCGTCAAACTTCAGCCAGACCGTCTTGCCCTTATACGACGCAGGCACGGTAAATTGTTTGCGATACCACCACGAGACGGTATAAGGGCTGTCGGGCGCCATCGGGATGTTCGAAAAATTTGCGCCGATGGGATAGTTCACGCCTGGAAAGTCGCGCAGATTCATGCCGAATAGAGGATCGGGAAAAGTTTTATCCTTCACCAGCGCAGCCACCACGGTGGTGGGCACGGTCGCTGAATGCCATCCCTTGGGAATGAACTTCGAGGTCGAGATGACATCTCCCTTAGCTTCCACCTTGGCGGAAGTTTGCAGAGACCAGCCTTCGCGCAGCGTGACTCTTCCTTCGCTGGCGTGGAGCAAGGTTTCGGTCTTGCCTTGAACTTTCGCAGGTGACGCCGTCTGTGTTTTGTCTTGGGCGAAGAGGGATGAGGCCAGAAGAAATTGAACTACAAGGACGAGAGTGACCGCCAGACACTTACCTGAATTCATGACGCTCCTGTGAAATGGTGCTCGAGTCAAATTTGTTGCGCGCGTGGAACCTGCAATCGAATCGCGAGTGGTTTGCGAAAAATACTCCGCTGAAATGGATAACACTTATATTAATTCGTTTCAATAGCGGAGTTTTGTGGAGTGCGGCCCAAAGTGACAATTTTGTGGAGGGGCGGATGCCCTCGTCCGTCCAGGCGGTGGCACGAAGGCCGGAATTTGTGTGACACGCCCCCAGGACGAGCGCGTCCGGGGCCCCACTTGACGGTGCGTGCCTGCATTTTCTGGCCGTTAGGCCAGGCTGGTTTATAATTGAAAATTCGCCTTTCTACTCTGGAGTGACAAGACCATGATTCGATTTCTGCAAAAATCCGGGCAGACCACAAAGTATGTTCTGGGCGGCCTGCTGCTGCTCATTTGCGCCTCGATGGTGATCACGCTGATTCCTGGCGGCCTGGGCGGAGACACATTCACGGGGACGCCGGGCAGAGGTGTCGTCGCCAAGGTGGAAGGCCAAGACATCAGCCCCGAAGAGGTCCGGCTCACAGCGCGGCAAATGGCGCAGCAGGACGCGCAGCGCTACGGCGAAATGGCGGCGAAGATCATGCCATTTCTTATCCAGCAGGAGACCCCGCGTGCCGTCGATCAGTTGATCAACCGCCAGGCCCTACTGAGCCAGGCTGCGCGCATGGGATTTCGCGTCACGCCAGCGGAAGTGAAGGACGAACTGCAGCATGGGCGCTATGCGGCGACTTTTTTCCCCGGCGGCAACTTCATTGGCGAGACCCAATACGAAGACATGCTGATGCAGGGCGCGAACCTGACACCCGCTAAGTTTGAAGAGGCCGTCGCCAACGACATCTTAATAACCAAGCTGCAGGCATTCATTTCCGGCAGCGCCAGCGTGAGTGAATCCGAGATTCACGCGGAGTTCCTGAAGGAGAATTCCAAGGTCAAGTTCGACTACGCGATTTTGAAGCAGGACGATTTGCGCAAAGGGCTGCACCCGACCGACGCAGAGCTGCAGGCGTTTTACGAAAGCCACAAGAGGAGCTATGCCAACTCGGTTCCGGAAAAGCGCAAGGTCAAGTACGCCGTGATCGAAACCAGCAAGGCGGAAGCCGGCGTTCAGTTGACGGCCGACGACCTGCGAACCTACTACGACAAAAACCGCGACCAGTATCGCGTGCCCGAGCAGGTGAAGGTCAGCCATATCTGGATCAAGATGCCGCTGCCTGGCGCTGACGGCAAGATCGACGACAAGGCCGTGGCCGAGGCTCAACATCGCGCCGACGATTTGCTCAAGCAGTTGAAGGGCGGAGCCAAATTCGAAGATGTTGCCAAGAAGTACTCGGAAGATCCGGGCAGCTCCAACGTTGGCGGTTCGCTCGGTTGGATTGGCAAGGGGCAGATGACCGCTGAGTTTGAAAAGGCCGCATTTTCCCTTCCTAAAGGGCAGATCAGCGACGTCGTGAAGACTCTCGACGGTTTCCACATTATTCGCGTCGACGACAAGCAGGATGCACACGTCAAGCCGCTCGATGAGGTGAAGGCGCAGATCGAGCCGATTCTGAAACATCAGAAGGCGCAGGATCTCGCGCAGAAAAAGGCGGAGGCGCTGCTGAAAGACGCGAAGGCGCAAACTTTGGACGCGGCCGCTGCCGCGCAAGGAGTCCCTGTGATCAACTCGGACTTCTTCTCCCGCAAAGATATGTTGCCCGGGCTGGGGCCGGCGTCGCAGTTTATGGATGCGGTGTTCAGCGCGACCGAGAAATCGCCGCCCGATCAGGCTCCGGCGTCACAGGGCATCGTCGTGTTCCAGTTGCTGGCGGTGAAGCCGGCGGCGACGCCGGCGTTTGAAGAGATTCGCAGCCGGGTCGAGGAAGAGTTCAAGAGCGAGCGGTCCTCGACGTTACTGACGCAAAAAATCCAGGAACTCTCGGATCGCGCCAAGACCGAGCACGACCTGAAGCGTGCCGCGAAAGAGCTGGGTGCGACGGTGAAGACCAGCGACTTTGTTCTGCCGGATGCGCAGGTTCCCGACGTGGGTTCAATGTCAGGGCAGGCTGCAGTGGCCTTCAACATGAAGGCCGGTGAGATCAGCGGCCCCATCAGCGATGGCCCAACCGCCGTGGTGCTGGAAGTGACCGAGAACCAGCAGCCCACCGACGCAGACTATGCCGCGAAGCGCGATCAAATCAGAGATCAGATGCTGCTGCAGAAGCAGCAGGAACGCTTCGGTCTTTTTGTTGCCGGCCTGATCGACGAGATGACGAAATCCGGAAAGATCAAGAAAAACCCGGAAGAAATTAAGGCGCTAAGCAAAAACGGCAGCGAGCAGGGAATGTAACGGCGGTGACATGCCTTTTTCGCGCGCCGCAGGCATCCTGTTGCATCCCACGTCGCTGCCTTCACGCGGCGGAGTCGGCGATTTTGGTCCTGCCGCCTATCAATTCGTAGATTTTCTAGCCTCTGCCCGCCAGGGTCTGTGGCAGGTTCTGCCGCTGGGGCCGCTCGGCTACGGGAACTCGCCGTACTCGTCGACTTCTGCCTTCGCCGGAAACCCATTGTTGATCAGTCTGGAACGACTTGCAGAACATGGCTGGGTTAACCCGGCAAAGCTTGAAGCGGCTTCCGGATTGGCCGCTGGTTCCAGCTACGTGGAATACGAGCAGGTTTTCGCGCAGAAGATGCCGTTGTTGTTTGAAGCGGCGCGAAACTTCGTGCGAACGGCTTCGGGCGACGGGTTGCGGCGCTTCGAAGAATTCTGCGCCGATAATGCCTGGTGGCTCGACGACTTCGTTCTCTTCGACGCTCTCCGCGCGCGCGAGAAACTGGAAAGCTGGAACCGTTGGCCGCAGAACCTCGCCCGCCGGGATCCCGCTGCACTGGCCAAGGCGCGGGAAGAACTGGCTGCCGACATCCAGATTCGAAGCGCCCTGCAGTTCGCCTTTTACGAGCAATGGCGGGCCCTGCGGCGGTACTGTTCCGAACGCGCAATCCGCATTGTTGGCGATGTCGCCATCTTCATGAATTACGACAGCGCCGACGTGTGGACGCACCAGGAACTGTATCGCCTGAAAGAAGATCTGGAGCCCGAGGTTGTCGCCGGAGTGCCCCCGGACTTTTTCAGCAAGACCGGGCAGCGGTGGGGAAATCCGCTCTACCGCTGGGATGTAATGAAGAAACGCGGCTATGAGTGGTGGATTCAGCGGCTGCGATGGGCCACGGAGCATTGCGACTACATTCGGCTCGATCACTTTCGCGGCTTCGATCAGTTCTGGGAGATTCCCGCGAGCGAGCCGACGGCTGTGAACGGCCGCTGGGTGGACGGACCGCGCGATGACCTGTTTCTGAAATTACGCGAGGCTCTGGGCGGCCTGCCGTTTTTTGCTGAAGACCTGGGCTACATCACTCCTTCGGTGTATGCGCTGCGCGACCGGCTGCAGATTCCGGGAATGTCGGTACTGCAATTCGGTTTCGGCGACGAGGGCGCGCACATCTATCTGCCGCATCGCGCCGAGGGCAAAGTCATATACACGGGCACGCACGACAACGACACAGTCGAGGGCTGGTGGCGCTCCGGCGCGACGGAAAACGAACGCCGCAACGCGGAAGCTTACGTTGGACGTTCGGAAGACGGCGTCCATTGGGCGTTCATCCGTGGTGTGCAAACTTCTCCGGCGAGTTTGAGCATCGTTCCGCTACAGGATGTGTTTGGCCTGGGCAGCGAGGCCCGCATGAACACTCCCAGCCTGCACGGAGGCAACTGGCGTTGGCGGTTCGAATCGCAGCAGCTTAAGAGTGAACTTGCCGCGAAACTTGCCCTTCTTGCCGAAGTCAGCGATCGTATTCCAAAGCCGTTCGCCGCACTGCCCGACGAGGCCTTCGCCGCATGAGCGGGCCGCTGACGCCTTCATCTCAATTGTGAACCGCAGGTTAAAGAGCCCACGCTTTGCGCTTCTGCGCAGATCGTGTATAGAGAGTAAGGGAGTTTGAGCGTGAGCGAGGCGAGCGTCAATCCCGTAGTCAGTCCGATCGCGAAAGCCAACAATGGTCCGATCATCGAAGCCGTGGGTGTGGAGAAATCCTATCCGCAGGCCGATGGAACGCGCATTCAGGTGGTCGGGCTGACCAACCTCGCGATCGAACCGGGGAAGATCGTTGCCTTGCTCGGTCCGTCGGGCTGCGGTAAGTCGACGCTGCTGCGCATACTGACCGGGCTCTCGGAACCAACATCCGGAACGCTGCTCTGGCACGGCAAGCCCCTCGACGGCCAGATGCCGAACGTGGCGATCGTTTTCCAGAGCTTCGCGCTGTTCCCCTGGCTCACGGTGCTTGAGAATGTTGAAGCTCCGCTCGAAGCCAAGGGTGTGGCGGCGGTCGAGCGCCACAAACGGGCTCTGCGCACACTCGACACGGTTGGCCTCGACGGATTCGAAACCGCATATCCTAAGGAACTTTCCGGCGGCATGAAGCAGCGCGTCGGCTTCGCGCGCGCTCTGGTCGTGGAACCCGAAGTCCTGTTCATGGACGAACCGTTCGCGGCGCTCGACGTGTTGACCGCCGAAAACCTGCGCGGTGAACTGCTGGAACTCTGGCTGAACAAGAAGATGCCCGCCAGCGCGATTTTCATTGTGACCCACAACATTGAAGAGGCTGTGATGCTCGCAGACCGGGTGATGGTGTTGGGCAGAAACCCTGCGCGCATTCGTTCCGACTTCAATATCCGGCTGAAACATCCGCGCGACCGCAAGTCAGCCCGCTTCGTCGAACTGGTCGACTACATCTACAAAGTCATGACCGAACCGGACATCGAACACGCACTGCCCGACGCCGAGACGACCGCGGAAATCATTCTGCCCAAGGGCGGTCTGACGAAAGGTACCCTGAAAGACGCAATGAAAAAGCAGGAAGCGCCCCTGCGCACCTCGAAGTACCAGATGCTGCCTCACGCGCGCGTGGGCGGGATCGCCGGCCTGGTGGAATTGCTGCACGATCGCGGTGGCCGCGAAGATTTATTCCGCTTGTCAGAAGAACTGGTGATGGACGTCGAAGATCTGCTGCCGATTCTTGAGGCTTGCGTGCTGCTGGGTTTCGCGACGCTGAAGGAAGGAGACGTGCAGATTACGCCACAGGGGGTCATCTTTGCCGATGCCGACATTCAGCAGCGCAAGGTTTTGTTCCGGCAGGCGGTGCTCGACCATGTGACGATTCTGAAACAAATTGACAGCATCCTGAAGCGGAAATCTGATCACTCGATCGCCGACGAATTTTTTCACGACATCCTCGATGAACATTTTTCCGAGGACGAAGTGCAGCGCCAGTTCGAGACTGCGATGAACTGGGGCCGCTACGCCGAAATATTCGATTACGACCGGGAGCGCGGGCGACTGGTTCAAACCGAAGCACCGGCAGGGTCGGAGCCTCTGCCCGCCGTCGAGACACAGAATCCAGCATCCGCACAGAAATCCTGAAGAAGAATTCCTGGTCTGCACCACGATTCGACTAAGCGAAGATCTTTAAAGATGAAAAAATCAGCCAGCCTGCGAGGATTTTCGGCATATCGAATCTGGACGCAACTGCCCAGCATCGAAATCTCCTACCTGCCTGACTTGTTGATGTTCGGCGCGGGCATCGCCTTGTTTTACGGCGTGCTGATGGTCGGGCGCACGTGGTTCGGTCCCATTACACAAGAAGTAGAAATCTCCCGTAGCCCGTGGGCCCTGGTCGCCTATGCGGGATATTCCTTGCTCCGCATCACCATCGCATATATGTTGAGCCTCGCCTTCACGCTGGTGTATGGATACGTAGCCGCGTACAACCCGCGGGCCGAGCGGTTCATGATTCCGTTGCTCGACGTGCTGCAGTCGATTCCGGTCCTCAGCTTTCTTCCTGGCGTGATGCTGGCTATGGTGGCGCTGTTTCCAGGACGGCAACTCGGCGTTGAGGCGGGCGCGATCCTGCTGATCTTTACCGGGCAAGTGTGGAACATGGCCTTCAGCTTTTACGCTTCGCTGAAGAGTATTCCGAAAGAGATGCGCGAGGCCGCCAGGATTTATCGATTCAGCTGGTGGCAGCGTTTTATTGAAATGGAGTTGCCCTTCGCCGCGATCGGGCTGGTGTGGAACTCGATGATGTCGGTGGCAGGCGGCTGGTTTTTTCTGATGGCCTGTGAAATGTTCGTGCTCGGCTCGCGCGACTTCCGACTGCCTGGGTTGGGATCGTATCTGCAGACCGCGGCCAGCGCCGGCGATACGCGTTCGATTCTTTACGGCGTCGGCACCATGATCGCGGTCATCGTGCTGCTCGACCAGTTCATTTGGCGTCCGGTGATTGCTTGGGCGGAAAAATTTAAAGTCGAACAGGTGGAGAGCACTGACGCCCCTCGCTCGTGGGTGCTCGACCTGTTTCGTCATTCGCGCAGCCTGGAGCAGATTCGCAAAAAGACGGTGCGCCCGCTCACCGAGCGCCTGATGCTCTACTTCTCGCGCGAGCGCAAAGACGATGAAGTCGAGCCGCGCAGCGTGTGGAAAGTTTGGCTGACGCGCCTGCTCGGCGTCGCGCTTCTGGCCGCGATGAGTTATGGGGTTGTTCTTGTCGTGATGGTTTTGACCGGGCTGCAGAAAGCGGAGGTGCATGAGGCCGTCCTTGGTTTGGCTGCGACTTTCCTGCGCGTGAATCTTACCCTGCTGCTGGGCGCGTTGTGGACGATCCCTGCCGGCGTGGCTATCGGCTT
>CAYOVU010000209.1:0-4715 GCA_964407505.1 uncultured Acidobacteriaceae bacterium | reverse complement strand
AAAAGAATCTACATCTTCTTGCTGAGTCGTGGATCGGCACCGACGGTTTTGGCCAGATTGAAGGCGGCCGTCTGGTCGATAGTGATTGAAATGCCCGGGCGGCGCAGCACGCCGTCCAAATTTCCCCAGCGCTAGAAATTGATCTTCAGCGAGAACACTCCTGGAGATCTGCCTTTCGTAGTCCGGGAATTTCCGTACATCGCGCGCCCTCATCAGAACAGAGGCATCCTTGAAAGGATGCCTCTCTTTGCTCTCAGCTTTCAGTTTTCAGTTTTCGCTGGGTTAGAAGTAGAACTTCCCGGCAAGCTGCACCACTCGACCGGCGCCAGTGGTCGTTATTTGCTGGACGGTATTGATTTGCCCGAAGGCGCCACTGGAAAGGTTATTAACCGGCGAGCCAAAATTCGCGTGGTTGAAGGTGTTGAAGGTCTCCAGTCGCAACTGGAAGTACATCGACTCTGTAAAGTGAATGCTCTTCTCCAAAGCCATGTCCCAGAAATTTAATCCCGGGCCATAGAATGGGTTGCGATTGGCGGTGCCTTCGGTCCCTAGGGCCGGAATTGCGAAGGCAGCGGCATTCACCCAAGGCTGTTGCTCCACATTGGGCCCGACGACTATCGTCTTTCTCGGGTTGTGATTGATGTTTAACGGCGCTCCTGTGGCATTGACGAAATCCGGGGATGCGAAAAATCCCTGGATGGGAGAACCCTGCAAGTCATTGAAGGCAGTCTGGAATACTTCTACGGGGAAACCGTGCTGGAAGGTCCCGATTCCCGACAGGTTCCAATCATCTGTCAGCCGTTTCCAGCGATGCCCGTACTTATAAAACGGCAGCGTGTACACGTAGTTCACTACCAGGCGCTGCGGCGCATCGTTGGCCGAAGGGCCATAATTGCGCGCAAAGTTGAGGGCGTTGAAGCCAGGATTATTGAAGGCATCGTTTTCCAGGCTTGAGGTGTAATCGAAATAGCGGGACCAGGTGTAGGCCGCCTGAAATTGCAGGCCGTTGCTGAAATGCCGGTTGATCTGCGCTTGCAGGGAGTTGTAGTTGGAGTTCCAAGCGGTCGCGTAAACGCCAATGTTCCCATAGACGTTCGGGTTGTATTGGTAGGTGTTCGCCGCCAACGCAGGCAGATTGAAATCGTTGGTGGCGCCCTCAGCCACCGCGACTGGGTTGCCAGACGCTTGCCCAGCCGGATTCATGTTGTAGGCGCCCTCCAGGTGCCGCCCTATCGTTCCAACATAGGCAATGGTCGCAACCGTCGATTTCGAAAGCTGGTACTGGACGTTCAGGTTGAAGTTCGTCGACCTGGGAGCAGTCAGGTGCGGACTGTAGAAAACGTCATTGATGCCGATGGGTTCAAACTGAGCGAAATTAGGAGATGTCCCGGCCGCCGGTGCAGAAAACGGAAAAGGGTTGTTCGTAGTTCCGCTCGGGAACGCCCCCACCGTAGCTGGATTTACGGTGTTGTAAGGGTTGGCAAAGCCTGGAGACCCAATCGCCCCGGCTCCAGTCGAGATTGTCGAAAATGGCACATTGGTGAGCGTCTGCAACGTCGCCTCTGAGTCCGTGCGATTGAAATAGAGGCCAATGCCGGCACGAACGCTCCACTTGATGGAACCTCCCGGACTCCAGGCAAAACCGAGACGCGGCGCGAAGTCGTCGTAATGAATGCTGGCATCTCCATATTCCCCAACTCCCTTATCGCCGGGGAAAACGATACCGACTGGGGCCGTGGGGAAAATCGTGGATTGCTGGCCGGGATGGAACGCGTCCAGAATCTCTCCGTTAGCATAGAGATTCTTGAAGGGAGTTTGGATTTCCCAACCTACACCCAGGGTCAGCGTCAGATTGGGCTTCACTTGCCATTGGTCTTGGCCGTAGGAGTAATATTCCCGTCCCCGCGCCCGTATGATGGCGCCGCTTCCTTGTTGATACTCGTCGGGAAGTCCAAGCAGGAAATCTGCTCCGGGGTTCCCCGTAGAAAAAGATCCCGATCCAAAAAACTGATAGACCCCGTTCAGGCTGTTGTAGTAAGGATTGTTGATTTCCAAACGGTCCATGTTGAAGCCGAACTTGAAGGTGTGGTGGCCCCAGACCTTGCTGAGGTTGTCCACTACCTGATAGGTATTTTGCACGCGCGGTTGCGGCCCAAATGCGCTGAAACCAAGCGTGAACATGTTCGCCACGAACATGACGGGAAGTTGCGCAAAGGCAGGGGCCTGGGTACTGTTGATGCCGCTGAAGCCGTAGGCCGATGCACTCTGAATACTGGCCGGTACTACGTCATCGTAGTTAAAACGGAGGTAGGCAAAGCGCGCCTCATTGAGCGTGGTTGCCGAAAAAGTATGGGTCCAGGCGGTCGTGTACTCGTAGGTCTTGGATGGGTTGCCGTCAGCGAAGCCAGGAAGACTGGAGCCGCCGAACCCCAAATCATCGTTCGTGATGTGCTTATCGTATAACCCATAGAACCAAAACGAATCTTTACTCGACAGCTTTTCGTCGAAGCGTCCGAGATACTGGTCTCGCTTCGCGATCTCAAGGGGATTGAAAAAGAATGCATTACCCGGCCCATTGGCCATCGGAATGTACTGATTGAGAAGCTTGACTGACAACGCGTTCAGATCCTGCGTCGGGATCGAGCCGGTGCTGAAAAGATTCGCGTAGGTATTGGTTCCATTGGCCGGGCACATCACGCCGCCGCTTACCGGGCACGACGAAGCGTTGTCGCCGTACATCGGAAATGGAATAGGGTTGGTGCTGAACGTGCCGCCACCGGCCGAAAAATCGCCAGTCCGTTGCGCCTGACTGAAAACAATCGGCTGGTCCTGGCCATATTCGAGGCCGCCGAAAGTGTCTGCATACGCAGAAGGTTGCGGCGTTGCTGAACGTCTACCCTGATAGGAAAAGAAGAAGAAGGCATGATCCTTAACGATCGGCCCACCCACCGTACCGCCATATTGGTTTTGGTGATAAAGGGCTCGGTTTAACGAAAACCAGGGAATCGCATCCAGGAATGTGTCGCGATAGAACTCGAAGACGTCGCCGTGAAACTGGTTGGTGCCGTTCTTGATGATGGCGTTGACGATGGCGCCAGAGTTGCGCCCATACTCAGGGTTGAGAGTGCTGCTTACCAAATCAAACTCGCCGATCGCATCCGGACTCACGATGACCAGTGGAGTATTAACGGCCGCATCGTTGGTGTCGTTTCCGTTAATCAGAAATGAATTCTGCTGCGTTTCGGCTCCGTTGGTGGAGTAGCCGCCGCCACTAGTGTTGGTGCCGAATCGGTCGGACGCTCCCTGCACTCCTGGCTGAAGCTGCATGAGTTGCGTCCAGTTTCGCCCGTTTAGCGGCAGTTGATCGATCTGGCTTCCGGTAACGGTGGCTCCCAGTTGCATGCTTGTGGTTTCCACCTGAGCGGAATTGGCCTCGACCGTAACCGTGTCGCTCACCACGCCGAGTTCCATCGTCGCTCGAAGGTTGAAGATCTGGTCGAGATCGAGATGAATGTGCCCTTCAGTGAACGTCTTGAAACCGGATTTCTCTACCTTCACCGAGTAATCACCAATGGGCAATTGCAAGAACGCAAACAAACCATCCTTACTAGAGGTCGCGGAGTAACTAAGGCCCGTGGCTATGTTCGTTGCCGTCAGTTTCGCGTCGGGCACGAAAGCTCCAGACGGATCGACAACTGTCCCGCGAATACTGGCATACAGGTTGTCGGCGTATGCGGGGGTCGTCCAGACGACCATTCCGCACACCAACCCCAGCGCGAGACAAAAAGCCAAGAAACAAAATGTATGTTGCTTCATTACAAGCCCTCCGTACCTTGAATTCTCAATAGCTGCTCGAAAATCGAATGCCGTACTGCCGGGTGACAAGACAGGTTCTTCTCTATCCCGGGTGCGGGATCCTGAAACGCCCAAGAAAGCGATCAAGACTGTGAATAGCACCTAGTGGAGATGATGCAAGCAGAGACCCACTTCAGAAGAAATTGCTTGGGGTTACGAAACTCAGGCACGAAATCTTTTAGCTCGATGACTCGAACTTACGGATTCTTAGCAGAACTGGAAATTCACGAATGACCACTTCATTATGGATATCCGTAGAAATGCGATGAGACTATGTGAGACTTAGTAGGTTCTAGGCGTGATAAGCGCTACTTCGGTTCCCTCGGAGATAGCGCGCCCACTCACCGAGGATCCGACGATGAACAAGCTGCGCTCGAGATTGCCTCACAACAGTGAGGAAATCGCTGTTTCGTTTCGGACGGAGGTTCAGGGTGAGAATACAAAAGAATTCGGGCAGGAATAAAAAAGGGGCGGCAATGCCGCCCCGCAAGTGAATCAAAAAACAATTAGAACGTGTATCGTGCGCCAAACTCCATCCGGCGGTATAACGTCAACGTTCTGCTGAGGAATCCGAAGGCACTCGCTACGTCGGGCGAAATATTCGCCGACTGCACATCGAATCGGACTGTGTTGAATGCGTTGTACACATCCCACCGGAACTGAAGCTGCTGCCGCTCGGTGATATTGAAAACCTTGTGCAGGCCTAGGTCAGTGTCAAAGTATCCCGGCCCGCGAAGGTCATTGCGGTTCCCGACCTCGCCGGCAAAATCCTGGCGATAAGAGTTGACCGCGGTGGTGTAGTTCTTGAACATGTTGGGTTCTCCGTTCACCATCGTCACTCCTGTTGAAGGCGTCGGTCC
>CAYOVU010000208.1:0-27747 GCA_964407505.1 uncultured Acidobacteriaceae bacterium | reverse complement strand
TTGTTCGCGACAGGATCTCCCAGAATCGACAGCGAATAGGACAAAACGTCCGGGTTGTGATCGTAGACCAGAATCTTCGTCCGGATCCCCGCCTTCTCAAATGCAGGCCCAAGAGCCTTCGCGATGAACGTGTCCTGTTCCTGCGCAAACATCGCCATGCTGGGCGTGTTCTTCGGATTCAGCGGCTCATTCTCGACCGTGATCGCATCGACTGCGATCCCTTCCGCCTGCATGGCCTCGATGTACTTTACGAAATACTTCGCGAACGCCCCGTAATATTCCTGCCTGAGCTCGCCCGCCTTCACGTCGTTGTTCGTCTTCATCCACGCTGGAGCCGACCACGGTGATCCCAGGATCTTGATCTCCGGTTGAATTGCCAGGATCTCCTTCAGCACGGGAATCACATCCGCGCGATCTGGTCCCAGATTGAATTTCGCCATCTCCACATCGGTCTCGCCCGGTGGCAGGTCATCGTACGAATACACGCGCTCATTCATATCGGAAGAGCCGATGCTCACGCGCAGGTAGCTCACTCCGATTCCATTGTCGCCGGTTGTAAACAATTCCCTCAGCAGGGCAGCCCGTTGCGAAGCGCCCATGCGCATCAATAGCTGCGCGCTTCCTCCGGTCAACGCAAATCCAAACCCGTCGATTGACTGGAAGCGCTCCGCATCGTCCACGGTAAGCACCGGTGACTGAGTCGCCTTCGAGGAAAATTGCAGAGCGGTCGCTTGTGGCGCAACCAGGGCAGTTCGGTCGGGCGTCGTCAGCCACATCCGCGCTGCGAGCTCGTGCTGCGCCGTCGACAACGAAGAGAACAGCAGTGCGCAAGACGAACATATGAGCATTTTCAGTTTCATGAAGCCTCCGATTCACGAGCTCCGAGGTGACTAGAACGTGGGTTGTCGGTGTCCAACTAATACGGTATCCAATTAATACCTGAGACCGACTTCTAGTACCTTGGCAGAGCACTCTAGCCCCTCTGGGATAGAACCGCAAGGGTGTAGAATCTCCTCGCAACCACGCTGCGGCCCGAATCATCCAACAGCAACGACGCCACTCCGCCTGAATCCGCACTTGGGCTCTCATCATCAGTACAATAAGAACTCTGGAGGAAAAACTATGGCTTTCGAACTACCACCCCTGCCGTACGATTACGCGGCGCTCGAACCCGTCATCGACAAGCAGACGATGACTCTGCACCACGACATGCACCACGGTGCCTATGTCAAGAACCTCAACGCAGCCATCGAGAAGCACCCCGAACTAGCCAGCAAGTCCGCTGAAGAACTAATCAAAGACCTCAACGCCCTTCCCGAAGACATTCGCGGCGCGGTCCGCAACAACGGCGGCGGCCACATCAACCACACCATGTTCTGGAAGATCATGAAGCCCAAAGGCGGCGGCGATCCCAGCGGCCCCATCGCGCAGGCCATCACCAAAACCTTCGGCACCTTCAAAGATTTTCAAACCAAGTTCAACGACGCCGGCGTCAAACAATTCGGCTCCGGATGGGTCTGGCTCGCCGGCAAAGGCGGCGGTGAAGTGCACATCATGAGCACGCCCAATCAGGACAGTCCGATTTCGCAAGGCCATTTCCCGATCTTCGGCAATGATGTGTGGGAGCACGCCTACTACCTCAAATACAACAACCGCCGCCCGGAGTATCTCGCCGCCTGGTGGAATGTAATCAACTGGGACGAAGTCAACGCGCGTTACGAAGCCTACAAGTCCGGCAAGTCGGTTCAAGAGCCAGCCATGGCCGGACGTTAACCCCTAAAACTGTCATCCTGAGCGTAGTGGCCGCTCCGCAAAGCGGAGCGGCCACGAAGTCGAAGGATCCCATTTCGCCCACACTCCTTCAGCCGCTTCAAAGGCGTTCTTCCTGTGCACAAGGTTTCTCACATGGACTCCGGCTAAAGCAAAAAGGCCCCGCGACCCACGGGGCCTTTCCTTCTTACGACTCACAACTACGCTGCCGCTGTCTCCACGTACTCATCCGGAGCGGTTTCGAATTCCTTTCTGCAATTCTCCGAACAGAAAAAATATTTCTTGCCCGCAAACTGCGTATGGAATTCGGTTCTCTTATCGTCAACTTTCATTCCACAGACCGGGTCAGTTGTCATGATTCCTCCACGATAGAATTTTGCTCCAGCGTGCTTTCACTTCGGGGTCACTGCAAAGACCCTGCCGTTCTCCGCCCTCTCCAAATCGCTGATCTGCTTCAGTTTGCCCGCCCCAAAATTTTCCCGGGAGAAAGACCTTAGAAAAATCTTCCAACCGCATGCACCTTATACCCAGCTCAATTCGCGCAAATGCTCAAAAGCTATAAGCAAGACAAGAATCGTGACGGTAGTCGGTCAGTTTGAAGAAGCAGCGTGCACTCTCCCGTCGGCGTCATCCTGAGCGTAGCCGTTTTTCAGGCGAGCAAAGGACCTCCCGCTTGACCGGCCCGGCGCGTACGCCAAATTGCATCACCACCGAAATTCAAAACCTTAGGAAATTCAAAACCTTAGGAAATTCAAAACCTTAGGAAATTCAAAACCTTAGGAAACCCAACATAGATGCTTCTAGACGAAAACATCGGACCGTCAAGCATACAAAAAAAACCAGAAAAAAAATGGTGGTGGCTCAGCTTGGCTTACGCGCTGGGCCGGTTGCGCGTGAGATCCCTCGCCCCGCTGGAGAAAAACGCGGGGCTTCGGGATGACGCCGACGGGTAGAAGTGCACGCTGCTTTTTCAAACTGACCCACTACCAACATGCCGCGGCCAGAAGTGACTATGGCAGCGCCATGTGGCATTCTTGAACGGCGCAATATTCGAGATGCCAGATTCGAGATCCGAAGATCCGAGGATTCCGTCCGATTGACGTCGAATAGTTCCCTGACAAGTGCAAGCGGCTCAGCTCGGCCTCTCTACGTTGCCGGCGTGCTCGCTTTATTCATAATTATTTATTTCGGTTCGCTTTTCTCTCCGGGGCTGCAGGACGACGCCGACTCAACCCACGCCGAGGCTGCGCGCGAGATGCTGGTGACGCATGACTTTGTCACGCTGAAAGTGAACGGCAATCGCTACCTGGAAAAGGCTCCGCTGATGTACTGGGCGGTGGCGCTGAGTTATTTCTGCTTTGGCGTGAACGAATTCGCCGCCCACTTTCCGGTCGCTTTGTCGATGTTGTTTTTGACGCTGCTGGCGATGCGCTGGGGACGGCTCGCCTTTGGTGGCCGTGCCGCTATCTATGCCGGGTTGTTCGTCGCCACGACTGCAGGATGTTACCTGTTCACGCGGATCCTTATTCCGGAGGCGATTCTTAGTTTTTTCATCGCGGCGGCTTTTTATTTTTTCGCGACCGCGCTCGAAGACGGCAAGAGTTGGCAATGGTACGGTGGATACGCGTGCGTCGCGCTAGCCGTTCTCACCAAAGGCCTGCTCGCCATCGTCGTGGTTGGATTGTCGCTGTTGCTATACGTAATCATCAGTGGGGAGTGGCGTCGCTGGCGCGAGTTCCATCTATTCACAGGTACGCTGCTCTTCCTGGTGATTGCCGCGCCCTGGCATATTCTCGCAGGCATTCGCAACCCGCATTTCTTATGGTTCTATTTCGTAAACGAACATTTCATGCGCTTCCTTGGAAAGCGCATTCCGAAGGACTACAACAAGCAAACCAGTTCGCTCTACTGGACGCTTCACCTCGTCTGGCTTTTCCCCTGGAGTCTCTATTTGCCGTTTGCGCTTCGGCAGCCGATCAAGGAATGGATTGCGCGCCGCAAGTTCAGTGCAAATTTAGCTCCCCAGCCTTCGCTTAATTTCAGATCGCGAACCGTATTACTCTGCCTGGTTTGGGCTGGAGTCACTCTCGTCTTCTTTTCGTTCTCGACCAATCAGGAGTACTACACGTTTCCCGCCTACTTGCCGATTCTGCTGCTGATTGCGGAACGACTCGCAAGTGAGGAGGAATCCGGTTCACGACGTTGGCTGCTGTGGAATTCCGGCGTGCTCGCCGTGATCTGCATCGCGTTTTCGATTGTCCTGGTAGCGGGCTTGTGGAACTCGCGCCATCTTCCCTTCGTGCCAGACATCGGCACTGTGCTCGCCAAACCTGACCTGCAGGCCGAAACTCTTTCGATGGGTCACATCCTTGATCTCACCGGAGAGTCGTTCGCCGCGTTGCGTCTTCCAGCAATCCTCGCGGCTATCGTTCTGTTGCTTGGGCCGGCGTATGCGTTCTGGCTGCGGCGGCGCGGCGCACAATTCGCGGTGACCTGGGCGACAGCCGGGTTCATGGCGGTCTTCCTGGTGGCTGCGCACATCGCCCTGGTGCGCTTCGACCCTTATCTGGGATCGCGAATCATGGCGCGGCAAATCGCTCCTGAACTAAAGCCCACTGATCGCGTGATGATTTATGGCGATCAATCATTTGGCTCGTCGTTGCTCTTCTACCTGCGTCGGCCGATTGAACTGGTGAATGGAAATACGACGTCGATGTGGTGGGGATCGACTTATCCCGACGCGCCGCACATTTTTGTCGATGATCAAGAACTGCGACAGGCGTGGAATTCTTCTCAGCGGGTTTTTCTTTTTGTGCCGCAGCACGAACGCGCCAAGGTCGAGGCGCTGCTGCCCGGACCGCTGCATATTGCGAGTGAAGCATCAGGTAAGACGATCTTTACCAACCGCCCCTAGTTTTTTAACGGTGCGAGATCGCAGGGGCGGCGTGCTTCACGGTGGGCAAAGAATATCCCGACTTCACCGCGTCGCGGCGAAACATCTGGACAGTCTCCTGCGAAAATTCGTGCAAATCTTTGCCAATGAGAGGAAGCTTTTTCAGAATGTCAGTGGTCGCGGTGATGACGTGGCAGCCGATCTCATCCGCCTGGAAAACATTCAGCAGTTCGCGCGGGCTGGCCCACATGAGTTGCGCGTTTGCATCATTGGCCATCGCCACGGCTTCACGCATCAAGGGCACGGGATCGCGCCCGGTGTCGGCGATGCGGCCGGCGAAGACTGAAACGTAGGCGGACGCGTTGCCCTGCAGTGCGGCGCAAACCTTACGCACTTGCTCAAGCGTGAGCAGCGCAGTTACGTTCAACTGAATCCCGTCAGTCGAGAGACAACGGACAAGGTCGTAAGTCGGTTCCCCCTTCGTGTTCATCACCGGGACTTTGACAAACACGTTTTTGCCCCAGGCCGCGATGTGGTGAGCTTGCTCTTCCATCTCCTGCTCGTCATCGGCGAACACTTCGAACGAAATGGGACGATCCTGAATTGTGCCCAGCAGATCGAGCGCGAAGCCCTGATAGTCCGCCACTCCCGAGGCTCGCATCAATGTTGGATTGGTGGTGAAACCCTTAATGTGCGGCTGGCGGTAGAGTTCCAGCATGCTGGCCTTGTCGGCCCCATCGGCGAAAATTTGAACGCGCAGGTCAGACACAGACTTCATGCGGACTTGCTCCTTTGGGCGTGGAACGGATAATCCAGTCAGCCGCTTCGCGAAGGGACCCGACACGCACATCCGGGTCACGGTCTGGAGATTTCTCCGAATAGCCGTAATCGATCAGAATCGTCTTACATCCTGCATTATACCCAGCTTCGATATCGCGCCAGCGGTCACCGACCATGAAACTCGCGGTCAAGTCGATGTTATGTTTTCGAGCGGCTTCGAGCAGCATCCCCGGTAGTGGCTTGCGGCAATCGCATTTGTCCGAATCGGTATGGCCACAAACGAGAATATCGTCCAGAGGAAGGCGCGCGGATAAGGCTTGATGCATTTCATCCAGAGTATTCCGGGGCAACGTACCGCGCCCTACATCTGGCTGGTTCGTCACAATCAGTAATTTGAAACCATGTTCTTTCAAAGTGTGCAACGCCTCGGGAACGCCGGGAAGTATTTCCAATTCCTGGAGCGTTGGAGGAGGAACTGGCTTTCCGTTGCGAACGAAAGCCCGGTTAATCACGCCGTCGCGGTCGAGAAACACAGCTCGGTTCTTGCCGCAATTGTCGCCCGACGTGATCGATTCCCATTTTGTTGACTGCATTTTTACTGAGGGGTGTGAAACCAGCAAATGCCAAACCACTGCCTGGAAAGCTTCGGTGTGGGGTGTGATGTGCGCAGAATTTACCGTGGGAATCAGAATGCAGGCATCGGCAACCGTAGCCGTGTAACCACCGTCGCGGCCGACCACGCCGATGATTTTGGTTCCGATCGACTTCGCGTACTTTAAAGCCGCAACCAGATTTGGGCTGACATTCTTCTCAATGTTTCCGCCGCCAACCGAGAAGACCATCAGCAGATCGTTCGACCGGAGCCGGCTGGTTCGCAACCACCTGTCGAAGATCGAACTCCAGCCTTCGTCGTTGGCGCGCGCCGTTAGCTCGGACACGTTATCTGTAGGCGCATAAGCCTCGATGCCTGCGATCTTGCGGAAGTCGTTAACCGCGTGCGACGCATTGGCTGCGCTTCCACCGACGCCGAGAATAAACAGCCGGCCACCGGCCGCTCGAGTGCTGGCGAGAATGCTCGCAGCCTTTTCGATGCTCGCCGCGTCAAGCTTAGAAATTATCTGAACAGCCTCGGCGAGATAGCCTTCGGTAAATTTATTCTGATTAGATGCGCGGTTGCTCATCCTCGGTCATCTCCTCTTCGGCTTAAGAGGAGCGACATCTCTTGCAATCCCGCGGGCGAGCCTATTTCGTAGAAACGCTCATGCACTTCCATGGCAGCCAATTCATCAGACTGCAACAAGCCCGCGTAAACATCCGCGAGGTCCGGAGCCGATGTTCTAATGAAAGCTTCGGCTCGAAAGAGACCGAGCCCGTAATCGATGTAGCGCATGCGAGAAGTTTTAGTTTTCTTGCTGTAGGCCAGTATGCGTCCCTCTGCGAACTCGACGTTGCTCGCGTCCCATTGTCCGTTATTGCGGAATACTGTCATCAGGCCCGGCTTTTCGCACCTCAAGAACTCTTGCTCAATCGCGGCATAGTCACAGGTCAGGTAGGAGTCGCCGTACATGACGAAGAAACTCTTCCCCAACTTGGACAGCGCCCCGCGAATTGCTCCAGCCGTGCCGAGCAACGTCGCACCATCGTAGGAATATTGCACGGTCATCCCGTACGCGCTGCCATCGCCAATCGCTTTCTCAATCATCTCGCCCAGATGACCGATGCATAGTATGACATGTTGGATGCCGCTGTTTTTTAGAAGCCGCAACTGATGAACCACGAATGGTTCCCCATCGATGGAGATTAGCGACTTAGGTGTGGTCGCCGTCATCGGACCGAGGCGAGTTGCCAAACCGCCGGCAAGTATGGCCACAGGGAGCATGAGTTCTACGAATGCGCCAGAACGGAAGTACCGCCGAAGTCGAACTGCAACCGCACTTCGCGCAGTTCAGCGTTCCTCATCGCAGAGCGGAGACGAGTTTTATCCTCGGTGTATAGCAAAAGAAATCCTCCTCCTCCCGCGCCGATCAGTTTGCCTCCAATCGCTCCATTCGAGCGTGCAAGTTCATACATTTCGTCGATGAAGCCGCTGCTCATTCCAGGAGAACGCTTCTTCTTGTGCTCCCAATGAACGTGCATGATTTCGGCAAACTTGCGTAGATCACCGGCTATGAGCGCATCCCGGCTCTCATGACCGAGGCGCTTGGTAAGATGCAGATTTTCCAGCATCTCGCTGGCATTTTCGCGAGTGCGCGTATCCTGGTCGCGAAGAACCTCGGCCGCCGATCGCGATGCCCCTGTGAAAAAAAGCAGCAGATTGTCTTCAAGATTTGCCAGGGCTTCTGGTGCAATTTTCAGCGGTTCGGCCACTACTTTATCGTCGGGCAAGAATTCGAAACAGGTGATGCCTCCAAACGCGGCGATGTACTGATCTTGTTTACCGACGGGCTCGTGCAGCAGGTCGATTTCGATGTGACACGCTTGTTCGGCCAACTCCTGAGGAGGCACAAAATTCCGTTTCATCGTATGTAGAGCGCGCAACAACGCGGTTGTAAAGCTTCCCGACGAACCCAGCCCCGTACCAGCCGGAATATCGGATAGGCTCACAATCTCGAGATAGGGTCCCATCACACCGGTCAACCGCATCGCTTCCCGAAAAATTGGATGCTGAATCTCCTCCCAGTGTTCCACATCCTCAAGCTTGGAATATTTGAGTATGATCCGTGGACGAAAAGCTTCATTGATGGTGATGTAAACGTATTGCTTGATGGCGGCCGATAGCACGAACCCGCCGTGGTTTCGATAATACGAAGGAAGGTCGGTGCCCCCGCCACCTAACGAAATTCGCAACGGGCTTCGAGTAATAATCAAAAGAGAGTTTCCTTGGGGCAGGCGCGCATAAAGCGCATCAGTATAGCGTATTTAAATCTCCGACTTCACGGCGGCTGCATCAGCGCTGACGAACTTGATGGTAGCCAGAACCGCCTGCTTGATCGTGAGCCGCGGCCGCCATCCCAGGGAGCGAATTCGCGAACAGTCGAGCAGAATAAAAGGGCTGTCGCCGACCCAGCCGCGCTCCCCGCCGGAGTATGTCAGCTTCGGATGCAGCCCTAGATACTCGCAGATCCAACCAATGGAATCGTTGACTTCACAGTATTCGTCAGTCCCCAGGTTGAAAATGTTTACTCTTGCATCGGCCTTCTCGATCGCCGTCAGGATCGCATCGATGCAATCCTGCACATATAAATACGATTTTCTCTGGTGGCCGTTGCCGAGCACATGGAGATGCTCGGGATGCTCGGCCAGTTGTTGATAGAAGTCGAACACATGCCCGTGGGTATAGCGCTCACCGAGAATCGATACGAAGCGAAAAATGTAGGCCTGCAGTCCGAAGCCTTCGCAATAGGCTTGAATCAAGGCTTCCGCAGCGAGTTTGGAGGCGCCGTACAGCGAAGTTTGAACGGGGAAGGGGCACGTCTCTGGCGTCGGGAAGATGTCCGGCTCTCCGTAGATTGAACCCGTGGAAGAGAACACCATACGTTTACAATCAGTTTCTCGCATCGCCTCCAGTACGTTCCAGGTTGCGATTGTGTTCTGATCCAGATCCTTGCGCGGATGTTCAGTGCCGAAACGCACGTCAGCATTGGCCGCGAAGTGAATGACAAGTTCTGTACCGTTCATTGCCTCCATGAGACTGTGTCGGTCGAGCAGATCGGCTTCACAAAAAGTAAATTGAGGGTGCGCTAATGCGTTTCCCAGAAACCGTCGCTGCCCGGTCGACAGGTTGTCGAACCCGACGACGCGATGCCCCGCGGCTAGAAGCCGGTCCACCATATTGCTGCCGATAAATCCAGCCGCACCGGTTACGAAAACTCGCAACAAAGCCTCCAAGGAAAAGTCAAGTGTTAGCGGCTCTCGGATCACGAGCCCCACAAGAGAATTTTATCGACTATCCGAAGATGTCTGGCGCAACGCGATGCGCGTTCCTTTCAGTTCAAAGCGGCTATCGCGCCAGACATAGCGAAGCTTCAAATAGCTGGCGAACCAGACGGTGAAACCGAGCAAGTCACGCAGCGGATAGAGCCATGGCGCGCGTCGTACGTTCGGATCACGGACCACAGTCCAGCCCACGAGCCATGCTTCAATCACTCGATTCAACACGGCAACTGCCAGGAATGCGATGGCGATTGTCCAGTGCCCAAGCAGTGCAGCCGCGAGAAATCCGAGCAGACCGTAGGGCATGGCGAAAATCAGTCCGCTGCCGAAGTGGCCTTTGGGGCGCGAGTAGCGCGTGGTCTGCGCCCAGCGCAACTGGTTTTGCCACATATGCCGGAAGGATTTCTGATTTACGACGTGGTCTATCGCATGACACGAGAGTACGACTTTGTAGCCGGCTTTCGCGATCAAATTACCAATGGCAAAGTCGTACGCGATGTAGTCCTGCAGCGCAGTGTAACCTCCGATGCTCGCCAGCGAATCTTTGCGGACCACGGTCGTAGGCCCCAAGCCAAACTTCATTCCTTCCAGCAGATTTGCCACAAGCACTCCTGCCGTCATCTCAACCGACATGCCGATCGCGGTCAGCCCAGAGAAGAGTCCCGCCGCATTCTTGCCACGATAGACGCAGGTGACCATTCCAACGTGCGGGTCGAGGAAGGGCGCAACAATTTCGTGAAGATAGTTCGGAGTGACTTCGACATCACTGTCGGTGGTGACCAGAATCTCGTGGGCCGCGACTTCAGCCATGCTATGAAACGAATACACCACCGGGTTCGGCCACGGTGTGCCGGTGACGAGAATGCGGCTGCGGATGTCCGGGTAGCGTGCACACACCTCCCGCGCAACGTCCAATGCGGCGTCATCCGCAGTATCTGCGGCAAATAGAATTTCGTAGTCGGGATAATCCTGCCGGAAGAAGCTTTCGATATTTTCTTTGAGCTGTGCTTCAAGGCCGTGTAACGGCTTTAGAACCGAGACAGGCGGCAAATGAGCATTATCGGGGATGGAGGCAAGCTGCTTGCGCGCATCCGCGTGAAACCGAATGACTGCCACGACGACGAGGCCAAGAAAAACCGCGGAGGAAAGAGTTCCAACCACGGCCACGCCCAGCGCGAAATAGAGAATCAGACCCATCAATCCATTATCGATTTTACACTGAGACCTTCAGTAGTCACGCGTCGAGGCGGTAGTGGGCCAGTTTGAAAAAGCAGCGTACACTTCTCCCCGTCGGCGTCATCCCGAAGCCCCGCAAAACAGCTACTGGCTACTGGCTTCTAGCAAAACGGGCCGACACGGCGCAACCGGCCCAGCGCGTAAGCCAAGCTGAGCCACCACTGTTTTTCTTTCTGGTGTTCTTTTGTATGCTTCACGGTCCGATGTTTTCCTCGAGAAGCCATCTAGGTTGGGTTCCTAAGGTTTTGAATTTCCTAAGGTTTTGGTAGTGTCCTAAACTTGCGTTGATTGTATTTTGGACTGGTGTAGACTGTTTGTAGGAGAGTGACATGGACGCCGCCACATTTGTAGCCATATTTCTTCCCCTTTTTGTGGCCATTTTCCTCTTCTTCCTCTTCCTCCCGCTAAACATCGCTTTCTCGGCAGAATGGAGAGCAGCGGAGGATAAGGCGCGTGCGCGCCGTCTCGCTGACGCCAGGATGAATGCAAGACTCCTGAGACTCAACATCTGATGCGTTCCTAAAGGCTCTCCTCAAGCATTCCCCAACAATTCATTCAAAGTCCATATGTGATCGGTAATGCCAGCTTCGACGGCGGGCGAAACGCGAATTCAAAACGAAAAGTGATTCAACGCAAGTTTAGGACAAGACCAAGGTTTTGAATTTCCTAAGGTTTTGAATTTCAGTGTGGTGCAATTTGGCGTACGCGCCGGACCGGTCAAGCGGGAGATCCCTTCGACTTCGCTCAGGGCAGGCTCTTCGCTCCGCCTGAAAGTGGCTGCGGTCAGGATGACGCCAATAGGAGGATGCGCACTCAGGATTTCAAAATGAGCCACTACCGCCGCGACAGCCTTAACTCCTCGCGCTACTTAGAGAAGGCATCTAAGTCGGCCGCAGCCGACTCGATTAGAGTCGCTTCGCCTTCGAGCACCTTTGCGACGTGAGCAATCTCGGTGTCCGCCTCCTGCCAGCGTCGTTGTTCGATGGCTTCACGAATGCCAGGCATAGTTTTAGGCGCGTAGCCGCTATAAACGCCCGGAGCGTAGATCATGTGTTTGTACCAGGGTCGGCGTGGAAGGCCGACTGGATCGGTGAGGCGGCGTTCGCTTTGCAGCAATTTCTGGTTCAGAGCCATTGACTGCTTGTCGTTGCTTTGGAATCCGGAAGCTTCAGCTTTGTTGAATGCGGATTTGTAGTGCTCGGCACTCTTGCTCAGTATGTCGAGCGCATTTTCCAACGGCGCGAAATTCAGGTGCGGAGGAATGTCTTCCGGCGGTGGCGCGACGGTCGGCTTGCGCGGATCGATCGCCGCGCGATATGCGCCTTCTTTTAATTCCTGTTCCCGTTCACGAGCCTCGTCCTGCTTGCTCTGCAAAAGTTTCTGCAGGTCCTTGTTGTACTTCTCCATGGTGTTGGCAAAATCGGTGAACTCGAAAGGAAGAATATCGGCGTCGGCCATCCGCATGACGGCAGTGCCGATGGTTTGCGAGAGAGCCACACCGTAGGCAAAGTTTGTATCGGAGAAATGCGTGTACCAATAGAAATCGTCGTAAATGGAATGGTAGATTCCGCCATCGTCCTCGCCTTCAAAGGCAAGGTTTAGGGTTGCGATACCGAGGTGATCGACAAAGGCGGTGTAATCGGTGCCGGAGCCAAGAGCTTCCATGCGCAGGTCAGGCCGCTGCCGGAACTCTTTGCGCTCTTCATCGGATTTCGCACGGTTGATGTTCTTCAGGCGGTCGCGTTCCAGGACGTTGAGCTTGGTCTCGGGGTCTTCAATGTCTCGCGCCACTCCGTTCATGAAGTGTTCGAGTGAGTGCGAACCTTCCATCGTGAGGTAGCCGCGATCATTGCCATCGGAATTTATGTAGACGGCAGCGTGTTCCTGCAACTCGCGCCCGTGAGTTTCAGCCCAGGCAGTTGAACCTAGCAGCATAGGTTCTTCGCCATCCCACGCGCAGTAAATTATGGTGCGGCGTGGCTTCCAACCCTGCTTCAGCAATTCACCAAAAGCCCGGGCCTCTTCGAGCAGCGTGACCTGACCAGAGATTGGATCTTCGGCGCCATTGACCCAGCCATCGTGATGGTTGCCGCGCACGATCCACTGATCGGCCTCCACGGCGCCGGGAATGCGGACGATCACGTCGTTCACATCTTTCAAATCCCAATTGCTTTCGACCACGAGATGCACCTTCGCCGCGCCGGGACCAACGTGATAAGGGATTGGCAACGCACCGCGCCATTCTTCGGGAGCAAGGGGTCCGGTGAGGGCGGCCAGAAGAGGTTGCGCATCTCCGTAAGAAATGGGCAAGGTCGGAATTTTGGTAATGCTGGGAGCGTTGCTCGCAGTCATGTGAGGCGCGTTTGGGTCGCCTCGGTCGGGAGTGAGCGGGTCGCCGGGGTAAGAAGAGGCAAAATCCAACACACTACCGCGCTGCACACCTTGCTCGGGACGCATTGGCCCTTTAGGAAAAACGTCGCCGCCAAAGTAGCCATCGTCTTTCGGGTCGGAGTAAATGATGCAGCCCACGGCGCCATGCTCAGCAGCGACCTTCGGTTTGATTCCGCGCCACGAGTTGCCATAACGCGCGATTACGATCGCCCCTTCCACGGAAACGCCGAGACGCTGAAGACGCTCATAATCCTCGACCAAACCGTAGTTCACATACACCAGCGGCGCGGTGACGTCTCCGTCGCGAGAGTAGGCGTTGTAAGTGGGAAGCTGCTCGTCCTGCTGACCCGAGGTTGGATCGTCGGCCAATTTCGGTTCCTGCAGTTTGGCTATGTAGTGGGTGGGCGCCAACAGCTCCAGCAGGCGGCGCTTGGGCGTAGGGAATAGAACTCTGAATGTTTCGATGTGGGCGTCCAAGCCCCATTCTTTGAATTTCGATAGAATCCATTCGGCGTTCTGCTTGTCGTAAGCCGAGCCCACGTGATGCGGGCGGGCGCTCAGCAATTGCATGTAGTCGCGTTGCTTCTGACCATCGGGCAGGGCGCGGAATTTCTTCTCCCAGTCGCGCTCGGTGCGGGCATGCTGCGTTGAAAATCCGTCGAGGGCATCGCCCTCGTCTGGGTCGGGCGAACCTGCAATTGCTGAGTGTAGAAACGAACCGATGACGAGCACTGCGAGGATGGAACGCCTCATGAGCCTCCTGAAGTTTGCGAAGCACGAGTATGCCACGGATGGCCGTCCAATTCAGATTGCTGAGAGAGTTCTTATGTGCTGCGAAGAAGAAACGGCGGCTTAGACAGCAAGCGCAGCCTCTTCGCGTCCATCCGTAACCCGCAGCTAACCCAACGCCCTCTGATACAGTCTCATAGTAGGCTCCTGCTGAGCCTCGGGAGACGTCAAACTGTTCGGCCGGGTCTTCAAAGCGTTCCAGTATCGTGACTTCCGCCTGATGTGGTTTGGCGCATGCACGTCCAGCATCGGCACCTGGATGCAAATTGTTGCACAGGGCTGGCTGATTTATCGCCTCAGTCATTCGGCTTTTCTACTGGCGCTCGATCAGTTTCTTGGAGGCATTCCTATCTTTCTGTTTTCCCTGATCGGTGGCGTGGTCGCTGACCGCGTGGAGCGCAGACTTATCCTGCTCGGCTCCCAATACTTGCAGATGGCATCTGCGGGGCTGCTCACCATTCTCGTGGCAACGGGCTGGGTGCACGTGTGGCACATCTTGTGTTTGTCTTTCATTTCGGGCTTCGCACAGGCGTTCGGCGGACCGGCCTATCAGGCGCTGATTCCTACGTTGGTCGAGAAAGAAGACATGCCGAATGCCATCGCGCTGAATTCGATTCAGTTCAATATTGCGGTGATGGTCGGGCCAGCGTTGGCAGGGCAGGCGCTTGCCAAGTTGGGGGAGAAGTGGTGCTTCGGGCTGAACGCGCTTTCATTCCTGGCGCCGATTGTGTCGTTATCTATCATCAGCACGCGCTTTCTCCCACTGAAGACTACAGAGTCGATGTTCACCAGCCTGAAGCAGGGCATCACCTTTGCCCGCAAGCAAACCTCGATGGAGGCATTGATTATCCTGGCTTTTTGCATGACCGCCCTGGGCATGCCCATGCGCACTTATATTCCTGTCTTCGTCAAAGACATCTTTCATCGCGGCCCGGAAACTTACGGCAACTTGCTCGCGCTAATGGGACTCGGTTCGATCTTTGGTTCTCTGACGATCGCGACGGCCGGAAACTTTAAAAGAAAAGGGCTGGTTGCCCTCGGTGCGCTGATCTGCCTGGGTGCGGGAATTCTTGGTTTTGCGCTGTCGAAAGCCGTGCCGTTGAGTGGTTTGATGCTGGTGCTGGTCGGGGCAGCCATGATGGCGGTTTTCGCCACTGTCAATTCATTGGTGCAGTTGATGACCACGAACGAAATGCGCGGACGCGTGATGAGCGTTTACAACTTCGCCTTTCGCGGCGGCATGCCCATGGGGAATCTGTTGTCGGGATGGCTGGTTCCCTTGTTTACCGCGCCGGTAGTTCTGACGGTAAATGGAATGCTGCTAATTGCCCTGGGTCTGTACTTCCTGCTGGTGCAGCGGCGCGTGGCCACGCTTTAACTTACCTTCGCCTTTTTAGCCCACCAGAGACTCGATTACCTGCACGGCATCAAGCGGCAGCGCGATGCTGAGGCTGGCAAGATCCTGCTTCATGTGCTCGGCGTCAGAAGTTCCGGTCAGAGGCAGCATGCCAATCGATCGTGCGAGGCTGAATACAACCTGGGCTGGGGTAGCGTTGGAGCGCGCGGCCAGGCCGGCAACCAGCGGATGCTGCAGCACTTCAGGATTTGCGGTGAGGAGCGAGAAGCCCTGATAAGTGATTTTCCGCTCGCTGCAGAACGATCGCACTTCGCGGTCCCACCCCAGACGAGCAAAGCAGCGGTTTTGCACGAAGGCGGGAAGTTCGGCATGGTCGGCCGTCATCTGCTCAAGGTGCCACAAGGAAACGTTGCTTACTCCGAGCATGCGCGTGCGGCCAGCATCGCGCTCTCGGATCATCGCCTCCCAGACCTCGGCATCAGCACGGCTCCAGCCGTGGCCAGCGGCGGGTCCGTGCAGCACGTAGCTGTCGACATAGTCGGTTTCGAGATGTTCCAAGGAACTGGCCATCGACTGCGCGACCTGCACCGGAAGACTGGCTGCTGGGTCGTAGGGCAGGCGATGGTCCTGGCCCGGTCGATAGGTAAATTTCGTCTGCAGGAAGAGATCTGCGCGGGATAATCCCGCTGCGTACGCGGTCGCCAATCCCTGGCCCACGCCGGCCTCGAAGTAATGCCGCCGCTGGTTGGCTGTGTCGATGCCGCGAAAACCCATCCGGATTGCTAGTTCGACCAGAAGCGGGGTGCGCTCCTCCTTCCAGGCGGTTCCGTAGAGAAAGTCTGGAACCGGCGCAGGCGTCTGATTTGGCATGCATTATTGTCCCATGAGAAGCGGCTAAGTTACCTCCGTGCCCCCCTCGTCTGTGCCTGCGACTCCCCCGTCGGAGCTATTTTCGACTCACGAAGTTTCCTGCACACTGTTTCAAGACCGAAAATGCGATCAATCAGAGACAAGAAGAACCGGCGCACGAAAGACCGCCTTAAGGCCGTACTGCCGGTGCGAGTGCGGGGGACAGACGCTTCGGGCGCGTCGTTTGAAGTGCTGGCACACACTCTCGACCTTACCCCGACCGGGGCGCGCCTTGGGGCGATTCGCCTGGACGTTAAGGTTCCGGAAACGTTGACGATTTTCTATCACCAGCGCAAGAAAGAATTCACGGTTGTATGGACCAGGTTGCTGGCAGGGACTCACGAATACCAGGTCGGCCTGCAGGCGGTTGCGCAGGAGAAAGAACCTTGGGGACTGAATCTAGCTTGTTCCGGCAAAGATGCGCTCACAAAGGCGTCGGCAGTTTCGGGAGCTTAAGTCGAGACAAAATTATGAAAAATTTGCTAAACAAACTCTGGTCGAACGAAGAAGGGCAGGACATTGCCGAATATTCCGTGATGCTGGCCGTGATTCTCGTTATCGTCGTGGGCACGGTCAGGCTGATCGGGTCGAACGCGGGCAACGTGTTCTCGCAGGTGGGCAGCTCGATTCAGTAGACGGGATTTGCTTTCTCGGGCTTGAGCAGAGGAACCGCGGAGTTGCTCCAATCAGTGTCGCGCTCCACTTAGGGCCGTGACGCGTTCCCCATCATCAGTGCGAACAGCAGCGGAAGATAAATCACGGTAGCCTGCAGGACATGGCGGGCCAACATTTTCGATCGCGGATTGTTAAGAGGCAGCTTAAGCAGCGCCAGACGGGCGCCGAAATAGAAAAGGGCGACGCCCAGGATCACCGCTCCCACCAGATATATCTTGCCCGCCATTCCGAAGAGGCTGGGCAAAGTGCTCAGCGGAATCAAAATCAAAGAATAAATTAAAATGCGCCTAGCCGTGGATCGTCCATCCTCTTCCACCACTGGCAGCATGCGAATTCCACCCTGCGCGTAATCTTCGCGGTACAACCATGCGATCGAGAAGAAATGGGGAAACTGCCACACGAAAAGGATGGCAAACAATATCAGCGTGCCCCATTCCAACTGTCCTCGCGCCGCAGTCCAACCCAAAACTCCGGGCATGGCTCCCGGAAAAGCTCCCACGAAAGTGCAAATTGGTGAGACGCGCTTCAACGGCGTGTAGGCTGCCAGATACACGACCGAAGTCAGGAAAGTCAGCAGTCCGGTCAGCGGATTCGTGAAATACGCCAAATAAATCGACCCGCCCAAGGTGGCCGCCAAGCCGACAACGGTGGCATGAAGCAGGCTCATGCGACCAGCCGGCAGCGGACGCATCGCCGTCCGGCGCATGTTCGCGTCCACTTCATGCTCCATTACTTCGTTCAGCGCCGCGGTCCCGCTGGAGACCAGTCCGATTCCCAGCAATGCGTGCAGCAAGCCCCAGTTCAGCGATGAGACCCCCGCTTTCTGTGCCCCGAAATAATAACCACACCATGCGGTCATCACAATCAGAGTAGTCACACGGGCCTTCATCAGTTCGGCATAGTCGCGCAGGACAGAAGTGGCCTGCCTTCGAAGTAGAACCAGTGGTTGCGTAATCGCGCTCATTGGAAGATTGGTGGTGTGGTTGTCCTACCGCATATTATTGCACGCAATTTTAGACGGGTGGTTCCACAAGCCCAAGGATTGCATAGGTACTCCGATGGCTTTCGAAAGTCAAGTCAAAACTCCGAAGGGATTATGCAAATCGAACCGGAACTGCATACAAGAAGTCCGTGAATCCAAGCTGTCAGGCAGATTACTGGCTCGCCGAAACTCCAGCATCGGTGAAGGTCTCCGGCGGGTCAAAAAAACATTGATGCCACAGCGCGGCATCCGATAGTGAACCCGCCTTCCATTGTTTCAATGTGGGAAACGTCGCTGCAATCATCCCGCCGTCGGCGGAGTCAAAGATTAGCACAACTCCCGCCAGATCCTGAAACTTCTGCGCTATTTCCGTGTAGCTCTGGTCCAACACCGACTTGGCGAACTCCAGCCTGAGCTGGGGACTTGGATCTTTCCCAGTCTCGTTGGTATTTTCTACCGAAACGATTCTCACATTTTTCCCTCTTAGCGGACCCCAATCTCCCGGGAACAATGCTGTTTCTTCACGGCTCACATGAAATAACTCCGCGGCAACCGGAACCGGTGCGGGACTTGTCGGCAAATCGGCATCCGGAACGCTATCGGGCATTTCCAGGTTATTTCGCCAGATCCACCCGCGCGACAAACCTGAAATGCGCACATGAACCCAATCCCGGTTGAAATCCAGCATTTCGAACTCGTCGTGCGCGCTGGCCAGAAATAAAGTTTTTGCACTCAAACTGGCCGATGAGACCACTGGGGTCCCAGACTTCTTTACCGCCACCAGATTTTTCGGATGAGCCTGGTTCTTAAGAATCTCCTCCAGGTTTTCTGCTTCAGTTTGCAGCGGACCGCCGGTGCCCTTCTCTTCTGGCTTCTTCGATCCGGCCTGAGCGCGGCTCTTCTCCTGGTCGGCGAGACTCTGGGCCAACGATGAGGAAATACCGCCATTGACTTCGGGCAGTCTAGGCACTGGAGCGGAAATGCTGGGTTCGTTCGCCTCTGGAGTCTTTGAAACGGCAGTTTTCGAACCTCGACCAGCAGAAGTTGAAGAAGTCCCAGCGGTTGCTGCGGGATTCGTACCTGCCGGCGAAGTTTGGAGTGCCAACTGGTCGGCTAATTGATCCAGCAGGTCCGCTTCGAGCCGGCCATTCGATGTCAGTAATTGATAACCGGAGTGAGTATTCGTCGGGTCCGCGTACCAAGCCGTAACCTGCACACTGACCCGCACAACCGATCCACCGGAAGGAGCCGCGGTGACTTGAAACTTAGACTCGTAGTAGCCGCGCTGATAACGTTCGAGAGGGTGGTCGGCAGAGCTCGCGAACCCAGCCAGCACTGGCAGTCGCCCGGATGAAGCGGCTTGCATCTCTTTCAGGACTTTCTCTACCACGGCCTTGGATTGCGAGAAAGTTCGCTCGTATCCGCCGCCTTGTGCCCAGACGCTCCTTATGGTCGTAAACAACACGACCACTGCCAGCAAGGTGTGCCAGAGAGTTTGACGAGAACCTGCCCTAGTAAGCTTCAGGGCTGCTCCAGTTGGTCGCGCATAACCCATCCGTGTTGTCCCTCGTGCGTCTCCACACCGTACCAGTACGGAGTGTTTATGAGAATCAGGACTTCCGTACCAGTTCCCAGTAACTGCAGTGTGCCCGCCGTGTGGAACGGCGCAGATTTCAGAGGCGCGCCCGGAGCCTTTACGAGCCGCTGAACTTGTTTGCGAAGTTCCTTAACGCGCTCTTCCAAGCTTTGAGCCGGCTGAGTTTGCCCGGATGTAGTTGACGCGGGCTGAATTACACTCGATTCGTTCGAACTCAGGTCCCGGCTTGAAGACTGCATGGCCGGGTCAGTCGAGGCAGAATCCGGACTTCCAACATCCTGAGAAAGCGTACGGGACGTCGATTGCTGGGCTCTCACTGCGTCTGCGTCCTCGCGCATCGCGAAGTTTTGCTTCTTTGCCAGCCTTGCCTGCCGTTCTTTCTCTACTTCGGCAGTTTCGTTCTGCATCAACTTGATGTTTTCCAGATGCTCCCGGATATCTTTGTATTCGCTGTTTTCAACCGAGCCGTCCGATTGATGGACCGTACGACGAAAGTCTTCTTGAAAAAGCGCGTCGATACGCAGCACCGTGTTCTTTTCACCTTGCGGCTGGACCACATAGCGCACCACTAGTGTTCCTACATCGCCGCCGTCTTTGAAGTTGCGGGGATCGATCGCGTGCTCGCGTACTTTGTAGAAAACCTTTCCGCCCCCGCTCCATCCGGGAAAGACGGGTGAGGTAGCGGCGGCTTTGGCGCCCGAAACAAACTCGTCTTTGTTGTATTCCTTGGTTCCTCGAATCACGCCGTTGTCCGTAACGTCTTGCACAACCTGAGCGACTTCGCTCTCCGGCATGGGGATGTTTACGATCAGGCCCTCGCCGTAGGACAACTTCTCTTTGTCCCGACCGGCGAGCGAAACCGTGGCCGCAAGGAGCATGAGAACCAGCGGCAGCAGCGAGAGACCAAGAGAACCGGTTAGAGCTGCGGCGAGCCCGCTAAATCGACGAAAATACTCTGGAATCGTGCGAATTTCCCTTCTGAAGACGAGATGTCAACTCTGGAACCATTTGCCCCAACCTATCCGCGGACCGGGGTTCCGACTTCCCAGAGTCTCATACTCCTGGCGCAACGCTGTCAACTCCTCCAACGAATTTGAGTCGAGGATGGCGTGGAGCGATGGTTTCGTGACCGCGGGTCTGTAAAACTTTGTAAAATCTCGAACTTGTAAAATTTTTGTAAAAAAAATCTCGAAAAGCTCTTGAACTTCGTATTCGGCCCGTAGTAGGATTCCGCCCCGGTAGAGTGGTAGGACCTCTGCTCGCTTCTAACTCGTATCAGAATGGCGAAACGTCTCTTGTTCGATCTTGTTCGGCTGTCGCGTTTGTGCCCATTCTCTCTTATGGGAAATAGTTTCCACATGCCAGATCTTGATCCAATCTTGCCGAGGAGTCCGGCTATGCACGCTTTGCGTGGTTTGCGTCTGCGCAACATCTGTCACTTTGCGACTTCCATTGCGGCTGTCGCTCTGGTTTTCGCGTCCGTCGTGCTCACTTGCAGTCAGCCCGCGCATGCCCTCCCCGCGTTCGCGCGAAAATACGGCCTGCGTTGCTCCGCGTGCCATGAGTCCTGGCCGATGCTCAATTACTTCGGCCAGAAGTTCAAGGACAACGGCTATCAGCTGATGAATGATCGCGATGCTCCGATCTGGCAGAATCCCGGCTACTGGCCGGTCACCTTCCGCATGACGCCCATCTGGCATCGGGTAAGCACCGGCAAGGTCGAGGTTGACACCTATTCGGCTGGAAGTACGACGCCGACGGGAGTTGCCGTTCAGCGTGTAACCACTTCCGGCTTCGACCTAAGCGGTCTTGATTTCCACACCGGCGGCACGCTGGAAAAGAACTTCTCGTTCTACTTGCTGCCTTCTTCCGACCCGACCGGTGCTTTTCACTTTGAAACCGTCATGGCCCGCCTCGACAACCTGTGGGGCAGTTCGTGGCTCAACGTGAAGCTGGGCAAGTTTGAACTCGACAATCTTTTGTCTGAGAAGCGCATCCTCACCCTCACCGGCAACGGCGGTATTTACCAGCTCTACCACTTCATTCCGGTGAACGACGGTAATATCTTCGGGCAAATGGGCGACAACCAACTCGGCGTTGAAGTGCTCGGCCACTCCTTCGACGACCGCACGCGTTACTCTGCCTCCATACTTAGCTCGAATGACGGCACAACCCAACTCCCTTACGGCAACGCTTATACGGGATTCTTTACCGCCAGCCAAGCCTTTGATGCCGGCAGGGCTGGCGTGCAGCGACTTGGTTTCTATGCCATGGTCGGCGAGGCTCCCACCACTTGGCTGACCCAAAACGGCGGACCTTCGGGCGGCGGCACGGTAATTCCCGGCGCTGCAATCGGAAACAAGAATTTCAGCCGCGAAGGTTTTGTTGGGCAATTCTATTTCGGCCAGCATCTGGATCTGCAGGTCGTTACTCAGCACGGCGAGGATAACGCCTGGTTTGGCCAAGGTTATGGCGACTTCATCGATGGCGTCGCTCCCAACAACAACACGATTGGAAGCACTTTGCCTACGGGGTCGCGCAATCCAAGTTGGAATGGAATCCTGCTCGAGCCACACTATATCTACAGCCCACAACTGATTTTCATCGGACGCTTCGAGACGATTCGGATGTCGCAGCAGGCAAACGGATCGGGATATACCGGAATCGGAGGTCCGTCCGCTTCGAACTTGGGCAACATCACGACCTACACAATCGGCTATAGGTACAACCCATTCATGACCAGCCGGGCCGGCTTTGCCTGGCACAACGAATACAACTGGCTGCATCAGGATGGCACCGGGCCAACCCTTGGGTTGAACGCCGCCAACGTGAATACCAGCGAATTGCTGCTCGGATTTGACTTTGATTTCTAGGAGAGGGATAGACATGCGGACAAGATTGCGGAAGTGGTCGCTTTTACTCGGCGCAGCTGCGGTTTTGGCGCTGCCGCTGCCTTCCTGGGCTCAGCTCTCAACGTTCGATGTAGAGACGCGTATTGGCATGGACAGCCACATCGGAAATATTACCGGCCATGCCAAGGATGCCAGGGCTCCTTACCGCCGATTCTGTGTCGGCTGCCACGGCGTGTTGGGAGACGGGAATGGCGAAAACTTTCCCTGGGTCGACCCCAAGCCCCGCGACTTCCAGTTGGGCGTATTTAAGTGCCGCTCTACTCCGACCGGAACCTTGCCCACCGACGAGGATCTTTTCGATACCATTCGTCGCGGTATGGACCGCTCGAACATGCCGCAATGGAGTAACCTCACCAAGCAGGAACGCGCCGACCTGGTGGCTTGGGTTAAGCACTTTTCTCCGCGGTGGCTGAATGAAAAGCCAGGTACGCCGATCACGATTCCTCCGGAGCCGGAAGTCACGCCAGAGCGCATCAAGGCAGGCCGCGATGTATTCGCTCGGGTGCAATGCTGGAAGTGCCACGGCGTGCAGGGTATGGCAAATGGTCCGTCAGCGGCGACACTCACTGACGATCTGGGCCGTCCTATCCAAGCCTACAACTTTACGGAAGGCTCCCGACCAAAGTGCGGCGACACCGATAAAGACATCTATAGAATCTTCATGACTGGTCTGGATGGAACTCCGATGCCCTCCTTTGCCGACAATATCAAGCCCGACGAGGCATGGGACTTGGTCTTCTATCTGCGGACATTTATGGCGCAGAAGAGCAAGGAAAAGGCAATGGCGAAGCAACTCGGTTTGAAGCCGGTCGATCCCAACGCCCCTGCTCCGACGGGACAATAGTGGCGAATATAATAGCGACGTAGAAATGTTTTAGCTTGCGGGTTCCTAAGGAGAATTTCGATGAAGAATAGATTGAGCTTTACTGTCGTACTATCGGCGGTAGTTTTGGTATGTTGTGCCGCACTGATTGTGGGACCGAGGGTCAGCGCTGCCGGAGAAGGCAAGATTAGCGGTACCGTCAAACTCGATGGCACTGCTCCTCACATGAAGGGCATCGACATGTCGAAGGACCCCTACTGCGTGAAAGCGAATCCGACCCCTCAGCACTTGGAAAATGTTGTGGTCGGTTCCGGCGGTGGTTTGGAAAATGTAGTCCTTTACCTTAGCGAAGGTTACAGCGGCAATCCGACGTCCGCTACCAATGTTCCAGTTTTCGATCAGAAGAACTGCATGTACACGCCTCATGTTTTGGCGATGGACGTGAACCAGAAATTCTCAGTGAAAACCAGCGATCAGACTACGCATAACATTCACCCGAACCCAAACCCCATGACGGGCAACATTCCTTGGAATCAGTCGCAGCCCCCTGGAGCAGCGCCCGTCGAAAAGAGTTGGAAGGCCACGGAATTTATTCCAGTGCAGTGCAATATTCACCCCTGGATGCACGGCTACTTTGTCGTGGTGAAGGGACCTTACGCCACGACCGACGACAGCGGCAATTACACCATCAACAATGTTCCACCTGGAAGTTACACGGTGACCGCATGGCAGGAAGATCTTGGCACCCAAACCCAAAAGGTTACGGTTGCCGCCGGTGGAGCGGGAGCGGCTAATTTCACATTTAAGGCGAAATAGAATCTCGAGAAACTAGACCGAACTATTGCATTATTCAACGAATCGCCGCATTTTACCTTGCGGCGATTCGACAATTTGGGCCGGAACATTCCGGCTAGAGGCGGGCAGATATGGCGAAGATGTTCGCGGTAGTGATTGTGCTGATCGCAATTGCATCGGCGGTTCCCATCGTCATGCACATGTGGCCGATGCCGCAGGACATTTCGGTTCACGGCCATCTCATCGATGAGCAGTTCGCCGACACGATGCTCGAGGCCGGAATCTCCTTCCTTGCCTCGCAGCTTCTCTTGGCCTATTTTATCTGGAAGTTTTCCAGTCCCGCGCCCGGCGAAAAGATCAAAAGCTTTCCCGGCGGCGCTATGGGCCTGGTGGTCGCGGCCTTTCTGTTGGTGGGAACTGAAGTTCTCGCGTTGGGTGTGTTCGGCACCAAGGCTTGGGCCAGCGTCTACCTCACTCCGCCTGCGGCCGATGCTGTGACCGTTCAAGCTCAGGCTGGCCAGTTCGCATTTTACTTCCGTTACCCCGGTCCGGATGGAACCTTCGGTCCTATTCACCCGGACCAGATCAGCGAGGCGAATGCGAACTTTTTCGGAATTGACACTACGCATGACCAAGATTCAAAAGATGACATCGTGACCGCCGAGATGGCGATCCCGGTGAACAAAGAAGTTCACCTGCTGATGCACTCCAAGGACGTTGGGCACTCTTTCTACGTTCCAGAGTTGCGGGTACAACAGGACTTTGTCCCCGGTTTGGATGTGTCGGTTCACTTTACCGCGACCAAAATCGGCAGGTATGAAATCGTTTGCACGCAGCTTTGCGGCCTTGGACACTACAACATGAAGGCCTATCTCGAAGTGAAGTCCCAGGAAGATTATGATGCCTGGATCAAGCAGCAGGCTGCACTACAGTAGCTTTTGAAGCATGTCCGGCGGGGCAGAGTTTTGACATGAACGGGTTTTATTTTAGCCCTCTACGGATCTGGACCAACTAAAAACATCTCTTTGAGGTGAGTGCAATGCACGATATGTCAGCACATGCGGTAGGCCACGGAGCTCCGACAAGTTTCATTCGGAAGCATGTCTTCAGTATCGATCACAAGGTCATCGGCAAGCAGTATTACGCGCTGGCTCTGGTCGCGGCCGTGTTCGGAATGTTTCTTTCCTGGCTCATGCGCATTCACCTCGGATGGGGTAGCTTTGCCATCCCTGGCTTGCATTTGCTTTCCAGCAGCGGCGCGCCCGGCGATGTGATGACGCCGGAGTACTATCTGCAGCTCATGACCATGCACGGCACCATCATGGTCTTTTTCGTGCTGACCACGGCCCCGTTTGCGGCGTTCGGCAACTTCTTTCTGCCCATTCAAACCGGCGCTGAAGACATGCCGTTCCCGCACTTCAACATGATGTCGTTCTGGGTCACTTTTGTGGCATTCGTGGTCATGGCTTTGAGTTTCTTCGTACCCGACGGCCCGACCCTCGGTGGCTGGACCCAATATGCTCCGCTGAGCGCGATCGGGCCGGTCGGCGGACCCGGGCAGGGCTGGGGCGTGATTTGTTGGGCAGCCTCAATCGGCATCTTCTGCATCGGTCAACTGCTTGGTTCTCTGAACTTCATCACCACCACGCTCGACATGCGCTGCAAGGGCATGTCTCTTATGCGCCTTCCCCTCAGTGCCTGGGGATGGTTCATCACCTCAGTCATGGGCTTGACGGCCTTCGCTGTTCTGATGCCTGCCTGCGTCCTGCTGATTCTCGACCACGTCGCCGGCACGAGTTTCTTTGTTCCCTCTGGCCTGGTGATCGGTGATCACGTCCTGCCGCATTCTGGCGGATCGACTCTACTCTGGCAGCACCTCTTCTGGTTCTTTGGTCACCCCGAGGTCTATATCGCCATCGTCCCCGGCATGGGGATCGTCTCCCACGTTCTCGTTACCAACATGCGGCGGCCCATGCTCAGCCACCGAGTTCTTATCTATTCCATGGCAGCCCTGGCCGTCCTCAGCTACATGGTTTACGGCCACCACATGTTCGTGAGCGGCATGAATCCCATTTCCTCGCTGGCCTTTTCGTTTCCGACGCTGGTCATCACTATTCCGTCCACGATCATCGTGCTGATCTGGTTGGGCAGCCTGTATGGCTCGAAGCTGCGGATTAATTCCGCCTCGCTATTCGCGCTGGGCTTCGTTTCCATGTTCATCAGCGGCGGCGTCAGCGGATTCTTCCTCGCACAGCCTTCGCTCGACATCATGCTGCACGCCACTTATTTCGTGGTGGGCCACTTCCACCTGGTGATGGGAGTCGCGGCCATGTTCGGCATCTTTGCCGGCACTTATTTCTGGTTCCCGAAGATGACGGGCCGCATGATGAATGAGACCTTGGGCAAAGCACACTTCATTCTCAGTTTCATCGGCGCGTACTGCATCTTTATGCCGTTTCACTATCTCGGAATCGCGGGCAACGTGCGCCGCTATCAGGCCTTTACCGACGACTACCTGATCCCGCTCGTCCCTGTTCACAAGTTCATTACCGTAGCTGCTCTCGTAACCGGCTTTGCCCAGCTGATTTTTATCTACAACCTGATTTACAGCCGGTTCAAGGGCCCGCACGCTCCGAACGATAATCCGTGGCAGGGCACTTCGCTCGAATGGAGCACCGCTACGCCGCCGCCCCACAATAACTTTGGCGCTACGATGCCTGTCGTTTATCACGATCCGTATCAGTACAGCGTCGAGGGCGCGGCCGCCGACTACATCATGCAGACATCGACAGAGAAAGTTCACAGTCCCGACGAAGAGAAATAAAGGAGCTTGGGCTTTTTAATTCCGGCGCAAAGAAGCACTACAGAATTGGAGTGAGCAGTATGGCGACCACAATCCACGAACCGCCGAAAATAGACCTCGACCGCTTACCGGGCCATGGCTCAGGCAACGGCGGATGGCGGAATCTAGTTCCCTCAGATGGAGACATGCGGCTGGTGAAGGATTCATCTCCTCCGCCGGCCAGCACCGGAATCTGGGTTGGGTTGGCCGCGATTACGATGACCTTTGCCGCTTTCACCAGCGCCCTGGTCGTTCGTCAAGGCAATTCGACCGATTGGCACCACTTCACTCTGCCGCCGATTCTTTATTTCAATTCTCTGATCATCATCGCCAGCAGCGTCACTCTGGATATGGCCCGTCGGCGGATGGCGGCCTTCATGAGCAGCGCGAAGTCTCAGGCGGGTGCTCCAGCGGGCTTGCTTTATGTGACTCTGGCTCTGGGCCTTCTCTTTGTGGCCGCCCAGACTTGGGCCTGGCTGCAACTCAAGGCGCAGGGATTCGGACTCGCCAGCAATATCAGTTACTCGTTTTTCTATGTGTTAACGGTAACCCACGCCGTGCATGTCCTCGGAGGGCTCGGCGGTCTTGTCCGTGTCATCTGGAAGCTGAACAATCTTGTGCTGAAACGCAGCACCCTGAACGCAACTTCGCTCTACTGGCATTTCATGGGCGCGCTGTGGCTGTACCTGCTATTGCTGCTTTGGATGAAGCTGTAACACTCGAAGGTAGGAGGCAATGTGAGCCAAGCCGATCTTTCAATACATGGGCAGGTGTCGCGATCCGATGCCACGGAGATAATGACTGCGCCCACATTTCATGTTTCCGCAAAAAAGATGGCGATGTGGTTGTTCATCATCGCCGACTCGGCCACTTTCGCCGGCTGCCTTGTGGCTTACGGCTTCATCCGCAACGCCACTCCGGATTGGCCCAGACCGTTCCATGGCATCACCAACGTCGCCCTCATGACGTTCATTCTGCTCACCAGCAGCTTGACCATGCTATTGAGCTTGCGCTCGGCCCGGCAAGGCGACAAGCCCGGAGCCTTCCGCTGGATGATGATTAC